>CAYJPU010000166.1:0-3888 GCA_964372105.1 uncultured Undibacter sp.
GCGGTCAGGATGTCGATGTGGAACTGGTTCCACTTCACGTCCGGATAGCCCTTCGCCATCTCCTTCACGCGCTCGTCCCAGTACGGCATGGTGATGGCGATGCCGTTCGACTTGGTGGCGGACGTGAGGTGCTTCTTCGGCGTGGAGCGCGCCAATTCGAACGCGAATTTCAGCACGCGGTCGACGCCGATACGGCTCATCACCGTCTCCTGCACGACGACCTCGCGCTCGGTGCCGGCGAACATCTTGCCGCCGATCGCGGAATATTCGCCTTCGGTGTTCTCGCGCACCACCCAGAAATCGATGTCGCCGGGCTTGCGGTTCGCCAGCGGCGACGGCACGCCGGGCATCAGGCGCACCGGGCGCAGGTTTATGTACTGGTCGAACTCGCGGCGAAACAGGATCAGCGAGCCCCACAGCGAAATGTGGTCCGGCACGCGGTCGGGCATGCCGACGGCGCCGAAGAAGATCGCGTCGTGCTTGCCGATCTTCTCCTTCCAGTCCTCCGGCATCATGCGGCCGTGCTTCTCGTAATAGTCGCAAGATGCAAAATCGAACTCGTCGAACCGCAGCTCGAAGCCGAACTTCTTCGCCGCCGCCTCCAGCACGCGCACGCCTTCGGGCACGACTTCCTTACCGATGCCGTCGCCGGGGATGACGGCGACGCGGTGAACGCGGTTGGTGCTCATCAGATTGCCTATATCTTTGCCGGAGCTTGCAACGTTCCCCGCTCATTCCCGCGCAAGTGGGAATCCAGTGCTTGTTGCCCCTGGGTCCCCATCCCAAGTCGGCTGTAGCCGACTTGGGCATTCCAGTGCCGACATCGGGCAAGCCCGACGTCGGTGCGCGGGGACGAACGGTGAGTTCAGTGAACTCGATTTAAGTGAAATACTGCCCGCCATTGGCGGTGATGGTGGAGCCGGTGATCAGCCCGGCCTCGTCGGCGGCCAGGAACACCACGCAGCGCGCGATCTCTTCCGGCTCGCCGAGCCGGCCGATCGGGATCTGCGGCAGGATCGACTTCTCCAGCACGTCCTTCGGCACCGCCTGCACCATCTCGGTGTTGATGTAGCCCGGGCAGATCGCGTTCACGGTGATGCCGGAGCGCGCGGCCTCCTGCGCCAAAGCCTTGGTGAAGCCGAGCTCGCCGGCCTTGGCGGCGGAATAGTTGGTCTGGCCCATCTGGCCCTTCTGGCCGTTGATCGACGAGATGTTGACGATGCGGCCGAACTTGCGCTCGCGCATGCCCTCGATCACCTGCCGGCACATGTTGAACAGCGAGCCGAGATTGGTGTTGATCACCGCCGACCACTGCTCCGGCTTCATGCGGTGGAGCATGGCGTCGCGGGTGATACCGGCGTTGTTGACCAGCACTTCGACCGGACCGAGCTCGTCCTGCACGGCTTTCAGCCCGGCGGTGCAGGCCTCAAAGGACGACACGTCCCATTTGAACACGGGAATACCGGTCTCGGCCTTGAATTTCTGCGCGGCCTCGTCGTTGCCGCCGTAATTGGCTGCCACTTTGTAGCCGGCCGCCTTGAGCGCCTTGGCGATGGACGCCCCGATCCCGCGGGTTCCGCCGGTGACCAATGCAACGCGCGCCATGATTTAGTCCCCTCCAGAGAACAGTTTCGTGCGCCCGGGCTCAAACCTGGGCGTCCCACATCGTGGACAGCTTAAAGACGTAAATGCCATACGCAACTCCGGCCTGCCGGAGTTGCGTCAGATCAAAAAAACCGCATGTCGGGTAAACCCGACATGCGGCCACAAGGCCGGGCATATGACGCAGATCAAGCGACGCATTAGACTTGTGTCGTGTGTGACTTTTAGGCGCGCTCCACGCACATGGCGATGCCCATGCCGCCGCCGATGCAGAGCGTGGCAAGGCCCTTCTTGGCGTTGCGCTTCTGCATTTCGTACAGCAGCGTCACCAGCACGCGCGCGCCGGAGGCCCCGATCGGGTGGCCGATGGCGATGGCGCCGCCGTTGACGTTCACCTTCGAGGTGTCCCAGCCGAGGTCCTTGTTGACCGCGCAGGCCTGCGCGGCGAAGGCCTCGTTGGCCTCGACCAAGTCGAGGTCCTGGTGGGTCCAGCCGGCCTTCTTGAGCGCGGCGCGCGACGCCGGGATCGGCCCGGTACCCATGATCGACGGATCGACGCCGGCCTGCGCCCAGGACACGATGCGCGCCAGCGGCGTCTTGCCGAGCTTGGCGGCTTCCGAGGCGCGCATCAGCACCACGGCGGCGGCGCCGTCGTTGATGCCGGAAGCGCTACCCGCGGTGACGGTGCCTTCCTTGTCGAAGGCGGGACGCAGCTTGGCGAGGCCGTCGATGGTGACGCCCGCCTTCGGATACTCGTCGGTGTCGACCACGATGTCGCCCTTGCGCGACTTGACGGTGACCGGCGCGATCTCGTCCTTGAACTTGCCGGCCTTCATGGCGGCTTCGGCCTTGTTCTGCGAGGCGACCGCGAACTCGTCCTGCTGCTGGCGGGTGATCTGCCACTGCTTGGCGACGTTCTCGGCGGTATTGCCCATGTGGTAGCCGTTGAAGGCGTCCCACAGGCCGTCCTTGATCATGGTGTCGACCATGTCGAAGTTGCCCATCTTCACGCCGCCGCGCAGGTAGGCGCAGTGTGGCGCCATGCTCATCGACTCCTGGCCGCCGGCGACCACGATGTCGCTGTCGCCGTTGAGGATGGCCTGATAGCCGAGCGCGACCGCGCGCAGACCGGAACCGCAGAGCTGGTTCACGCCCCAGGCAGGGCTTTCCACCGGAATGCCGGCGGCGATCGAGGCCTGGCGGGCGGGGTTCTGGCCCGAGCCGGCGGTGAGGATCTGACCCATGATGACTTCGCTGACGCGATCGCCGGTGACCCCGGCCCGCTCCAGCGCCGCCTTGATGGCGGTCCGGCCCAGCTCATGGGCCGGCAGGTTGGCAAACGCCCCGTTGAAGGCGCCGACAGGCGTGCGGGCGGCGCTTACGATGACGACGTCGTCTTTCATCCAAAACTCCTACGGTCGGGTTGGGGGCATCCGGGTTTTCTGGCGCTGCGGCATCCAATGCCAGCCGGGGACCCCTGTCAACAATGGCTGGCCTGCCGATATGCGCGAGAATTGGCTCTTTTCGGTCCATTAGGCAAGTGATGTCGCGGCGCGCAATCGGCCTGCCGCGCCGCCACAAAAACGGTGGCCCATCCATCGTGAAAGTGGTTATGCTGATGAGATTGGGTAGGGGAAACGTGTGAACCATGGCAGACAATAAAGAGCCGGTCACAATCAAGAAATATGCGAACCGGCGGCTCTATAATACAGGTACCAGCACATACGTGACGCTCGAGGACCTCGCCTCGATGGTCAAGGCAGGCGAGGACTTCGTCGTCTACGACGCCAAGTCTGGCGAAGACATCACGCGGTCCGTGCTGGCGCAGATCATCTTCGAGCAGGAAAACAAGGAAGGGCAGAGCCTGCTGCCGATCGCCTTCCTGCGGCAGTTGATCCGCTTCTACGGCGACAGCATGCAGATGCTGGTGCCGCGCTTCCTCGAGCAGTCGATGCAGTCGCTGACCCAGGAGCAAGGCAAGTTCCGCGAACAGATTTCTCAGGCTTTCGGCGGCGTCGGCTTCGGCCCGCTCGAAGACCAGGTGAGGCGGAACATGGAAATGTTCGAGAAGACCTTCGCCATGTTCGCGCCCTTCGCCCGCGGCCAGCGCGCCACCCCCGGGGCGGCGCCGGACAAGCCGGCCGCTTCCGGCAACGAGATGGACGACCTGAAGCGCCAGCTCGACGAAATGCAGAAGCGCCTCGATAAGCTCGGCGGCAAGGAATGATGAGCTGTCGTGGGCCGGGCCAGGGGGGGGCCCCCGCGCGCCCGGCGGGCCGGTTGGGT
>CAYJPU010000166.1:3898-7936 GCA_964372105.1 uncultured Undibacter sp.
CCCCCCCCCCCCCCACCCACAACCCCCGGGCGCCCATTAATATAATTCGTTTGGGTTAACTGGAGCCCCCGCTTTCGCGGGGCATGACCGGTCACGTTACCCGTTGACGGCCTGGCCGCCGTTGCACAGCCAGGGGCGGTCGCCGTTGGCGAGCCCGATCAGCGCGCCTTGCAAATGGTCGACGCCCCAGCCCGCCAGGAGCTTCGCCGCCTCTTCGTCCTGCACCCATTCGGCCACTGTCTTGAGGCCGAGGCGGTGCGACAGGTCGATCAGCGTGTGCACGAAGGCGCGGTCGTCGTTCGACTTGACGATGTTCTGCACGAAGGCGCCGTCGATCTTGACGATGTCGACGCCAAGCTTGCGCAGGTTGCGGAACGAGGTGTGGCCAGCGCCAAAATCGTCGATGGCGATACGGCAACCGAGATCCTTGACGCGGGTGACGAAGCCGCGGGCGTCGTCGATGTCCTGGATCGCCGCCGTCTCGGTGATCTCGATGATCAACCGTTCGGCCACACCGCTGTTGGTGCGCAACAGCGCGGCCAGCCCCGACCACCAGTCCGGATCGATCGTCGACGCCGGCGAAACGTTGACGCTGGCGTGCAGCGCCGGCGCGTCGGCAAGCTCCGCCACCACCAGCTCGAGCACGCGGTAATCGAGCATGCGCACCAGGCCGACCTGCTCGGCCACCGGGATGATTTCGTTGGCGTGTGCGATGGCGCCGTCGGGCCGGTAGACCCGCATCAGGCACTCGTAGAACGCGATGTCGCGGCTTGCGGCCTCGACCACCGGCTCGAAGGCGAGCGCGATGCGCCGTTCGTTCAACGCCGACACGATCTCGTCGGTGGCGCGCACGCTTTCGCGCCGCATGGCGTCGCGTGCGACGTTCGGCCGGTAGGCTTCGAACGAACCGTGGCGCTTGGTGCGCGCGGCGTGCAGCGCGTCGAGCGCGCGGCTGACGATCTCCGCCACGTTGCGCGCGTGGCGCGGCGCGTTGACGCCGCCGACGGTGATGGTCACCGCCACCGGACCGGCGGCGGTCACGATCGGCTCGTCGCGGACGCCGGTCAGCAGCCGGTCAGCGGCGACGGTGAGTTCGTCGGGCGAGCAACGCGTGAGAATCGCGCCGAACTTGTTGCCGGAGAAGCGGCCGAGATGGTCCTTGCCGCGCAGGCGCGCGCGGATGCGCTTGGCGACCTGGGCGATCACCTCTTCGGTGACGTCGAAGCCGTAGGCCTCGTTGAGACGGCCGAGATGGTCGATCGAAATCAGCAGGAAGCCGCAGGACTCGCGGAAACGCACCACCTCCTCGACCGTCGTCGCCAGCACCTCGTTGAGATGGGCGCGGTTCAACTCGCCGGTCAGCGGATCGAACTTGGCCAGTTGCGTCAGGCGGCGCTCGCGCTCGTAGCGCTCGTCGATGCGGCGCAGCAGGCCATGCGCGCGCTGCGGCTTGCCGTCGGGGCCGGCGAACCAGCGGCCGGTGTCCTCGACCCACACCGTCACGTCGCCGTTCTTGACGGCGTATTGCACCTGATAGGCGACGCCATCGCCGTGATCGCGCTGCGTCGACTGCGTGATGGCGTCGGCGCGGCTCTGGCCGCCTTCGGCGCTGACATGGCGCGCAAAGGCGCGGCCGGCCGGAATATCCGATGCATCAAGGCCGAGCACGGCGGCGGCGTTGCCGGACCAGCTCAGCGCGTCGGTGTCGATCTGCCAGTTGTAGGCGGCGTCGCCGATCGACCGCAGAATCTCGGCGGCATCCGGGCCACCGGCCGCTTGATCGAAACGGGTCACGACCGCCCCTTTTTGGAACGCCCCGCGGCATGGCGGGCGTTGTGCTGGAGACTGGATTGGACGCCGACGCTACGGACAATCTTTAAACAAACAGCAAAAGCCCCAAAAAGCCTTCGAACACGCGCGATTGCGGCCGGCGGCACGGCCCTTGCCAATACAGGGTCAGAAGGGACGCGAATGTCCCGATTTGAAACAGGGCAAGCCTATGCGACTCGGCGCCGTCAGCGGAAGGACCTTCGGCCAGAGCGCCGGCGGCGTGCCGCATGAAGCCGTGCCGCAGGCCAAGGAGCCACGCTCCGAGAGCCGCGCGCTGGTTGCCGTCGAACCGCAGGCCGAGCGCACCGATCGGCCAATGGCCTACCGCGACGCACCGTTTCTCGCCCAGCTTCTGGCTACCAAGGCCGACCTGCCGCAGACCCGCGCGCGCCGCCGCGCCGAGCCGGCCGACGCGATGGCCGCGTATCGTTCGGTTGCTTCACTGACGCGCAAATAAAATTCCGTCATTCCGGGCGCGGGCTTTTTAGCCCGCGAACCCGGAATCCTGACGATCACTCTGAGCACGTCTCTGGATTCCGGATCGCGCGCTTGTGCGCGCGTCCGGAACGACCGCGAAACCTCAATACTCCCGTCCCGCCTACCGCTAACGGTCCCACGTCATTGTCGACATGCGCGGGTCGCGCGCGAACGCCTCTCTATCGAAATCCAAGAACATCCTGGGGAACTCGCAGACGGCACGCACACCGCCCGCGCTGAGCTGTATCCGCCAGCTTTGACGGCTGACAGGCTCGTGTTTCGTAAAGGCCCGGCAGCTCAGGATTGCCAGGTTCAGCCCGCGGTCCGGATCGCGCGCCGATTGATACTTGATCAGATCGACTCCGGCCGTGCGCGCGCGTTCGGCCAATTGCTGGCACGGCGCATAGTCGGTCGGGTGCGTCCAGACATCCGCGGCCGCACTGAGCGGCGCCAGCGTCAGATCGAGCGCGCGGCCCGTCGCATACTCGACCGAAAATACGCTGAATTCCCCCGGCTCGCTTGGCCACGGCGTTGCGGGAGATTCGGCATAGAACAACAGCCGATGGAACGCGACTTCGGCGATTGCCGTCTGCGGCAAAACGGCGCCGTAAAAAACACCTAACGAAAGTCCAGCCGCCCTGAAGCGAGAACCGTGCGGGTACGGAGCGCCATAACGGAACGGCGTAAAAAGCAGATAATGCAGATGCCGGCATTCTTCGGGAATGACCGGCTTGCTGTCTTCGATCAGCTCTTCAAGCCGGCGCTGCTCCTCGGCGCTGTCGGTGAGCTTTGTGGTCGACACGAAATGCTGGGCTTCGACGACGCGCCAGCCGCTGCCGGAATCATGACGCGCGTTAGACAACAGCGCGTCGGGCGTCCAGGTACTGAATGACATTCGTAAGACCGGAAACGGTTTGGATCAAATCGATGGGCTTCGCGTTCAGCGCCGTATTCTGATTGTTGAGCCACGATGCCGCGACCGCATCGTCGCCGCCGATGACGGCGTCCAGCGACCGGTACAGGCGGACGAACAAGACCGCCAACTCAAACGGCTTCTGCCCCTGCGCGAGCGGATAGTCGCCCTGCTTCAGGCGCGAAACAGTCGCTTCCGACAGGCCGATAATGCGGGCGAGCGTCTTGTTTTTGACGCCCAGTCTTTCCGCCGCGCGGATGGTGGCCTTGGTGATGACGGCAGAGTCCGAAACCGCCGGCTGAAGGCGAGGATTGGAAGCCACGGCACCCTCTCTGTATTTCTATTGAAATTATATGCTATATTTTTTGCTATGGAAAGATAAAACTCTCCTGAAGAAAGAAACTGCCTTGCTAATTTCCTATGGAATTCCAGTAATTAGGATATATATCCTTTCGTCGTCCGGAACGCGCCGCGCCTCAATAGCCCAGTGCGCAGCCGTCCTTGCGCGGCTCCGAGCCGCCGGTCAGCGTGCCACGCTCCCAATCGATTTTGATCGTCTGCGCGCCGCCCCACGGCGACTCCGCCATCACCACCGTGTGGCCGCGGGCCTTGAGGCCGTCGATGGTGGCCTTGGGCGTGCCGTTCTCGACCACCGTCTGCTCGCCCTCGAAGAAGAAGCGCGGGCAATCGATCGCCTGCTGCACGTCCATGCCGTAGTCGAGCATGTTGAGGATGATCTGGACGTGGCCCATCGGCTGATAGTGCGCGCCCATGACGCCGAAGCTCATGTCGCAGCGGCCGTTCTTCATCGCCATCGC
>CAYJPU010000167.1:0-5954 GCA_964372105.1 uncultured Undibacter sp.
ATGCCCGGGACATAGGCGAGCGAAGCGACGCCGTCCTTCGGACGGCTATGCCCGGGCATGACGCTGAATATGCTGTACGGTATTTGAGAAAACACCATCATGGATAAACGCCCCCTCGGCCGCTCGCCTTCGCGCTACGCGCTCCGGCGAAGCGACCCTCCCCCTCCAGGGGAGGGTAAGGAAGAAGAACTCACGAACCTTCGTTGCTAGAGCGTCGCCGCCGCAATCTGGTCGCGGCCGGCGCGTTTGGCTTCGTACAGAAGCTTGTCGGCCAGCGCGACCGCTTCCATCGGCCGCCGGGTGTTGAGATCGTCCACGCTCGCGACGCCGATGCTGATGGTCAGCCGGCCGTCGAGCGTCGAGCCCGGGTGCGGAATCGCCGCCTCGGCGAGGGCGTCGGCGAATTTCTCGGCCACCGCGCGCGCGCCGTCCCCGTCGATCTCCGGCAGCAGGCAGACGAACTCCTCGCCGCCGTAGCGCGCCACCAGATCGCCCGGCCGTCCCACGCTTTCGACCAGCAGACGCGCCACCAGCCGCAGGCACTCGTCGCCCTGCTGATGGCCGTGATGGTCGTTGTAGGCCTTGAAGTGGTCGACATCGATCATCAGCACCGACAGCGGCCGTCCGGAGCGGCCGCAGCGGCGCCATTCGCGGTCGAGCGCGTAGTCGAAGCGGCGGCGGTTGCCGATGCCGGTCATCGAGTCGGTCGACAACAGCTGCTTGAGCACCAGGCTCTGGGCGAACTGCGTGCGCTGGCTGCGGTGCAACGAATTCGAGGCGATGAAGCCGAGCGCATTGGCGAAGGTCAGCCAGACCAGGCCGCGGTAGAACTGATCGACCGGCAGCAGGCCGCCCTGCACCGTCAGCCACCAGGTGAAGCCGACCACCGAAAACACCGCCGCCAGCACCACCGCGGCGACGAAGCGGATCGGCAGATAGAGGTAGATCACGAACACGACGCCGACGATCAAGGTCGGCCACATCTGGCTCATGCCCGGATGCAGGGTCACCAGCGTCAGCCGCGTAACTGTGCCGACGGCGATGCACAGCACCATCATCGCTTCCAGCATGTCCGGCGTGCGCAGCCGCTGGACGATCAGGATGCCGATGAGCGGCAGCCAGATCGACGCGAACGGCGGGCCGAGCGCGCCGAGGCTGCTGGCGTCGTTCACATAGGCATTAAGCTGGACCAGGAAATTCAGCGCGCCGGCGACTGAGGCCAGCGCCATCAGGACCACGCCGCGGAAACGGTCGTCGGCTAAACGGCTGGCGCGATAATCCTGCTCGTATTGCGGATCTTCGAAACGCGCAGCCCAACGCGCCACCACGGCCGGCTGGATGTCCGGTGTGGGCGCGTAATGAAAGCCGGTATAGGTGCTGGTTCGGGTGTCCATCGGCAGTCTAGGCCGGCGACTCGCGCCGCGTATAGGGCTACGTACCCTATCGCCCCGACGATTCATACCAACGGCGAACGGCTTCTCCCACAACTATTGATTGATGCAGGTGCCGATATACGTGCCGCGGTCGCCAGCGGCGGCGCCGTAGACACCGGCTTGATGCGCGCAACGCGCGGCACGGTCCTGATAGGTCTCGCGCCCGCCCGGGCCGGACGGCGACAGCGTCGGCATGTTCGGCAGCACCGCGCCGGTCTGCGGCACCACGATCGGTGGCGGCGGCGGTTCGGCGCCCAGGCGCGGCACCGCCATCGGCTTGATCGGCTGCACCTGCTGGCGGGTGCCGCGCGGCGATTGGTATTTCGGCGGCAGCCAGGGCTCCGGCCGCATGATGGTGGTGCGCTCGTCGCCCGATTGCGCATGCGCCGGCGCCATGAGCGCCCAGGCAAGCAACAGGACAAACAGCGATCGCATGAAACTCACATAGGCATGCGGCTCCCCGACCGCCACCCTGTCATGGCCGGGCATAGCCCGTCGAAGACGGGCGTGAACGCTCTTATGTCCCGGCCATCTCGCTTAGAAGGGTACAGTGTCTCCTGATCGGGATCACCGGGTCTCGCCGCTGCGCGGCGGCCCGGTGATGACGATGGAGGTGCTACTCCTCTTCGGGCGCGTCCTCGATCGGGTCGTAGCGTTTGGTGTCGAAGCCGAGCAGGTTCCAGGTCTGCTCCATGTGCGGCGGCAGCGGCGCCGAGACGTCGATCACGCCGCCGCGCGGATGCGGCACCGCAATGCGCCGCGCCAAGAGATGCAGCTTGTTCTGGATGCCGCCCGGCAGCTCCCAGTTCTCGATGTTGAAGTACTTCGGATCGCCGACGATCGGATTGCCGATATGCGCCATATGGGCGCGCAGCTGATGGGTCCGTCCGGTGACCGGCTTGAGCGACAGCCAGGCGAGCTTCTGCGCCGAGGTCTCGACCACCGCGTAATAGGTCACGGCGTGGACGGCGTCCTTCTCGCCATGGTGGGCGACCCGCATGAACGAGTCCTCCTCGACCTCCTGCTTGGCGAGATAAGTCGAGATCCGGCCCTGGCGCGGCTTCGGCACGCCGGCGACCAGCGCCCAATAGACCTTGCGGGCCGAGCGCGACCGGAACGTCTTGGCGAGCGCGGCGGCGGCGAAGCGGGTCTTGGCTACCAGCAGGCAGCCGGCGGTGTCCTTGTCGATCCGGTGCACCAGACGCGGCCGCTGGGCATCGATGCCGGAACCACGCAGCGCCCCCAACATGCCGTCGATATGGCGCACGGTACCGGAGCCGCCCTGCACGGCGAGACCCATGGGCTTGTTCAGCACCATGACGTCGTCGTCTTCGTAGAGCGTGATCGACTTGATGAAGGCGCGGTCCTGCTGCGCCTGGGGCGCGTCGTCGCGCAGCGCCGGCGCCTCCAGCTTCAGCGGCGGCACGCGCACCGCTTGGCCCGCCGTGAGCCGCGCCTTCGGTTCGGTGCGCCGGCTGTTCACGCGCACTTCGCCCTTGCGGATGATGCGCTGGATGTGGCCGAACGACAGGCCGGGAAAGCGCGCCTCGAAGAAACGGTCGACCCGCATGCCGTCCTCGTCCGGCGACACCATCAGCGTCTGGACGGCGGCGGAGAACGAGGCGTTCGCGAACGCTTCCTTGCGGGCGGCCTCCTTGGCCAGCTCCTCGCGCGACGGCATCGGCGGCGCGGCCTCGAAGGTGCGGCGCTGGCGCTCGCCGCGCGCGGGGCGCGGGCCTTTGCTGTCGCGGCTCGGCAGGAAGCGGGCGCGGCTGCCATCGCCCTTGGGCGCGCGCGGATTGTGCTCCCGCACGGGCGCTTCCTCTGTGCGCGGCCCGCGGCCACGCCCGGCCGGCTTGCCGCGGCCCTGGCCTCGTCCCTCGCCTTTACCGGCACGGAACGGCTTGCGGCCTTCGTCGCGGCCGGGACGCGCCTCCTGGGCCCGCCCAGGCCGTCCCTGACGGCCCTCATTTCGGCCTTCTTGGCCGCGACCGGGACGCGTGTCCGCAGTCCGTCCGGGACGGCCCTGGCGACCGGTCGCCGGCCGGTCCGAATGGCGCGCGCCGGGCCTCTGCTTGCCGCCGCCCGGCTGCCGGGGACCGCCTTTATCGCGCTTCATGAAGCATCCTGTTCAGTCAAAACCGGCGGTTCCGCGCGGTGTGGAAGATGGCGACGATATGAACCAATTCATTGCGGACGCGGTAGATGACGACATAAGGCAATCCAGCAATGGAAAGTAGCCGCACGCCGCGCGGGCCCGGGCGTCCGAGATAAGGCGAAGTGGACAGGTGATCAACCACACTCCGCACACGTCCGACGACCCTCTCCGCGGCGCCCGGGTCGTCCTGCGAGACACTGACGTGGATGGAATTGAGATCCCGTAGAGCGCCGCGGTCGTAGACGACCTTCATGCCTTGAAGCGCGCGAAGAAGGCTTGGACCTCCTCTTCGCTGGCAATGTCATCTTTTTCGAGACGCCGCTCCACTTCTGCCCACTGCTCCGGCGTCAGGTCGATATCCGCCGCTCCATGATCGAGGAAGTCGAGCAACAGGTCGGCCGCCACCTCCTGCCGGTCTTCCGGCAGCTCGCGAACCCGGGCAATTGCGTCGCTCAACTTACTGTTCATAAACCCGCTCCGGACACCCGAATATAGAGCCTAACCCCGCCCCATCCAAGCCGTGCCGGCTCATTCGCAGCGCCGCAGGTCGCCGGACGCCACGCGGTCCCAGCGCAATTGCAGCTTGCCGGCGTGCGGCCGCAGCGACACCGGCACCGAGCGCTCGCCGGTCACGCCCCAGCAGTCGGCCTGGATATGGACCGTGTCGCCGGTCTTGTACATGCGCGCGATGCGGCAGGCGTCGCCGCGCCAGCGCACCGAATAGTCCGTCACCACTAGCGGCGTCTGCGCGTCCGAGAAGCTCAAGCCCGAGCACGCGGACGGATCGAGCGCCCAGCGGCCGGTGACGCTGTCGGCGGCGTGCGCGCCGGCACCAGCCCCGGCCAGCAGACCGAGAACAAGCGCCCCCCGGACCACGTTCATTGCCCGCCCCGCTCCTTGCGCAGCTTCGCCCAGTAGTCCAGGCGCTTCCTGATCTCGCGCTCGAACCCGCGCTCCGGCGGATTGTAGAACTGCTGGCGCGGCAGCGCGTCGGGGAAATAGTTCTGGCCTGAGAACGCCTCTTCCTGGTCGTGGTCGTAGGCGTAGCCGCGGCCGTAGCCTTCCTCTTTCATCAAATTGGTCGGCGCGTTGAGGATGTGCTTGGGCGGCAGCAGCGAGCCGGCCTGCTTGGCGGTGCGCATGGCGGCACCGAAGGCGGCGTAGCCGGCGTTGGATTTCGGCGCGGTGGCGCAATAGAGCACGGCCTGCGCGATGGCGAGCTCGCCCTCCGGCGCGCCGAGGAAGTCAAAGGCGTCCTTGGCGGCGTTGGCGATGACCAGCGCCTGCGGATCGGCCAGCCCGACGTCCTCGATCGCCATGCGCACGACGCGGCGCGCGATGTAGAGCGGCGGCTCGCCGGCATCCAGCATGCGGCAGAGATAATACAGCGCGGCGTCGGGGTCGGAGCCGCGCACCGACTTGTGCAGCGCGGAGATGAGATTGTAGTGGCCGTCCTGCGCCTTGTCGTAGATCGGCGCGCGCCGCTGCACGATCTCCTGCAGCTTGGCGGAGGAGAACACTTCGCCGGCGCGGGCGGCGCGCCAGACTTCTTCGGCCAGCGTCAGCGAGGCGCGGCCGTCGCCGTCGGCCATGCCGACCAGCGCCGCGCGCGCGTCGTCGTCGAGCGGCAGCGGCTTGCCCTCGATCGCCTCGGCGCGCGCCAGCAGTTTTTGGACAGCGGCCGGGTCGAGCGAGCGGAACACCAGCACGCGCGCGCGCGACAACAGCGGCGCGTTGAGTTCGAACGACGGGTTTTCGGTGGTGGCGCCGACCAGCACGATGGTGCCGTCTTCCATCACGGGGAGGAACGAGTCCTGCTGCGCGCGGTTGAAACGATGGATCTCGTCGACGAACAGCAGCGTGCCCTGCCCCATCTCGCGGCGGCGGCGGGCCTCCTCGAACACTTTCTTCAGGTCGGCGACGCCGGTGAAGATCGCCGAGATCTGCTCGAAATGCAGGTCGGTTTCCTGCGCCAGCAGCCGCGCCACCGTGGTCTTGCCGGTGCCGGGCGGGCCCCAGAACACCAGCGAGCCGAGCGAGCGCGTCGCCAGCATACGGGTCAGCGCGCCGTCCGGTCCGAGCAGATGATCCTGGCCGACCACCTCGTCGAGCTTGGTCGGACGCAGGCGGTCGGCGAGCGGACGCGGCGCATCCTTGTCGAGGCCGGCGGCGGCGAACAAACTCGGGCCGGAGGATTTGGGCCGGGAGGTCATGGTAACGACGCACGTGTCCCGGACGCGGCGCAGCACGGCGCGTTCTTGCGGCGTGGTGCGCCGCAGATCCGGGGCCCCGGTTCAACGTCCGCCAACCGGAGCCCCGGGTCTGCAGCGCGGTACGCCGCCCCGCGCGGCGCCCGGGCCACG
>CAYJPU010000167.1:5964-7856 GCA_964372105.1 uncultured Undibacter sp.
CCGGCCTTGTGCCGGGCATCCACGTCTTGCTTCCTTACAAAAAAGGAAGGCGTGGATGGCCGGAACAAGCCCGGCCATGACGCTGAAATGGTGGTGACCGCCTTCGTCATCCGCTGAACACCGCGGAAATCTTCTGCCCGCCGCGCAGGATCTCGATGCGCCAGGTGCGGCTCGCCTGCTTGCTGACCCGGTCGAGATCGGCGGTCTTGGCGATGCGTTCGCCGTTGACCTCGAGGATCACGTCGCCGCGCTGGAAGCCGAGGTTGCTGGCGTAAGAGCCGTTGTCGACATCGACGATGACGACGCCCTCGTCGGCGTTCTGCAAGCGCAGCTCTTCGGCGACCGCCGGCGACAGGTTCGCGACCTTGGCGCCGAAGAACGGCGAGCGCGCGCGGATCACGATCTCGTCGCGCGGCAGCTCCGGCGCGGTCGTGAGCGCGACCGTGGCGGTGATGGTCTTGCCGGCGCGCTGCACGCCGAGCTGCGCGCGGCCGCCGAGCGGCTTGGTCGCAAAGCGGTAGTCGAAGGCATTGGGATCGTCGACCGCCTGGCCATCGACCGACACGATCAGGTCGCCGGCCTTCAAGCCGGCCGCGGCCGCCGGGCTGCCCGGCAGCACGTTGGCGACCAGTGCGCCGGCCGGCCGCTTGAGGCCCATGCCGTCGGCGATCGCCGGCGTCACCACTTGCAGCTTGGCCCCTAACCACGGCCGCTTGACGGCGGCGCCGCCGCTCTTGGCCGAGGCGACGACGACGCGCACCATGTTGGCCGGAATGGCGAAGCCGATGCCCTGCGATCCGCCCGAGCGCGAGAAGATCGCGGTGTTGACGCCGACCAGCTTGCCGGTGAGATCGACCAGCGCGCCGCCGGAATTGCCGGGGTTGATGGCGGCGTCGGTCTGGATGAAGAACTGATAGTCGGTGATGCCGACCTGCGTGCGCGCCAAGGCCGAGACGATGCCGTGCGTCACGGTCTGGCCGACCCCGAACGGATTGCCGATGGCGAGCACCACGTCGCCGACCAGCAGCGCGTCGGAATTGGCGAAGTCGAGGAAGGGAAATTTCTCGCCGCCGTTCTTGACGCGCAGCACGGCGAGGTCGGTGCGCTGGTCTTTGAGCACGACGGCGGCTTCGAACTCGCGCTTGTCGGCGAGCGACACCTTCACTTCGTCGGCGCCTTCGATGACGTGGTTGTTGGTGACGATCAAGCCCGTGCCGTCGACGATGACGCCGGAGCCGAGCGAGCGCTGCAACTGATTGCCGCCGCCGCCGGGCGCGCCGAAGAAGCGGCGGAACACCGGATCGTCGAACAGCGGATTGCGCTGCTGCACCACCTTGGCGGCGTAGACGTTCACCACCGCCGGCGCCACCCGCTGCACCACGGGGGCGTAGGACAGCGTCAGCTCGGGCTGGCTCGGGACGCGGCGGTCCGGCGCCTGGCTCGAGGCCGGTCCGGACAGGCCAAGGCCCGCCAGCACGGTGGCGGCCAAAAGGGCGGTGAAACGCGGCTTGAACGGCATAGGCGGCGACTCCCGGCAGGCCATCGAGATATAGGCCGCCGCCGGGACTAAATGAAGGCGGTTCCGCCAGCGTGTCCCGGACGCGGTGCAGCATGAGCGCATAGCGCGAATGGTGCTCAGCTGATCCGGGACCCCGCTTAAGACGCGCCAAACCGGGATCCCGGGTCAGCAGCGCACCGCTTCACTTCGTTACGCGCTGCGCTGCGCCCGGGACACACAGAGCGCGTGATTGTTCGGCCCTACTCCTTCACCGGCACGGTGCGCAGATAGGCCACCATGGCGTCGAGGTCGTCGCCGGTCATCTGGGCGTAATACGGGTAGCCCATCGGCGGCTTGAGCGGGCTGCCGTCCTTGGACTTGCCGGCCGTGATCG
>CAYJPU010000168.1:0-2377 GCA_964372105.1 uncultured Undibacter sp.
TGCATGAAGAAGGCGCCGTCGCCGCACACCGACACGCACGGCCGGTCGGGCGCCGCGAACTTGGCGCCCATGACGCCGGCGACGCCGAAGCCCATGGCGCCAAACCCCATGCAGCTGATGAGCGAATCCGGACGGCGGGGTTTGGTGTAGCCGAGCAGCCAGTTGTGGTGCACGCCGATGTCGCTGACCAGGATCGCGTCGTCGGGCAATCCCCTTTGGATCTCGAACGCCGCGCGCTGCGGATTGATCGGCTGGGTATCGTCGGTGAAGCCCGGCGCAACGAGCTTGTCCCATTCCTTGCGATAGCCGTCGATCTGAGCGAGCCACTTCTTGCGGGCTTCAAGTTTTTTGGTCAGGTCCTTCCGGCGATCGAGTTCGGCAAGAACCTGCCGTAGGAAGGTGCGCGTATCGGCCATAAGGCCGAGCGCAACCGGGTAATTGCGGCCGATCTCGTCGGGGTCGATGTCGACGTGGATAAGACGCGTCGGCGGAATGGTGAAAGAGTAGCCAGGAATCCAGGAACTCGACGTGCGGTCGTCGAAGCGCGCACCGAGCGACAACAGCACGTCGGCCTGGCGCGTGGCGTGGTTGGCCTGATAATGGCCGCCGCGCGCGACCATGCCGAGCGAAAGCGGATGATGGGTGTCGATGACGCCAAGCCCGCTCATCGACGCCGCCACCGGAATCTGCAAGCGCTCGGCCAACTTGAGCAGTTCTTCCGCCGCGCCACCGTGGCGGATGGCTTGCCCAACCAGCATCACCGGACGCTCGGCATTGAGCAGCATGTCGACGGCTTTCACGACGCCGTCCGGATCGGCGCCGCAACGGCTTGAGATGTTGCCGTTCCAGGCCTTGGCGTCCGGCGCTTCTTCCGCCGACGCCTCCATGAAGACGTCAAACGGCACGTCGAGCACCACCGGCCCGGGCCGGCCGGTCACCATCGTCTTCCAGGCCTGGCGCACCGCGAGCGGCACCATTTCGCCGCGCGTCGGCTGGAACACCCGCTTGCACAGGCTGCGCACGGTCGAGGGAAAGTCGGCCTGGTTCTGCCGGTACATCTCCTGGAAGGCGCCGCGGTTGAACTGGCTGGTCGGCACGTTGCCGGTCACCGCCAGGAACGGCACCGAGTCGAGATAGGCGGTCGCCAGCGAGATCGGCAGATTGGCCGAGCCCGGGCCGCACGAGGTGAAGGTCGCGGTCGGCTTGCCGGAGACGCGGTAATAGACGTCCGCCATGAAGCCGGCGACGCTCTCGTGGTGGACCGAGATGGTCTTGATCTCGTCGGAGCGCTCGTACAGCGCGTCGATGAACTGGACGTTGCCGTGACCGCACAGGCCGAACACCTGCGGCACCTTCTCCTGGATCAGATAGTCGACAATGACTTGAGCACCGTTGAGCACATTGCGCCCGGACATCGCGGTCGTTCTCCTGGAAGTTGCCTTGAAGCTGGTCGTTCGTTACGCCTGCCGGCCGCGGGAGCCAAATGGGCGAACGTCACCGGCCGCGCGGCGGCACGGCGGCGGGATGGGCGACAGTAGTTTCCGGTATTGTCGCATGTCAACTCATATCATGAAATACCGGTGCGTCACAGGTTGAACACCGCCAGCCGCTCGTCGGTCATGTCGCAGATGGCGTAGCGCGGCCCCTCGCGGCCGATGCCGCTGTCCTTGATGCCGCCATAGGCCAGTTGGTCGGTGCGCCAGGTCGATGGCCCGTTGATGATGACGCCGCCGGTGCGGATCGTGCGGATGGCGCGCATCGCCAGCTCGATCGAACGGGTGAACAGCCCGCATTGCAGGCCGAATCGGCTGGCGCTGATCTGGCCGAACACGTCGTCGATGTCGTCGAACGGCAGCACGCTGACCACCGGCCCGAACACCTCGTCGCACACGACCTTCATCTCCGGCTTAACGTCGGCCAGCACCGTCGGCTCCAGTTGCGCGCCGCTGCGTTTGCCGCCGGCGAGGATGCGCGCGCCCTGCGCGGTCGCCTCGGTGAGCCAGCCCTCGACGCGGCGCGCGGCGTTCTCGTCGATCAGCGTGCCGACGTCGGTGTCGGGGTCGAGCGGATCGCCGACCTTGAGCTTGCGCACGGTCGCGACCAGCAGCGCCAGGAAGCGCTCGTGCAGCGAGCGGTGTACATAGACGGTCTGCACCGAGATGCAGCTTTGGCCGGCGAGCCGCATGGCGCTGCGGGCGCAGATCGGCGCGGCCTGCTCGATGTCGGCATCGGCGGCGACGATGGTCGGGCCGTTGCCGCCCAGTTCCAGCGCCACGCGACGCAGGCCGGAGGCGGCTTTGATCTCCGCGCCGACACGGGTCGAGCCGGTGAAGGTGACGAAATCGACGCGCGGGTCGCGCACCAGCGCGGGGCCGAC
>CAYJPU010000168.1:2477-7774 GCA_964372105.1 uncultured Undibacter sp.
GCGCCCATCGCCGAGCCGTCGAGCGGCACGTGCTGGCCCTCGATGCGGATCGCCTCCTCCGCCGACAGGTCGATGGTGTCGCGCGAGCGCGTGACCTCGGCGCGCGCGTCCTTGAGCGCCTTGCCGGTCTCGCGCGCCATCACCTCGGCGATGGCGTCGGCGCGCTCGGCCAACAGCACGCCGACCCGGCGCAACAGCGCGGCGCGCTCATAGGCCGGCATCTTGGCGATGACGCTCTTGGCGGCGACCGCGGCGGCGAGCGCGCGGTCCAGTTCGGCCATGGTCGAGTTCGGCGCCTGCCACACCACCGTCCCGCGATACGGGTCGAACACGTCGTAGCGGCGGGTGGGCGCGACCCATTCGCCGTTGATCAGCATCGGAATGACGGGCGTGGTCGACGGCGCTTGCGCGGCCTGCGGCATGGCGGCTCCTCCTCGGCGGCGGAGAACCGGCGGGCTCCCCCCTTGGCCGGTGTTTTACCATGTCGGATTGGAATTCACAGTGCCGGATACGGCCCCAAGGCCGGTTACCCTCAGGCGAACAGCGTCAGCACCGCCTGGTCGCTCTGCGCCGCCAGCGACAGCGCGGTCAGCGACAGGCCCTGGCGCGTCTGCAAGGCCAGCAAATGCGCGCCTTCGGCGTTGGTGTCGGCCAGCACCAGATCGTCGGCGCCGCTTTGCAGCGTGTTGATCAGGCGGCCGGTGAAGTCCTGCCGCGTCTGCAAGATGGTCAGGTTCGAGCCGAAGGTCGACGCCTGCGTGCGCAGTTGCGTGAGCGCGGCATCCAACGCCGTGACGATACCGTCGAGCACCGGGTTCGACTGGAAGTCGGAGCCCGACGCCGCCGTCAGGCTCAGGCCGGTGGCGTCGAAGGTGACGCCCGTCATCGTCAGCACGCTGGCGCCGGTTTCGTTGAAGGTGGCGGTGAGGCTGTTGCCGGCGAGCAGATTGACGCCGCCGTAGGACGCGTCCGCCGCCAAGCGGTCGATCTGCTGCAGCAGCGTGTTGTATTGCGCCTGGGTGCTGGTGCGCGTCGCATCCGGCACCGGCGCGTTGACCGCGCCGTATTCGGTGCCGGCGCCGGGCAAGCCGAGCGCGGCCAGCGCGCCGCCGCTCGTGGTCAGCGAATTCTGCGTCACCGAACCATCGACGCCGATCGTCAGGTTCTGCCCGCTCCGCGCCAGCGTGACGCCGGCGTTGCCGAGCGCGCTTTGCAGTTCGGCAAAGGTCGAGACCTGCCCGCCGCCGGTACCGAAGGTGACGGTGTGCGCGCCGCCGCCGTTGGCGTTCACCGTCAGGCTGGTGCCGGCGAGCCCGCCGACCGCTTGCAGCAGGTTGGTCGAGGTGCCGCTCTGGCCGCCGACGCCGAGCGCGGTCGCCGCCGACGACGCCAGCACCTGGAAGCTGACGTCGCTGCTGGTGGCGGTGAGCTTGAGATATTTGCCGGTCGCATCGAGCGAGGCGCGCACCAGACCGGACGCGCCGAGCCCGGCGGTGTTGTTGATGTCGTTGACGATGGCGGTGATGTTCTCTGTGCCGGGGGACGAGCTGCCGTGCACCGTGTAGGTCGTCGCGCCAACCTGGATCTGCAAACCCTCGACGTCGGTGGCGAAGGCGCCGGAGGTGTCGACGTTGCCGGTGACCGCGCCGATCGTCTCGCTGCTGACGTCGGCCGAGCCGGTCTGCGCGATCGCGGCGTAGCTCGACTGCGGCAGCGGCGCCTGGCGCGCTTGCAGCGCCAGCGACTTGGCGGCTTCGACCAGTTTCGACAGGCCGGCGATGCCGTTGCCGGCGGCGGCGAGCGTCTGCCGCGCCTGACCGATCTGATCGAGCAGCGCGTCGAGATCGCCGGCACGGCGGCCGAGCGCGCTGGCGGTGAAGTAGCTCGAGGGATTGTCGAGCGCCGAGGCGACCTTCTTGCCGGTCGCGAGACGATTTTGAATCGCGTTCGTCTGCGCTGCGGCGTGCTGCAGCGACAGCAATATCGACCCCACACCGGACGACAGCGAAACGCCCGACATCCCCTCCCCCGAAACGACTTGTTTACGGATGTGCCGTCAAGGAGCGGTTAAATGAGTCACCCCGCCCGCCCGCGCGTGCGGCCAGCACTGGCGGCAGTTGAACCGCTGCGCGCTCTCACAACGCCGTGAAGAGATGTCAGCCAACGGCGGGCCACCATCCGCCGCGCCGGAATCCGAAAGGATTTCCGTACCCTAGCGGCGTGCCGGCGGCCGCAGCCTCAGGCCGCGTCCGCGCGCGGATGGCAGTCATGCGCCACGCGGGCAGACCGCAAGACATTTTTAACGTAGAAATGAGCTACCGGCTCAAACCTCTCGGGTCGCTTGGCGTTGTCCTGCCGAGCACGCGCGCGGGAGACCAAACCATGATGACGCTCAAGAACCGGAATGTCGTGGCAGCGCTGCGGCGCGACGTGAACTTCGTGTGGCACGCCGCAATCGCCGTGGTGTTCATCTGCTTCGCGGGTCTCGCGCTCGCCGCCGCCGTCATCGATCTGATGGCGTTGCGGCACTAGAACGGCGCTGACGCGACAATACGTTAGCGTGGCGGATAAACGTGGCGTTGCCCGTTGAAGTCCTCGACGACGACATCCTCGTCGCTCTCATCATCTTTGCGCGTGACATAAATCGGCCCGACCGGCGCCTTGCCGTGGCCGCCCGGAATATCCAGCACATAGGCCGGCTGACACAGGCCCGACACGCGGCCGTGCAGGCCGCGCATCAGCGCCTGGCCGGTCGCGAGGTCCGTGCGCAGGTGGCCGGTGCCGGGCGCCAGATCGCCGTGATGCAGGTAATACGGCTTGATGCGGCATTCGACGAGCGCGCGCATCAAGGCGGCCAGCACCTCCGGCGTGTCGTTGACGTCCCTGAGCAGCACCGTCTGCGACACCAAGGGAATGCCGGCATCGGCCATGCGCGCGAGGCCGGCGCGCGCTGCGTCGGTGAGTTCGCGCGGATGATTGACGTGCACCGCGACCCAGGTCGCTTTGCCCTTGGCCTTCATCGCCCGCACCAGCTCGGGCGTGATGCGCGCCGGATCGGCGACCGGAACGCGCGTGTGGATGCGCACCACCTTCACGTGGTCGATGGTCGCGAGCTCGTTCATCACCGCGCGCAGCCGCCGCGCCGACAGCACCAGCGGATCGCCGCCGGTGAGGATCACTTCCCAAATGTTGGCGTCGCCGCGGACGTAGCCGAGCGCGCGCTTGAGCGCCTCCGCCGACAGCGCGTTCGGCTTGTCGGGGCCGACCATCTCGCGGCGGAAGCAGAACCGGCAATAGACCGCGCAGACATGCGTGAGCTTCAACAGCACGCGGTCGGGATAACGATGCACGATGCCCTCGACCGGCGCGTGCACGTCGTCGCCGATCGGGTCAGCCAGTTCCTGCGGCTGGCGATCGAGCTCGGCCGCGTCCGGCACGAACTGGCGCGCGATCGGATCGCGCGGATCATCGCGATCGATCAGCGCGGCCAAAGCCGGCGTCACCGCCACCGCGTAGCGTGCGGCGACCGCTTCGAGCGCCGGCAGTTGCTCCGCCGGCACCAGGCCGTGCTCGCACAATTGCGCCGGCGTGCGGAGGGTTCGTTGCGTGGTCATGACGCTCTCAATACTCCACCACCGGCGTCCAGATCACCTGGTCGATGCGTTGCGCGCCGCAAGCCAGCATCACCAGCCGGTCGAAGCCGAGCGCGATGCCGGAAGCCGGCGGCATCTGCGCCAAGGCTTCGAGGAAATCCTCGTCGATCGGATAGCGCTCGCCGTGGATGCGCTGCTTCTCGTCCATCGCCGCCGCGAAGCGCTTGCGCTGTTCGGCGACGTCGGTCAATTCGGCAAAAGCGTTGCCGAGTTCCACGCCGCAGGCATAAAGCTCGAAGCGCTCGGCGACCTGATCGCTGCCGGGCTTGGCCCGCGCCAGCGCCGCCTGCGGCAAGGGATACTCATAGAGAAACGTGGCGCGGCCCCGCCCGAGATGCGGCTCAACTTTGTCGGCCAGGATGCGGCTGAAGATGTCGCCCCAGGTGTCGTCGTCGGCGATGACGATGCCGGCCTTGACCGCCGCCGCCGCCAGCAGCGCGCGGTCGCCCTCGCCGTCCCGTATGGTCGCCAACAGGTCGATGCCGGCATGGCGCGCGACCGCCTCGGCCACTGTGATGCGCTCCGGCTCGGCGAAGGGATCGACCGTCACGCCGCGGAACGTGAATGCGGTCGCGCCCGCAGCCTTCGCCGCTTCGCGCATCAGCGCGGTGCAGTCGTCCATCAGCGTCTCGTAGGGCTCGTTCGCCCGGTACCATTCCAGCATCGTGAACTCGGGGTGATGCAGCGCGCCGCGCTCACGGTTGCGGAACACCTTGGCGAAATCGAACAGCCGGGTCTCGCCGGCCGCCAGCAGCTTCTTGGCGGCGAATTCCGGCGAGGTCCGCAGATAGAGCGGGTGGCGCACGGTGTCCGTCCCGATCAGTTCGGTGGCGAAGGCGTGCAGATGGGTCTCATTGCCCGGCGAGACCTGAAGGACGGCGGTATCGACCTCCAGGAAGCCGGCTTGCGCGAACCAGGCCCGCAACGCGGCCTGGATCCGGCCGCGCGCCAGCAAAGTTGGGCGGCGGCCGGCATGGACGCCGGGCAGCCAGAAAGGCGTGGTTTTTCCTACCATTTACCGCGACCGGGAAACGGGCCGGAAAGGCTGGCATCGGCCGAGAAGATCGCTATGGTGCGGCGCGAATCCGCGGCCCCATTCCGTATCCCGGTCCGTTTCAAGGCCGCCCTCAGCTCAAGGACTATTATCGTGAAGGTCATCGCCAGCCAAATCCGTAAGGGCAATATCGTCGATCTCGACGGCAAGCTCTGTGTTGTCCTCAATGCCGAAAGCTTCCATCCCGGCAAGGGCACGCCGACCACCCAGATCGATATGCGCCGGATTTCCGACGGCGTGAAGACCCAGATGCGCTACAAGACCACCGATCCGGTCGAGCGCGCCCATGTCGAAGAGGTGGAGTTTTCCTACCTCTATCAGGACGCCGACGGCTTCCATTTCATGAATGACGTCACCTACGACCAGGTGCAACTGCCGGCCGACATCGTCGGCGACGCCGCGCCCTATTTGCAGGAAGGCATGAAAGTGCAGCTTGCCATGCACGAGGGCAGCGCGATCTCGATCGAAATCCCGCAGAAGGTGACGCTCGAGATCACCGACACCGAACCGGCCATGAAGGGCCAGACCGCGTCGGGCTCGTTCAAGCCGGCGATGCTGTCGAACGGCGTGCGCACCATGGTGCCGACCCA
>CAYJPU010000169.1:0-2528 GCA_964372105.1 uncultured Undibacter sp.
TCCCCGCTTTCGCGGGGACGACACCCGAGCGATCGGATCTAATTCCGCTCGTCCGGCAGCACCGGAATCGGGTGGAATTCAACGCCTTCCTCGGCCAATTCCTTGGCTTCCTCGGGCGAGGCCACGCCGAAGATCGAGCGATGCTCGATCTCGCCGTAGTGCATCTTGCGCGCCTGCTCGGGAAATTTGCCGCCGACGTTCTCGGCGTTCTTGGTCAGATGGTCGCGCAGTTCCCTGAGCTTGGAACGAAATTCCTGCTCCTGCGGCGAGATCATCGCCACCGGCGCGGGCGCTTCCGGCAGGGCGGCGGGCGCCTCCGGCATCGGTACCGGCAACGAGACCTCGTCCTTGCGCTGCTTCGAAGTCGCCAGTCGCGGCGCCATGATCGCCTTCTCGACCTTCACCGAATTGCACAGCGGGCAGGCCACCAGCTTGCGTTTGGCCTGCTTGTCGAAGGCGGCTGAGTCGGCAAACCAGCTTTCGAAGTCGTGGCCCTTGTCGCAGACCAGTGCGTACTTGATCATTCCCGCACCACGTGCAGATGGGCCGGCTCGGCCAGCGGCTCGACGATCTCGAAACGCCGGCCGTGCTGGAGCGAGGGAATGCGCCCGCGCGCTTTCGCGACCAGGACAGGGTCGATCTCGGCCATCACCACGCCCGGCTCGGTGCCGCCTTCGGCGAGCACGCGGCCCCACGGGTCGATGATCAGCGAATGGCCGAAGGTCGCGCGGCCGTTCTCGTGCGTGCCGCCTTGCGCGGCGGCGAACACGAAGCAGCCGTTTTCGATGGCGCGCGCGCGGTTGAGCACGTGCCAGTGCGCCTCGCCGGTCTGCTGCGTGAAGGCCGACGGGACCGTCAGCATGGTGGCGCCGGCTTCCGCCAGCGCACGGTAGAGCGCGGGAAAACGCAGGTCGTAGCAGATGGTCAGCCCGAGCCGGCCGAACGGCCGGTCGCACACCACGGCGATCTCGCCGGGGTTATAGCTGTTCGACTCGCGATAGCTTTCGCCGTTGTCGAGATCAACGTCGAACATGTGGATCTTGTCGTAGCGCGCGACGATCTCACCCTTTGGGTCGATCAGGAACGAGCGGTTGGCGGCTCGCTCGGGGCTGACCTTGATCGCCAGCGAGCCGGCATGAACGGTGATACCGAGCTTGCGCGCCAGCTCGCGCAGCGCCGCCAGCGCCGGGTCGGCTTCCTCCTCGACGATCTTCGCGAACAACTGCTCACGCTTCGCCGCCAGGATGTTGGTCATCTCGGGCGTCTGCACGTAATCGGCGCCGGCGCTCTTGGCCTCGCCGATCATGCGCACGGCGGCGTCGATGTTCGCCGCGGGGTCGAGCCCCGCGCGCATCTGGATCATGGCCGCCTTGAAGCTGGCTTTCGCGCCGCTCATGCGTTCTGGCCTTGCTCCGCGAGCAGCGGGTCGAGCTTGCCGGCGCGCTCGAGCGCGTGCAGGTCGTCGCAGCCGCCGACATGCACCTTGCCGATGAAGATCTGCGGCACGGTGGTGCGGCCGTTGGCGCGCTGGATCATCTCGTCGCGCAGCTCCCATTTGCCGGCCAGGTCGATTTCCTTGAACGCGACGCCCTTGCGCTTCAGCAGGGCCTTGGCGGAGGTGCAGTAGGGGCAGTAGCGGGTCGTGTACATTTCGACGGCGGGCATGACAGCAATTCCACGTTGTTGGTCAGCAGCTTATATGGGGCTCTTGGCCGCCGCCACAACCCGGGCGAATACCAGCACGTCGACCTGCGCAGCCCCGGCCCGCAACAGCGCCCGGGCGCAGGTATCGGCGGTGGCGCCCGAGGTCAGCACGTCGTCGACCAGCACCACCCGGCGGCCGGTGATCGCCGCCTTGCGCTCGCCCACCACCTTGAAGGCGCCCTGGACGTTGTCGGCGCGCTGCGGCTTGGACAGGCCGACCTGCTGCGGCGTCGCCCGCACGCGCCTGAGCACGCCGTGCAGCACCGGCACGCCGGCGACGCCGGAGATCGCCCCGGCCAGCGCCGCCGACTGGTTGAAGCGCCGCGCCCACAGCCGCCGCCAATGCAGCGGTACCGGAATGAGCGCGTCGGCGCCGGTCAGCAGCTCCCGCCCGGCGCGCGCCATCCAACGGCCCATCATCGGCGCGAGGTCGAGCCGGTCGCCGTATTTGAAGCCGTGCACCAGCGCGCGCGCCACGTCGTCGTAGCGCACCGCCGCGCGCGCCCGCTCATAGGCCGGCGGGGCGGCGATGGCCTCCATCGACAGCATGCCGGGGCCGGGATCGTAGACGAAGGGGATGCCGAGCCGGGCGCAATACGGCGGCTCGATCAGCGACAACTTCGACCAGCAGGCGGCGCACAGGCCGACGCCGTCACCCAGCGGCTCGCGGCAGGACGGGCACAGCGGCGGCAGCGCCACGTCGAGCGTGAAGCGCAAGGCGGCGCGCAGGCCGCGACGGCCGCGCGCAAGATATGAGGACTCCTGACTTGTCGAGCCGGCCCCATTCATGGACAAAGGATAACATAGTAGGAGCTGTCATCGCC
>CAYJPU010000169.1:2538-7620 GCA_964372105.1 uncultured Undibacter sp.
ATCCAGTACCCACATGAGCTTCGGTGATTACTGGATGCCCCGCTTTCGCGGGGCATGACAGGGCAGAGTATGGAGCAAGGCCCGACCATCTTCGACCGCCAACTCCTGCGCGCCCGCCGCGCCCGCGCGCGGGCGTTGGGGCCGGCGACTTTCCTCATCGACCGCGTCGCCGATGAGCTGGCGGAGCGGCTGTCCGCCGTGCTGCGGACCTTCAGCGTCGCCGTCGATCTCGGCACGCCGACCGATGCGGTGCGGCGCGCGCTCGCCGGCAGCAACAAGGTCGGCACGCTGGTTGCCGCCGCGCCGGATGCCATGGCGCTTAATGCCGCGTTCCCGCGCGTCGCCGCCGACGAGGAAGCCTTGCCGTTTGCCGATGCGTCGCTCGATCTGGTGGTGTCGGCGCTGGCGCTGCAATTCGTCAACGATCTGCCGGGAACGCTCATTCAAATTCGCCGCGCGCTGAAGCCGGACGGCCTGTTTCTCGCCGCGCTGATCGGCGGCGACAGCCTGACCGAATTGCGCGAGGCCTTCGCACAGGCCGAGAGCGAGGTTGAAGGCGGCTTGTCGCCGCGCATCGCGCCGTTCGCCGATCTGCGCGATCTAGGTAGGTTGCTGCAACGGGCCGGCTTCGCGCTGCCGGTGACCGACAGCGACCGCCTGACGGTGCGCTACGACACACCGTTCGCGCTGATGCGCGACCTGCGCGCCATGGGCGCCACCAATGTGTTGAACGAGCGCCGCCGCACGCCGCTCAAGCGCGCGACCCTGCTGCGCATGGCCGAGATTTATGCGAAACGTTTCGCCGATGCCGATGGCCGCCTGCGCGCGACCTTCGAGATCGCCTGGTTGTTAGGCTGGGCGCCGCATGAAAGCCAGCAGAAGCCGCTCAAGCCCGGCTCGGCGACGACCCGTCTCGCCGATGCCTTGGGGACGCGCGAAGTGTCGACCGGCGATAAGCCCGGCTCTTAATCCCTCCCCCGCTTGCGGGGGAGGGTGGCGAGCCAACGGGTCGGCGCGAAGCGCCGCCCGATGACAGGCTCCGCGAGCCGGGTGGGGGTGTCTTCGCCGCGTTGCTGACCCCACCCCGGCGCGCTGCGCGCGCCGACCCTCCCTAAAAGGGGAGGGATAAAGCAGAAGGCCCGCGCCGCTCTTGAGCTTAGTTGAAAATCGCCGCCACCGACGTCCACATCGTGGTCACCGAACCGCCGAGCGTGGTGACCGTGGCGATCAGCACGCCGGCAATGCCGGAGGCGATCACCGCGTATTCGATGGCGGTGGTGCCTTCCTGCGCGGACAGGAAGCGGCGGAGGATCGCGGTCGAATTCAATCGGCGCATCGGCTTCAGCCTTTATTGCGGCCGGGAACTACAAAAGCGCCATCAAATGCGAGACCAGCGGAACGTCCGCCGGCGGCATGTCGAACTCCCGCAACCGGTTCGGCTTCACCCAAGCGAGCTTCTGGCCTTCCGTCGGTGTGACTATTCCCTCCCAGCGCCGGCAGACATAGAGCGGCATCAGCAGGTGGAAGTCCGGATAGGCATGGCTCGCGAAGGTGAGCGGTGCGAGGCACGGCTCCTTGACGCTTATTCCCAGCTCCTCCCTGAGTTCGCGTATCAGCGTTACTTCCGGCCGCTCACCCGCCTCGATTTTGCCGCCGGGAAATTCCCACAGGCCCGCCATCGGCTTGCCTTCCGGCCGCTGCGCGAGCAGCACGCGGCCATCGGCGTCGATGAGAGCGCAGGCGGCAACCAGAACAAGTTTGATGTTCACGGCCCTTCAACCCCAACGATAAGAAGGCATGGTAAACAGGGCCTTCGTCATTTCGGTGCCGTGGCGCCCGACGGCTGCCACGGTAAACGGACCGTTAAGAGCGGTAGTCGCCGTTGATGGCGACGTATTCCTTGGTCAGGTCGCAGGTGAGCACGCGGTCGCGGCCTTTGCCCATGCCGAGCGCGACTTTCAGGTAGATCTCGGGCTTCTTCATTTCGGCTGAGACCTTGCCCTCGTCGTAGGACGGATCGCGCGCGCCTTTGTGCGCGACGCGGATGCCGCCGAACCAGATCGACAGCTTGTCGCGGTCGGCCGGCTCGCCGGCCTTGCCGACGGCCATCACCACGCGGCCCCAGTTGGCGTCCTCGCCGGCGATCGCGGTCTTCACCAGCGGCGAGTTGGCGATCGACATCGCGATCCGGCGCGCGGACGCCTTCGACGCCGCGCCCTCGACCATGATCTCGACCAGCTTGCGGGCGCCTTCGCCGTCGCGCGCCACCTGCTCGGACAAATTCGCCAATACCTTGAGCAGCGCCTTCTTGAAATCCTTCAGCCGCGGGTCGTTTGAGCGCGCGATGCGCGGGCAGTCCTTGGCCTGGCCGGTGGCGAACATCATCAGCGTGTCGGAGGTCGAAGTGTCGCCGTCGATGGTGACCGCGTTGAAGGTGTCGGCGACGCCGTCCTTGAGCAGCGCCTGCAAGACGGGCGCGGCGATCGCGGCATCGGTAAAGACGAACGACAGCATCGTCGCCATGTCGGGCGCGATCATGCCGGCGCCCTTGGCGACGCCGTTGATGGTCACCGTGGTCTTGCCGATCCTGGCTTTGGCGGTGGCGACCTTCGGGAAGGTGTCGGTGGTCATGATCGCCTTGGCGGCGTCGTGGAAGCCGCCGGCCACGGCGCGTTCGGCGAGGCCGGCCATCACCGGCGCGAACTTGGTGGCGTCGAGCGGCTCGCCGATCACGCCGGTCGAAGCGAGGAAGATCTCGCTGGTCTTGCAGCCGGCGGCCTTGGCGGCGATCTCGGCGGTGAGCTTGGTGGCGGCGCGGCCGGTCTTGCCGGTGAAGGCGTTGGCATTGCCGGAATTGACCACCAGCGCGCGGGCTTTACCCGCTTTGAGCATGGCGCGGCACCATTCCACCGGCGCCGACGGGCACTTGGATTTGGTGAAGACGCCCGCGACGGCAGTGCCGGGATCGAACAGCGCCAGCAGCACGTCGGTGCGGTTGGCGTAGCGGATGCCGGCCTGCGCCGTGGCCAGCCGCACGCCGGCGATCGCCGGCATGTCGGGAACGTTGGTCGGGGCGAGGGGGGAGACTGAGGTGGACATGGGCGTGCCATCCGGCGTGCTTGGACTGTCACGTGCCTACCTAAGCAAAATGCCCGGCACAAGGCCGGGCATCATGCATTCTGTATCGCATCATCTCCGCTCGTCCCCGCGAAAGCGGGGACCCAGAACTGGATTCCCGCTTGCGCGGGAATGAGCGGTGCTTGTGGCTTACTTCTTCTCCGGCGCGGCCGGCGCCGCAGGCGGCGCCACCGTGTACATCTTCTCGATCTTGGCGCTGGCGCGCAGCGTGGTGACCAACTCGGCCTGGGCCTTGCGCGTCACGTACTGCTCGATCTGCGGCTTGACCTCTTCGAACTTCGGCGCCGGCTTGGTGCGCTTGTCCTCGACCTTGATGACGTGCCAGCCGAACTGGGTCTTCACCGGCTCGGACATCTTGCCCTTCTCGAGCTTGAACGCGACGTCGGCGAACTCCGGCACCATCTGCTCCTTGGCGAAGTAGCCGAGATCGCCGCCATTGGCCTTGCCGGACGGGTCCTCGGTCACCTCACCGGCGACCTTGGTGAAATCCTCGCCCTTCTTCAGGCGGGCGATCACGGCCTTGATCTTGTCCTCGGCTTCCTTGCCGGCCTTCTCGTCGCCGGGCGCGGCGCGCACGAGGATGTGGCGGGCGTGGACTTCTTCTTCGCCGCTCATCTGCTTGATGGCGTCGTCATAGACCTTGCGCATCGCGTCTTCGTTGAGCGCGTCCTTGCCGACCGAGGCCAGCAGGGCTTCCATCAGCAGCTTCTTGCGGGCGAACTCGAACTTGCTCTTGAAGGCGGGTGTGTCGCCCAGCTTCTTGGACTCGGCGTCTTTCGACACAAGGATCATGTCGGCCAGGAACTGGACCAGGTAGTCCTTCTTGGCGTCCGGCGACATCGGCGGCAGCTGTCCGGCCTCTTCCTCGGCGGCGGTGAGGTCGCTCTGGCGAATCTCGACGCCGTTGACCTTGGCCACCAGCGGGTCCTTGTCCTGAGCCGCGAGCGGGCCGGCCGAGGCGATCAGCAGCGCCAAGAGACTGGCCAAGCAGGCGGCGAGGAGGCCGGCGCGGCGCACGGGCGCCGGGCTACCGGTGGGGAGGGAGATCGTCATGAACGGTCCTTTGAAACTGGAATAGCCCGCAAATCGCGGACAGCGGCGGACTTGTCACCCAACAACCATGGCTTTGCAATGGCGGCGTGACGCCGCAAACTTCACGTCCGCGGCACCGAAAACCAGGGTTAACGCCGCGGCAAGCCGCCAATTGACAACAAAGGGACCCCCTCCTATCTCTCCAACAACCTCTGCTGGCTGCGCTTAAGAGGCGCGGTTCGCGTCGAAATTGCCCGAAAAGAGCCTTTTCCGGATCGCCGGAAGCCAAATCCGGCCGCGGCGGCGTGAAAGCGACGTCCCGGCCTCCAAGACCAGGAGCTACCGATGATCGGCGCTGTCGCCCGCAAGCTGTTCGGCTCCGCCAACGAGCGGCGGATTCGCAGCTACCAGCCGCGGGTCGCCGCCATCAACGCCCTGGAAACGGAAGTCGCCGCGCTCACCGACGATGAGCTGCGCGCGCGCACCGACGACTTCAAGAAGCAGATCGCGGAGGGCGCCTCGCTCGACGACCTGCTGGTGCCGGCCTTCGCCACCGTGCGCGAGGCGGCCCGCCGCACCCTCGGCCAGCGCCACTTCGACGTCCAGCTCATCGGCGGCATGATTCTGCACGACGGCAAGATCGCCGAGATGAAGACCGGCGAAGGCAAGACCCTGGTCGCGACGTTGCCGGTCTATCTCAACGCGCTCTCCGGCCGCGGCGTCCACGTCGTCACCGTCAACGACTACCTCGCCAAGCGCGACGCCGAATGGATGGCGCAGATCTACGGCTTCCTCGGCTTGACCACCGGCGTCATCGTGCACGGCATCGACGACGAGGAGCGCAAGAAATCGTACGACTGCGACATCACCTACGGCACCAACAACGAGCTCGGCTTCGACTATCTGCGCGAC
>CAYJPU010000170.1:0-7492 GCA_964372105.1 uncultured Undibacter sp.
TCGAGCGAGACGCCGTCGAGCGCCTGGGCGTCGCCGTGGAAAACGTCGAGGTTCTCAACCTTCAGCATCACAGCGCCCTTCCCGCTCGTCCCCGCGGAAGCAGGGACCCAGCGCTTAAGGCCAAAGAGCAAGAACTGGATTCCCGCTTGCGCAGGAATGATCGGAGTATGGGTCGATGTGCGTCCGCCATCACTCGACGTCCTCCGCGCCCAAATAAGAGTGGATCACCGCCGGATCGCGCACCACCTGCTCCGGCGCGCCTTCGGCGATGGCCGCGCCGTGGTGCAGCACCAGAATGCTGGAAGCGAGCGCCATCACCGCGCGCATGACGTGCTCGATCAGCAGAATCGTGAGGCCGGTGTCGCGGTTGAGGTCCTTCAGGATGGCGACCATGCGGTCGGTCTCGGTCGGCCGCAGGCCCGCCATCACCTCGTCGAGCAGCAACAGCTTGGGATCGGTCGCCAGCGCGCGCGCCACTTCCAGCCGCTTGCGGTCGGGCAAGGTCAGGCCGGAGGCGCGCTGCCCGCGCTTGTCGTAGAGATCGAGGCGGCGCAGCACGTCCAATGCGTGCGCGCGGGCGTCGCCGACGTGACGCCGGTGCAGCAGCGCGCCGACGATGACGTTGTCCTCGACCGTCAGCGCCGGGAACGGCCGCACGATCTGGAAGGTGCGGCCGATGCCGCGCCGGCAGATCTTGTCGGGCGACAGGCCCTCGATGCGTTCGCCGGCGAAGGTGATGGTGCCGGTGTTGGGCGCGAACACGCCGGCGATCATGTTGAACAGCGTGGTCTTGCCGGCGCCGTTCGGACCGATCACCGCATAGATTTTGCCCGCCGGCACCGCGAAGCTGAGGCGATCGACCGCCACCAGGCCGCGGAACCGCTTGCTGACGTTATCGACCGATAGCAGCGCGCTCATTTGCTGCGCTCCACCAGGCCGAGGCGGCGCGCCACCCAGGGCCAGACGCCGTCCGGCAGCAAAATGATCACCGCCAGCAGGCAGATGCCGTAGAACACCTGCTTGGCGCCGGGTAGATCGACGCCAATCACCGCGAGCGTGCCGGTGAGCGTTTCGGCGAGGCCTGTCAGGATGAAGGCGCCCAGCACCGGCCCGAACAGCGTGCCGATGCCGCCGACGATCGGCGCCAGAATGATCTCGATCGAGCGCGCGATGTGAAACACCTGTTCCGGGAACAGGTTGTTGTAATAGAAGGCGTAGACCACGCCGGCAAAGGAGGTCATGCCGGCCGAGATCATGACCGCGATCATCTTGTAGCGGAAGGTGTCGATGCCGGCCGAGCGCGCCGCGTCCTCGTCCTCGCGGATCGCCAGCCAGAAATAGCCGATGCGGCTCTTGAGCAGCGCGCGGCAGCCGACGAAGGCCAGCACCGTGGCGGCCAGCAACAAGTAATAGAACATCACCGGGCGGCCGCGCAGCATCCAGAGATCGTTGCCGGCATATTGCTTCACCGGCAGGAACAGGCCCGACGAGCCGCTGGTCCAACTCAGATGATCGAAGCCGACGCGGGCGAATTCCGCCACCGCAATGGTGAGGATGGCGAAATAGACGCCGGCGACCCGGAAGCGGAACGCCAGGAAGCCGACGAAGGCGCCGGCGATGATGGCAATCGGCGTTGCCACCAGCAGCCCGATCCACGGCCCGACGCCGAAATGCACGTAAAGCGACGCCGCGGTGTAGGCACCTAAGCCGACATAGAGCGCGTGGCCGAGCGACAACTGCCCGGCGAAGCCCATCATGATGTTCCAGGCCTGGCCGATATAGGCGAAGTAGAAGATCAGGATCAGCACGGTCAGGATGTAGTCGCTGGCAACGAGCGGCGCGGCAATGGCCGCCGCCAGCAGCGCGGCGAGCAGAACGAGGCCGCGCACAGGAACACCGTCGGTCAGGCGCGCGATCATGCCGTCCTCATGATGCTGATCTCTTGCCCATGATGCCCTGCGGGCGGAACAGCAGCACCAGCACGAGGATGCCGAAAGCGAACATGCTCTTGGCGGAGGGCGTGAACAGCAGGCCCGCCATCGCCTCGGTCAGGCCGATCAGTACGCCGCCGATCAGCGCGCCCGGCATCGAGCCTAAGCCCCCGGTGATGACAATGACGAAGGCGAGCAAAGTATAAGCCGGCCCGAGCGAGGGCGTGACGTCGACGATCAGCACCAGCATGGCGCCGGACGCGCCGACGCAGGCCGCGCCCAGCCCGAAGGTCAGCGCATAGAGATGTTTGACGTCGAGCCCTACCACCAGCGCGCCTGCGTAATTGTCCGCGCAGGCGCGGATCGCGGTGCCGACGCGGGTATATTGGAAGAAGCAAAACAGCCCCACCGCCACCACGATCGCCGCGACCCCCGCATAAAGCTTAGTGGCGTCGACGATCATGGGTCCGAGCTGGAAGCTGTCATAGGAATAGGACGTCTGGACGTTCTGCGCGTCGGGTCCGAACAGGATCAGCAGCACGTTGATCATGATGATGGCGATCGCGACCAGCAGCAGGAACTGGGTGTGCTCGGGCCGTGTGATGAAGCGGTTGATCAGGCCTTTCTGCAGGGCGTAGCCGAACGCAAACAGCACCGCCGCGATCGGCGCCAGCATCACCAACGGATCGAGATGGAGCGCGGAAAACAGCGTCACCGCGATGTACATGGCGATGGTCATCATCTCGCCGTGCGCGAAATTGACCACGCGCACGACGCCGAAGATGACCGAAAGGCCGAGCGCCATCAGGCCATAGACGAGGCCGGTGAGCACGCCCCCGACGGCGACGTTGAGGTAGATTTCAAATGGCAAAAGTCGATCCTGGCGCAGTCTCGACGCTTGGCGACGGCCTCTCAGTCGTCATGCCAGGCCTTGTGCCGGGCATCCACGTCTTGCCTTCAATGAAGAAAGGCGTGGATGGCCGGGACAAGCCCGGCCATGACGCGCGGAGACGCGCCTCAGGCGCGCTTGTCGTAGGGCTTCATCGGCAGTTCGACCTTGGCGTTGGCCGCCGCTTTCGGCGCGACGGTGACGAGCTTGCCGCCGCGGTTCTGGATCGCCGAACCCTTCATCTTGTCGTTCTGGCCCTTCTCGTTGAAGACGATGCCGGGGCCGGGGCTGACGTTGTTGGTGATGTTGGTCTTGCGGATGGCGTCGGCCAGCGCCTTCGGGTCGGTCGAGCCGGCGCGCTTGTAGGCGTCGGCGGCGACCAGCAAGGCCTCGAACGTGTAGACGTGGTTGGTGTTGAGGTTGATGCCGGGATGGGCCTTGGCCAGCGCGGCCTCCAGCTTCTTGCTGAGCGGCTTGTTCGGGTCGTACCACGGCACGAAGCTGAGCGGACCGTCCGACAGCTTGCCGAGGGTCTTGAGATATTGGTCTTCATACCAGCCCGGCCCCATGCTCAGGATGGTCATCGGCGACCAGCGCTGCTTGACCATTTCGCGGGTGAGCAGGATGGCGTCGTTGAGGCGGCTGACGAAAATCGCCGCTTCGGCGCCGGTGGCCTTGGCCTTCGAGATCTCGACCGAGAGGTCGCGCGCCGCCGGGTCGTAGGAGATCTCCTGCAGGATCTTGTAGGGCATGTTGAACTTCGGCATCACAGCACCGATGCCCTTGCTCATGGCGGTGCCGAAGGTGTCGTTGACGTGCATGAAGACGGCGCTCTTCGGCGCGGCGCCGGCGGCCGCGAAGATCTCCAACTGATTTTCGAAGGCGTCGCGCAGGATCATGGGCGCGGTCGGGAAGTTGCGGAAGACGAACTTGTAGCCCTGCTCGGTGATCTGCGGGGCGGCGGCGATGTTGATGACGTAGGGGATGCCCTTCTGCTCGGCCACCTGCGCGATCGCGGTGCTCTGACCGCTATCGAACGCACCCATGAGAAGCTGGGCACCCTCGCCGATCAGTTTCTCGGCGCGCGAACGGGCGACATCGACGCTGGTCTCGGTATCGGCGTTCATGATCTGCAGATTGGGCAGACCGAGGTCTTTGAGAAGGCCGGCGGTAATATCGACGCCGCGCTGGCAGTCCTGGCCGATGCCGGCCTGATACCCCGAACGCGGCAGCAGCACGCCCACTTTGAGGGCAGCGCCTTGCGCGCGCGCGATGTTGAACGGAGCGGTGCCGGCGACGAAGCCGGCGGCACCGAGACCGGCGGTGAAGACGCGGCGGTTCACGCCGGCCATCGACGAATGCGATTTGCGTTTCATTTTCATGTCCTCCCTGGACCGGCACAAACGGCCGTTGTTTTGAATGATGCCGGATTCATGCCGGCGGTCACAAGCGCGAAAACCTCGAAGACCATGCCGTGCGGCGGCGGCGCATTCCTCTTGGCCTCTTGGCCCCTTGGCCCCCCTCGGCCGTCAGGCCTGCCGCCCCGATTGACCGGCCCTGCCATCCACGGCACATTGTTGACCGGGACAACAATTTTCGTCAACTCCATAAATGCCGCACCCGGCACCATTCCGCCGCCGCGGCCAAAGGACCGACACCTTGCCCGCCGCCACGCGCCCGCCCAAAGAACCGCCTAAAGAACCGACAGGAAAACCGGTAAGAAAACCGGCAGGAAAACCGGCAGGAAAATCCGTGGCGCTGCACAAAGCGCGCGCGCAGCGCGCCAGCGCGCCGGTGATCGAGCTCGACGCGCTGAACGAGCGGCTCGGCTACTTCATCCGCCGGGTGCAGGTGTGGATCTTCCAGGACTTCATCCGGCGGCTGGCGCACATCGACGTCAGCCCGGCGCAGTTTTCGGTGCTGGTGGTGATCAGCGCCAATCCCGGCCTGTCGCAATCCGAACTGGCCGGCACGCTCGGCATCGAGCGGGCCCGGCTGGTGCGTATGCTGCACCGGCTGGAAAGCCGCAACCTGACGCAACGCCTGCCGTCCGCGGCCGACGGCCGCCGCCACGCCCTGCAGCTCACCCGCGAGGGCCAGAAGGTGCTGGCGAAGGCGAAGGCGCTCGCGGTCGAGCACGAAGAGGCACTGAAGAAGCGCTTCGGCGCCGAGCGGCACAAGGTGCTGCTGGAGGCGCTGAAGGCGTTCTAGATGAGCTGCTTCTCGACCGCGGCGGCGATCCGGAACAGGCGCCGGTCATGGCCGTTGCGCCCGATCAGCATCAGGCCGGTGGGCAGCCCGCCGGCGCGCGGCAGCGGCAGCGAAATCGCGCAGCAGTCGAAGAAGTTCCAGATCGAGGTGTTGCGCAGCAAGAGCCCGTTCTTGCGGGCGAAGGTCTCGCGCTCCTCCATCTCGGCGATGGTCGGCGCGACGATCGGCGTGGTCGGCGACACCAGCACGTCGATATCGGCGAGCCGCGCGTCCATGGCGGCGACCAGCGCGGCGCGCGCCTGCTGCATCGCGACGTAATCGGCGGCGGAAATCTTGGCGGCGCGTTCGATACGAGCTCGTACGTTCGGATCGACAACATCACCTCTGCGCGCCAGCCGGTCGCGGTGGATCATCAGCGCTTCCGGCGGCGCCAGCCCGCCTTTGGCGTTGACCTCGGCCATGCGATCGATCAGCGGCAGCGCCTCGTCCGACAGCCGCGCGCCGGCCTTTTCCAGGAGCTTGAGCGCGGCCGGAAAACGCTGGGCGACGGTATCATCAAGCGCATCGAGCGGCAGGCCCTGCGCAACGCCGACGCGCAGGCCGGCCAGCGGCGCAGGCTCTACGGCTGAGAACGCTTCGCCGGCCATCACGGCATCGGCCTTGGCGCAGTCGGCCACGGTCTTCGCCATCGGGCCGATCGAGTCGAGCGAGAACGACAGCGGGAAGGCGCCGGCGGTCGAGATACGCTGGCGGCTCGGCTTGAAGCCGACGATGCCGCAGAGCGCGGCCGGAATGCGGGTCGAGCCGCCAGTGTCCGAGCCAATGGCGATCTCGCACATACCGTCGCCGACCGCGACAGCGCCGCCCGAGGTCGAGCCGCCGGGCACCCGGGCGCGGTCGGCCGGATTGCCGGGCGTGCCGTAATGCGGATTGGCGCCGACGCCGGAAAAGGCGAATTCGCTCATGTTGGTCTTGGCGACGACGACCGCGCCGGCGGAGCGCAAACGCCGCACCACCGGCGCGTCGGCGTCCGCCGGCTGGCCTTCTTCGGCGACCAGCTTGGAGCCGGCGCGCGTTACTTCACCTTGAACGTCGAACAGATCCTTGATCGAGACGATCGCGCCGTCGAGGGCCCCGAGCGTGACACCGGCCTTGGCGCGCGCGTCGGCGGCTTCGGCCGCGGCCTTGGCCTGGGCGCGATAGACGGTGAGGCAGGCGCGCGCGCCCTCGCCCTTCGGGTCGTCGATGCGCGCCAGCGCGGCCTCAAGCCGTTCAGAGGAAGACGCTTTGGTCATGCCCGTAAGCCACCCTTCTTTTCAATGAAGCTCGCGATCTCGTCGATGCCTTTGCCCTCGCGCATGTTGGTGAACACGAACGGGCGCGCCCCGCGCATCTTCCGGGCGTCGCGCTCCATCACCTCGAGCGAGGCGCCGACATAGGGCGCGAGATCGGTCTTGTTGATGACCAGCAGGTCCGAGCGCGTGATGCCGGGGCCGCCCTTGGACGGGATCTTGTCGCCGGCCGCGACATCGATGACGTAGATGGTGAGGTCGGCGAGCTCCGGCGAGAACGTCGCCGCGAGATTGTCGCCACCGGATTCGATCAACACCAGGTCGAGATCGGGAAACTTGGCGCGCATCTCGGCGATCGCGGCGAGGTTGATCGAGGCGTCCTCGCGGATCGCGGTGTGCGGGCAGCCGCCGGTCTCGACGCCGGCGATGCGCTCGGGCGCGAGCGCGCCGGAGCGCACCAGATATTCGGCATCCCACTTGGTGTAGATGTCGTTGGTGATGGCGGCGATCTCGTAGCGGTCGCGCAGCGTCTTGCACAGCGCATCCATGAGCGCGGTCTTGCCGGTGCCGACCGGGCCGCCGACACCGACGCGAAGCGGGCCGTGAGGACTGGGGCCGTGGGGGTTTTTCATGGGCATTCACATCCTTTGACCGGCTCACCTTTCCGGCATTCCGCGGCGCGGGGCAAGCGGGCCTGGATTGTAATTCCGGGGCGCGCTTAAAGCGCGAACCCGGAATCCAGCCGCAGACGCTGTGCTCGCTTCTGGATTCTGGATTCCGGGTTCGCGCTTTCAGCGCGCCCCGGAATGACCGGAGCATAGCTCCGCCGCCCCTGTTCTTTGTCTCGGGCCCGGGGTGAGCCCTCCCTTCTTTCCCCTCAAACACGAGGGGACGGCGCGCCGAGCGGCGCGACGTTTGGTCGTGATGCCGCATTCTCTTTTGAAGAATGCGGGCGCCTACCGGCGCGCCATCGCAGCGTCTTTGACGGCGCCGGGCCGCGCTTCTGGCAACCGCCCGTCTGGCGGCCCGCCATCAGCGAGCTCCTCGCGGGGGGTCTTATTGCCCCCGGGCGGTGCCCCGTCGCCGCTCGGGAGCAAGGGAGGTGCGTTCATCTCCCGCCCGCGAGCGCCGCGTCCTGCTCCGCTTTATGACGCCTCATGAAGCGCCCT
>CAYJPU010000171.1:0-7427 GCA_964372105.1 uncultured Undibacter sp.
CCGCCTTCTCGCGCATGAACTCCGGGATGCCCGGCCGCACGAACACGCCGCGGCCAACGTCGCCGATCACCGGATCGCAGCAGTAGCGCGCCGACGGGTTGGCGCGCCGCACCGCCGCCACCGCATCGAGGATGGCGCCGCCGATATCGGCACCGCCCATGTAGCCAGACAGCAGGCCGTCGCATTCGCCGAGCACGCCACGCTGCCCGATGCCGATGACGACGTCGCGGATCAGGCCGGCGCCAAACACGTCGCCCTTCCAGCTGCCGTAGCCGGGGTGGTTGGAAAACTGCACGGTGTGGATCGGCCACACCTCGACGCCCAGACGCTGCAACGGGAACACCGCAGCCGAGTTGCCGACATGGCCGTAAGCGACGTGGGACTGGACGGAAATCAGGTTCATGGCATCAATTCAAGCCGTCATCGCCCGCGAAAGCGGGCGATCCAGTAAACACCAACATCTGCAATTATTGAAAGGCTCGCGGATACTGGATGCCCCGCTTTCGCGGGGCATGACAGCCGATATGGCGGGCAGCGCCCGATGCCTACCTGCCCTTCCCCGCCGCCTCGACGTACTTGTTGGTGTAGGTCTTCGACAGGTCGATCTTGGCCTTGGCGACGTCGGGCGACGACTGTGCGAACACCGCCAACACAGCTTCGGCGCCCTTCGGATCCATGCGGCCGGTCTCCGAAAACATCGGCAGCGTGTTCTTGAGCGCGGCGACGTAGAGCGCCTTGTCCTTGCCGACCAGCTCGGGCGGCATCTTGTCGGCAATTTCCTCCGGCGTGTGGGTGCGGATCCACTTCAGCGTGGCGACGATCGCGTTGGTCATCGCCTGCACTTCCTTCTCGTGGCTGGCGATCCAGTCGGCCTTGGTGTAGAGCGCGCCGCCGGGATATTCGCCGCCGAACACCGCGAGCGTGTCCTTCTGCGAGCGCGTGTCGCTGAGGATCTTCAGGTCCTTGTACTTGCCTTGCAGCACGGTCACCGCCGGGTCGAGCATGATGGCGGCCTCGATCTCGCCCTGCTCCATCGAAGCGATGGCGGTGGCCCCTAAGCCGACGCCGATGACGCCGACCGAGTTCGGATCGACCCCGTTCTTCTTCAGGATGTATTTGAGGAAGAAGTCGGTGGAGGAGCCGGGCGCGCTGACGCCGATCTTCTTGTTGGCGAGATCCTTGACCGACTTGATCGCGGCGGTGTGCTTGGGCGAGACCACCAGCGCGAAGCCGGGGAAGCGGTCGTACACCACGAAGGATTGCAGGTTCTGGCCCTTGGCGGCGAGATTGACGGTGTGGTCGAAATAGCCGGAGACCACCTCGGCGCTGCCGCCCATCACGGCCTTGAGCGCCTCGGAGCCGCCCTTGAACTGGACGATCTCTAAGTTGACGCCGGCCTTTTGGTATTCGCCGAGTTGATGCGCGAGCATGGTCGGCAGATAGCACAGGCAAGACGCGCCGCCGATGGCGAGCGTGACCTTGGACTGCGCGAGCGCGAGCCCGCTCGACAGCGCCAGCGCGGCAGCGGTGACGGCGAGCCGCCGGAACAAGTTATTGAGCATGCGTACCTCCCTGATAGGCGCGGCCTTCGTCCGAGGCCGTTTCGGCGAGAACAATAAGGCGGCACGGCAACTCTGCCTAGGGCCTGGCGTCGCCCGCCTGCGGCCGCCACACCAGCAGGCGCTTTTCCACGACCGACACCAGCATGTCGATGACGATGACGAAGACCGCGAGCACGAACATACCGGCAAACACGCCGGCGACGTCGAACACGCCCTCCGCCTGTTGGATCAGGTAGCCGAGGCCCGCCGCCGCGCCGAGATATTCGCCCACCACCGCGCCCACCACGGCGAAGCCGACCGAGGTGTGCAGCGAGGAGAACATCCAGGACAGCGCCGACGGCCAATAGACGTGGCGCATCAATTGCCGCTCGTTCATGCCGAGCATGCGCGCGTTCGCCAGCACCGTCGGGCTGACTTCCTTGATGCCCTGGTAGACGTTGAAGAACACGATGAAGAACACCAGCGTGACGCCGAGCGCCACCTTCGACCAGATGCCCAAGCCTAGCCACAGCGTGAAGATCGGCGCCAGCACGACGCGCGGCAGCGCGTTGATCATCTTCACGTATGGGTCGAACACGGCCGCCGTGCGCGGCTGGCGCGCGAACCAGAAGCCGACCAGCACGCCGCCGATCGAGCCGAGCACGAAGGCGAGGATCGACTCCACCAGCGTCACCCAGAGGTGCTTCCAAATCACGCCGCTGGCAAACCAGGCGATGACCTGGCTCGCCACGTCCACCGGATTGGAGAAGAAGAACGGCGGCAGCAGCACGCGTCCGAACACTGGATAGGTCGTGAGCACGTACCACAGCGCAAGCGCCACGACCGCGACCGATAACTGCAGGATGAGAAGCGTTACCCGCGACATCACACGCCCTCCGCCTGCGCGTAGCCCTTGATCACCTCGGCCTTGAGCGTGTGCCAGATGTCGCGGTGCAGCGCGTGAAACGCAGGGTCGAGCTTCACTTCGGAAATATCGCGCGGCCGCGGCAGGTTGACGCGCCAGTCGCCGATGATGCGGGCCGACGGCCCGGCCGACATGATCACCACCCGGTCGGACAGCGCGATCGCTTCCTCGAGGTCGTGGGTGACGAACAGCACCGCCTTGCGGTCGGCGTTCCACAGGTCGAGCAACAGGTTGCCCATGATCTGCCGCGTCTGCGCGTCGAGCGGACCGAACGGCTCGTCCATCAGCAGGATCTTCGGATCGCGGATCAGCACCTGCGCCAGGCCGACGCGCTTGCGCTGCCCGCCCGAGAGCATGTGCGGGTAACGGTCGGCGAAGGCGCCCAGTCCCACGCGCTTAAGCCATTCGAGCGCGCGCGGCCGCGCCTCGGCCGCCGGCACGCCGGCCGTCTCCGGGCCGATCGCGACATTCTCCAGCGCCGTCTTCCAGGGAAACAGCGCGTCGGCCTGAAACAGATAGCCGGCTTGGCGGTTGAGGCCGGAAAGCGGCGCGCCGAAAATCCCGACGCGTCCGGCGAAGGGCGTCAGCAGGCCGGCGGCGATGTTCAAGAGCGTCGACTTGCCGCAGCCGGTCGGCCCGACGATGGCGACGAATTCGCCGTCCGCGACCGTCAGCGTGGCGCGCTCGACCGCGCGATAGATGTCGCCCTGCGCCAGCCGGAACGCGACATCGACCTCGCTCAAGGCGACGGCTTCGCCCGCGCCTCGGCCGGCATTTGCTGCTGCGTGATCGGCCATCGCCGGCGCGTTTCCCCACCTGCCCTTTTGGGCGAAACGCAAACTAGCGGCTTGCTCGCCGCTTGCAAACCCGGCCGCCATGTCCGGCCGCTTGGTGCGGGATCATCTTGGCCGCCGCCATAGGCAGAAACGGCCGCCCCGATGAGGGCGGCCGCTGTAGTGAGAAAGGTGCTAGCAGCCTCTTTCGGCCTCATGCCGAGGCGGAGAGAGGCCGAGCAAGATCAGTTCTTGCTCTTGTCGACCAGCGCGCCCTGCTTGGTCCCAAAAGGGCTCGCGGCAGCGAGCCCGTCTTAGTGCAAAAAGTCTTGGATCAGTTCTTGCTCTTGTCCACGAGCGCGCCCTGCTTGATCCAGGGCATCATGTCGCGGAGCTTGGCGCCGACCTGCTCGATCGAGTGCTCGGCGAGCTTGGCGCGGGTCGCCTTGAACGAGGTCTGGTTGACCTTGTTCTCCAGCATCCAGTCGCGGGTGAAGCGGCCCGACTGGATGTCGGCCAGCACGCGCTTCATCTCGGCCTTGGTTTCCGGCGTGATGATGCGCGGACCCGAGACGTATTCACCGTACTCGGCCGTGTTGGAGATCGAGTAGTTCATGTTGGCGATGCCGCCCTGGTAGATCAGGTCGACGATCAGCTTCACTTCGTGCAGGCACTCGAAGTAGGCCATCTCCGGCGCGTAGCCGGCTTCGCACAGCGTCTCGTAGCCGGCCTTGATCAGTTCGACGAGGCCGCCGCACAGGACGGTCTGCTCGCCGAACAGGTCGGTCTCGCACTCTTCCTTGAACGTGGTCTCGATGATGCCGGCGCGGCCGCCGCCGATGGCGGCGGCGTAGGACAGGCCGAGGTCGTGCGCGTTGCCCGAGGAGTCCTTGTGGATCGCGATCAGGCAGGGCACGCCGGCGCCACGCTGGTATTCGCCGCGCACGGTGTGGCCCGGGCCCTTCGGCGCCACCATCAGCACGTCGAGGTCGGCGCGCGGCTCGATCAGGTTGAAGTGCACGTTGAGACCGTGCGCGAACAGCAGCGCCGCGCCGTTCTTCATGTTGGCGGCGAGGTGGTCGCGGTAGATGTCGCCCTGGAGTTCGTCCGGGGTCAGCATCATGACGACGTCGGCCCACTTGGCAGCGTCGGCGACTTCCATCACCTTGAATTTTTCGCCCTCGGCCTTCTTGGCCGAGGCAGAACCTTTGCGCAGCGCAATGACTACGTCCTTCACGCCGCTGTCGCGCATGTTGAGCGCGTGGGCATGGCCCTGGCTGCCGTAGCCGACGACGGCCACTTTCTTGCCCTTGATCAGGTTCAGGTCGGCGTCGCGATCGTAGTAGACTCGCATGGTACTTTATCCTTCGTTCGGCCAATGTTCGCTTGATGTGCCGCAGGCGGTTCCGCCGCGGTTTCTAGGTTGCTCCGGCAGCGGGGGCAAGCCCCTTAGCCCGCATTCCTAACCCCCACGCGCCCGCTTGATCTGGTGCCGGCCGGCATAGATCAGCGCCACGCCGATCGCCATGCAGCCGTATTTGACGATCTCGGGCATATAAGAGCCCTGCTCGAAGCAGTAGGCGGCTTTGCTCAGCAATTCGACGTTAAAGCAGCGTTCCGCCCCCGCGGAATAGGGCTTGATGAAGACACCCAGCAGAATGAAGGGAATAGCGAGAAGCGTCAGGCCCATTGGCTCCGCCCCCGTTTCCGCCGTCTCTTGACATTCCCACCCATAGCCCGCCCCCGCCTCAGGACACCATGGGCACGATGCTGGCGACCAGCAGCAGCCCCATGGCGATATTGAAAACCCGCGCGTGGCGCGGGTTGGCGAGCAGCCGCCGCAACGCCACCCCGAAGCCGGTCCAGACGATCACCGACGCCAGGGTCGCCAGCCCGTAGACCGCCGCCATGATCGAGAAATCGGTCGCCGCGTGGCCAGGGCGCATGAACAACGCGATGCCGCTGAGCGCCGCCAGCACGCCCTTCGGGTTCACCCATTGGAACGCCGCCGCCTGGATGAAGGTCAGCGGCCGCGCCAGCGGGTCGGCGCTGCCGTCCGCGGGCTTGGAATTGGCGACCTTCCAGGCAAGCCACAGCATGTAACCCGCTCCCGCCACCTTCACCACGACCTGCAACGCCGGCACGGTGGCGAACACCAATCCGAGCCCGGCGGCGCAGGCGCCGACCAGCACCAGAAAGCCGATCGCAACGCCGCTCATGTGCGGGACCGAGCGCGCGAAGCCGAAATTCACGCCCGAGGCAGTCAACATGATGTTGTTCGGACCCGGCGTCATGGCCATCGCGAAAGCGTAGACGACGAGCGCGGAGAAGAGGTCGAGGGGCATGAACTTCGAACGATCAGCGGGAAACGGGAATACCAAACAAGCTGGCCAAAATCGCCCGCACAGTATCGAGCGTTTTATCAGATACTTTGCCGGCGTATTTAAACCGGCGCACCATTGGATCGACGACCCTGACTTGATCGGCGACGACATAACCAGCAACCGGATCGGAGACCGTCAGTGCCACGTTAAACGGCCACTCACGCCTAGTACGCGTGATTGGACTGACAAGCATGACGGATGACGCCCGATTATAGTCACGTGAAGTCAGCACCAGAGCGGGTCGGCGTCCGCCCTGCTCCCGCCCGACCGGTGCATCAAAATCGATCCAGAGCACATCGCCGGCATCAGGCGGGCTTTTGTCGGCGGATTGTTGCACTGCGTTTCTCCGCTGCCCGTTTGTCGGACGTTCCTTTATTGGCCGCTGTCATTTCAGCAGTGCGATTCTCGCAAGTCTTCTTCCAGGCTTCCCATTCTTCATCGCTCGGCGCGATGTCGCTCCAATCATCGTCCGGCCAGGGCGGCTCAACCACTGACCAATCCTCGAACGGCGGCGGCTTCGTTCCCGGCTTGATCTGGGCCAATAGATCCTCGAGCCGGTAATAAGGAATCTTCCGTTGCGACGCGGTTTCGATCGCAAGCCGGCTGCCGTCCTTTTCGAGATCGACGGTCGCGCCCGGCTTGAGGCCCAGTTCGTCGACATATTGCTTCGGCAACCGCACCCCGAGGCTATTGCCCCACTTTGCGACCTTGACCTTCATGTCGAAAAGCTCCGTTCTGGATATACAATGTATATCCAGAAGCAGCCGCCTACAACCCCTCCGGCCCCCGCCGGATCGCCGCGATGCCGGTGCGCGCAACTTCGACCAGCCCGAGCGGCAGCATCAGCCCGACGAACTCCTCGATCTTGTCGCTCTTGCCGGTGATCTCGAACACGAAGCTCTCGGTGGTGGCGTCGATGACGCGGGCGCGGAAGGCGTCCGCCAGCCGCAGCGCCTCGACCCGGTTTTCGCCTTTGCCCTTCACCTTCACCATCGCCAGCTCGCGCTCGATCGAGTTGCCGGCGAGCGTCATGTCGACGACGCGATGGATCGGCACCAGGCGGTCGAGCTGGTTCTTGATCTGCTCGATCACCATCGGCGTGCCCGTGGTGACGATGGTAATAAGCGACAGGTGCTTCTGGTGCTCGGTCTCCGACACCGTCAGCGACTCGATGTTGTAGCCGCGGCCGGAGAACAGGCCGATGACGCGCGCCAGCACGCCGGGCTCGTTGTCGACCAGCACGGACAGCGTGTGGCTCTCCGGCTTCTGCGCCATCGGCGCGCTCGGATAATGCGAGGTACTCGGATTGACGTTTGCGTTCACGGCGTTGGTCCTTGTGTCGGAGCCTGTCATACGCGGGCTTGTCCCGCGCATCCCGCTTAGGGAGGCACTGCGCTCCTAAGCGGATTTGCCTGGGCAAGTTTACACCCGGGCCGGCCAAAGGCCGGACCCGGTTGCCCGGTAATGACAAGAAAAACTACACCAGCATCTTGCCTTCCTCGGTGATGGCGTCTTCGATCGCGATGCCGGCGTCGCCGAGGATCATTTCATTGTGCGCGCGGCCCGACGGAATCATCGGGAAGCAGTTCTCGGCCGGATCGACCACGCAGTCGAACAGCACCGGCCGGTCGACGTCGATCATCTCCTTGATGGCGTGGTCGAGGTCGCCGGGCTTCTGGCAGCGGATGCCGACGGCGTGCATGGCGTCCGCCAGCTTGACGAAGTCGGGCAGCGCCTCGGAATAGCTCTCCGAATAGCGGCCGCCGTGCAGCAGCTCCTGCCACTGCCGCACCATGCCCATGTA
>CAYJPU010000172.1:0-620 GCA_964372105.1 uncultured Undibacter sp.
AGCATTCCCAGTCGAGCTTGACCGGATCGCCGTCGACCTTCTCCAGCGCCTGATAAATGGGAACGGTGCCGATCGGCACGGGGCTGTTGCGCAGGATCCATTCGCGCGTGTTGTGGATGTTGCGGCCGGTGGACAGGTCCATCACCGTGTCGGCGCCCCAGCGGATCGCCCACACCATCTTCTCGATCTCTTCCTCGACCGACGACGACACCGCCGAGTTGCCGATGTTGGCGTTGATCTTCACCAGGAAGTTGCGGCCGATGATCATCGGCTCGAGTTCGGCGTGGTTGATGTTGGCCGGGATGATCGCGCGGCCGCGCGCGATCTCGTCGCGCACGAATTCCGGCGTGATGAAGGCGGGCAGCGCGCCGCCGAAGCTTTCACCATCCGCTAACGCGGCTTCTGCCCGCGCGAGCATCTTCTTGCGGCCGAGGTTTTCACGCTCCGCGACGTAGATCATCTCTTTCGTAATGACGCCGCGCTTAGCCCATTCGTATTGGGTGATGGGGTGCTTCTTACCCTCCCCTGGAGGGGGAGGGTCGCTCACCGGAGCGGAGCGAAGGTGAGCGGGGTGGGGTGATTGACTTGCGTTCACCCCACCCCGGCTCACGCCTTCGGCG
>CAYJPU010000172.1:630-7421 GCA_964372105.1 uncultured Undibacter sp.
GCCATAGCGCGTCGAAGACGCGCGTGAACGCGCTTGAGGCTCGCCACTCTCCCCGCGGAGCGGGGAGGGATAAGAAGAAACCGCCCGCCACGGCTTCGGCGTGTTGGGAAAGTTGCGCGCGAGGTGCTTGCCGGTGACGTTGCCGTTGTCGACCGGCTTGATCGGACGGCCGTCGTATTCCTCGACGCCGCCGCGCTCCTTGACCCATTCGATGCGGGTGCGCTTGAGGCCGCGCTCGACGTCGATGGCGACATTGTCGTCGGTGTAGGGGCCGGTGGTGTCGTACACCGGCAGCGGCGGCTCGCCCGAGGCTTCGGACAGGATGATGTGGCGCACCGGCACGCGCAGATCGGGCGCGGAGTCCGGCGCAGCGTAAACCTTGCGCGAGGCGGGCAGGGGTCCGGTCGTGACCTTCGGGGTGACCAGATCGGCGGACGTGACGGGCTTGTTCATGCGGCTCTCCTGCTTATTCGTTTGCGCATGGCCTGGTCCGAAAACCGGTGCCCACCCCCGATCAAGTCGGGGGCAGGCTTTTCGGGGCCATGCGCGCGCTCTTCCTCCTCATGCTGAGGAGCGCTCCGCAGGAGCGCGTCTCGAAGCACGAGGCTAAAAACTCATCCTTCGAGACGACCGCTTCGCGGTCTCCTCAGGACGAGGGCCCGGACATGTGGAGGAGGGCAGCAGAAAAGTCCCTGTCCCTTCGCCGGCATGACCCGGATCAGGTTCAAAGGGTGTTTCTCAGCCCTGAAAGGGCACCCCTCGGAACAGGACTAATGTAGGCCGATAGGGGGTGCTGTCAACGTCCGCCGGGCGCTGGGGAATCGGACTTTCCCCACGGTCATTGCCGGGCTTGACCCGGCAATCCATGATGCGGTTCCACCATGGCAGACTATTGGGTCTACTTTCTGACCAACAAGCCGCGCAGCACATTGTATGTCGGCGTGACGAACGACCTTGTCCGGCGCACCTACGAGCATCGCGAAGGCTTGGTGAAGGGCTTCACGTCGCGCTACGGCCTGAAGATGTTGGTTCATTTCGAGTGCTACGACGACCCGGCGACGGCAATCCAACGCGAAAAGAACATCAAACACTGGCCGCGGCTTTGGAAGCTGCAATTGATCGAGGCGTCCAATCCGCAGTGGCGCGATCTTTGGAACGACATCACCAAATGATCGGTGTTTGTTTGAAGGGCCTGCCCAGCTTTCGGCGTCATGCCCGGGCTTGACCCGGGCATCCATGATGAGGTGCCGCCGGCGCGTCACGCAGTACGTCTCTGCCGGGTGAGCAGCCTCATGGATTGCCGGGTCAAGCCCGGCAATGACCGCGTCTGGAACGACAGTCGGCGTCACATCCCCGGCAGCGTGAGGCGCGCGATCAGGCCGCGCGGCTGGTTGTCGTGCAGCGTCAGCGTGCCGCCGTGGGCTTCGGCGATGGTGCGCGCGATCGCCAGGCCGAGGCCGAAGCCGGAGCGCTCGTCCATGGTGCGGGCGTCGTCGCCGCGCACGAAGGCTTCCAGCATCGCTTCCTTGCGGCTGTCCTCGATGCCGGGGCCGTCGTCTTCCACCGCGATGATGGCGTTGCCGCCGCCTATCGTCAGCCGCACCACGACGATGGTGCCGTGACGCACGGCGTTGTCCACCAGATTGACGACCGCGCGCTGCAGGTCGCTCGGCAGCGCCATGATGGTGGCGTGGTCGGGGCCGGCATAGCTTACGGCGTGGTCCATGTCGGCGTACTGGTCGCACACCGTCTGCAGCAGGCTGGCGAGGTCGATGGTGGTCGCGGCCTCGCGCGCCTGGCTGTCGCGCAGGAAGGTCAGCGCGCCGCTGGTCATCGCCTTCATCTGGTCGAGGTCGCGCAGCACCTGCGCGCGCAGTTCCTCGTCGGCGATGAACTCGCTGCGCAGGCGCAGCCGCGTGATCGGCGTGCGCAGGTCGTGGCCCATGGCCGCCAGCATGCGGGTGCGGTCGTCGACCAATTTGCGGATGCGGTCGCGCATCCGGTTGAAGGCGCGGGCGACGGCGCGGATTTCCTCCGGGCCGCGCTCAGGCAGCGCGGCGATGTCGCCGTCGAGGCTGAAACTCTCGGCCGCCCTGGCGAAATCGGAGAGCGGCGTCGCCAGGGCGCGCGCGGCCCAGAACAGCAAGAACGTCATGATGACGATGACGAACAGCACGGTGAAAGTAACCGGCCCGCCGAGCGGCGGCGGCCCGGGCGGCGGCGGCAGGCGCGCGGTCAGCACGTCGCCGTCTGGCAGCCGGACGGCGATACGCGGCGCGCCGCCGCCGGGTACGGCCGCGACCTGGAATCCTTGGCCGAGGTGGTCCTTGAGAAAACCCAGATACGGCTCGCGGCCTTCAGGCGGCATCGCGGCGGTCTGCGTCAGGCTCGTATGCGGGAAGGTGCGCGCGATCTGGGCGAGCACGGCATCGCGCTCAGGTCCGCGCGGCGCGTCGGCGGCGAGCCGTACCAGCGCGACGATCTCGCCCGGGCCTTCATCGAAAACGCGGGCGCTGTCGAAGCGGTGGCTCAGGAAGAAGCCGGCCGTCACGACGGCATGAATGACGATCAGCGACGCCAGCACCAACACCAGCATCTGCGTGCCGATGCGGTTGAGAAACCGCGGCCGCCTGACCTTCATGCCGGCTCCACGGCCGGCGTGAACAGGTAGCCGCCCGAACGCACGGTCTTGATGATGTTGGGGTCGTGTGGGTCGCTCTCGATCTTGCGGCGCAGCCGGCTGACCAGGATGTCGATGCTGCGTTCGAAAGCGGCGGCGGTGCGTCCTTGCGTGAGTTCGAGCAACTGGTCGCGCGACAGCACGCGCTGCGGCCGGTCGCAGAAGGCCTGCAGCAGGCCGAACTCGGCGTCGGTGAGCGTGACGCGCGCGCCCTGCGGATTGCGCACCTCGCGCAGGATGCGGTCGAGCTGCCAGCCGAGGAACGTCAGCGCGCGCGCGCCCATCGCAGCCGGATCGGCGGCGGTGGCGGACGAGCGGCGCAGGACGGCGCGGATGCGCGCCAGCAGTTCGCGCGGGTTGAACGGCTTCGCCAGATAATCGTCGGCGCCCATCTCGAGTCCGAGGATGCGGTCGACCTCGTCGCCTTTGGCGGTGAGCATGATGATCGGCACTTGCGAGCGGCTGCGCAGGCGCTTGCACAAAGAGAGCCCGTCTTCGCCCGGCAGCATCAGGTCGAGCACGATCAGGTCGATCTGGCTGTCGTCGAAGAGGCGGTCGAGTTCGCGGCCGTTGACGGCGAGGCTGACGCGGCAGTCATTCGTGCGCAGGTAGCGGGCGACCAGGGCGCTGATGTCGCGATCGTCTTCCACGACCAGGATGTGCGGCTGTTTGCTCATGGGATGTCGGATAGCGGTGAAGCGGCCGTTGCGCTCGGAACAAATTGTTTCTGAATGTTTCCACACGGCCTGACGACACACACCGAAACAAACGGGCGGCCGCCTGGCAAGCCCCCGTTAACCGTAACAGCGCTTTCCTCAATGCGCGGGGCCGGTGCCGTGATCGCCGGCGAAAACGGGGGTTTTTCGCTATGAGTTCGATTTCATCAGCGGCCATGCAGTCGTATTCGCCGCTGCAGCGGTTGCAGACGACGCTCGCATCCGAAATTTCGGCCGGCAACATCAGTGCCACCGACCAGTCCGCGCTCAGCAGTTCGCTCAGCGACATCGATGCCGCCCTAAAGAGCCAGATGGAATCCGGCGGCACCCGGCCGTCGAAGGAGGAAATGCAGTCCAAGATCGACAGCCTGATCGCCAACGAAGTGAGCGAAGGCGATCTCACCGCCGAACAGGCCGAGGAACTGAAGACTGTGTTCTCGACGGCGTTCCAGGGTGGCCCGGGCGGCGCCGGTGGCGCTGGTGGGCCCCCGCCGGGCCCGCCGCCGACCGGCAGCGACGAGGACGACGACACCACGAGCGCGACTAGCTCGACGTCGTCGGACGTGAGCGAACTCATTCAGGAGTTTCTCGAGAAGCTTAAGGATACGCTGGGCAGCTCAAGTTCGAGCTACAGCGCGAACGGCAGCAATCTTGCCTCGCAAATCCAGTCGCTGATCGTGAACTATTCGGCCTAGGCGCGCAACTAGACGAGGCGCCGGCTTGTTCGGCGCCTCGCTTACATGCCCGGCAATTTGGATACCGCCACCTTGGCGGTGCCGTCGGCGTCGGCGATCACGCGCAGCGTGGTGGCGTCGAAGGCGATGCCGGTGAGGCGCAGGTCGTTGACGCTGGCCTCGACCTTGGCACCGCCCGCGCCGGTCTTCTCGAACTCGACGAGCGCGGCGGCGATCTTCTTCTTGGCGTCGGCGGCGAACGGCTTGAGGTCGACCACCGCGTTGTCGGCGAGCGCTTTTTGTAAATAGGGCATGGCCGCGCGCGCCGCCGCGCCCAACAGGCCGTAGGCCGCTTCCGACTCCACCGCCAACTCGGTCTCGGTCAGCCGCAGGATCTGCTGCTTCTGGTCGAGCGTGGGCTTGCCCCAGATCAGCACGTTGGCGTCGGCGCCGAAGCCGAACCAGCTCTTCTTCTCGCGCGCGTTGACGCGCAGCGAGATCAGCAGTCTGTCGCCGGCGGCGGCCAGACTCATGCGCTTGACCTCGACCTCGACCGAAGCGCTGCCGTCCTCCGGAAACTTGCGGCCCTTCATCTGCGCTTCCAAGAGCTTGTTGACCTCGGTGAACGGCACATCGATCGGCAGCCCGACACTGAGCTTGCCGTTCTCCATCGGCGGAACCAGCTCGAGTTGCGCCGGGAACGGGCAGGTCGGCGTGGTCGCGGTCGGCACGATGCGGGTTTCCGCCTGCACGCCGACGGTGAGCGTCAGGTTGCGCAGGTCGATCTGCGGCTGCGCCGCGGCGGCGCGCACCGGACGCATCTCCAGCCACAGTTTCGGCAGGCCGGGGCCGCCGCCGCCGAGCGGGATGGCGCTGCACATCTTGGCCCATTGCTCGCGCGCGGCGCGCTCGATGAAGGGATCGTTGCGCAGCCGGTTCTGCAGGTTGCCGATCTGCTCGTTGACCGCCTTGTCGATCAACGGCCGCGCCTCGTTCGCGATGTTGATCTTCATGCCGGCGAGCGAGACCGCGCTGTCGCCGAGCGACACCTGGGCGGTAAGGTTCGGTTCCATCCGCCAGTTGGCGGTGATGCCGGGCTTCGAACGCACGACCACCTGGCCGCGCAGCTCGGCGTTCTGGTCGAGCACCTTGGAGGTGAGCTGGCCGACGTCCTTGCCGAGCGCGCCGCCCAAGAGGCCGGTGATGCCGCCGGCGAGGTTGCCGGCCTGGCTCGCCAGTTGGCCGGTGACCTTCAGGGTGCCGGAAAGCGGCGTGGTGACGGTGAGCTCGTTCGGCTTGCCGGTCACCGCCATGGTGCCGCGCGACATGGTGATGCCGATGTCGGCCTTGGATAGTAAGCTGCTGACCGGGTTGTCGTTTTTGCCGACCAGTTCGCGCGGCGCGGCGTTGTCCAGGCTCTGGCGGATCAGGTTGAGCGGGATCGCCACCGGGACGATGACATATGACGCGCGCGTCACCTGCGGCAGCGCCGGCGGCGCCGGCAGATTGGCCACCGCCTTCTTGGCATCGTTGTCGGGCAGGAAGCGGTTGAGCGCCCAGTTGGCGGCGGCGAACGAACCGCCGAGCACGAGCACGCCGACCAGCGTCAGCCGGAAGGCGCGCGAGCGGCCGAACAGCCGCACCGGCGCGGTGGCGTAATAGATGAGCTGGTCGAGCACTCGGCGCATTGGCGTATCCCCCGCCGATTCGTCGCACGTTGAATCTTACGGGGCGCGGTTCCGTCGCGCCAGTTCCGGGTCCATGGCGCCGGTCTGGATTTTCGCGCCGTTCTAGGAGCGCGGCGTGCCCATCCGGTACAGCTTCAGCACGATGTAGACCGTGTCGCTCGCCGGCGTCGGAATGCCGAGCGTGCGGCCGAGCGCGCGCACCTTGCCGCTCAGCCAGTCGAGCTCGAGCCGGCCGCCGCGGTCGAGATCGTTGGCCATCGATCCCTTCATGGTCGGCACCGTCTTGGTCACCACGAAATTCATGCGCTCGTCGATGTAGGCCGGGTCGAGCGCGACGCCCTTGGCTTTGCCGACCGCCAGCGTCTCTTCCATCAGCTGGCGGAAGAACGCCTTGGTGTCGGGATCGGCGAAAATAGGGCCGATCCCTGAGCGCAGCGCCGCGGTGGCGCCGGTCATGGCGGTGAGGAAGATGAACTTCTCCCACAGCTCGCGCTCGATCGCGGGCGAAACGCCGATGTCGAGCTTGGCCGCCTTGCCGGCGGCGACGAAGGCGTCGAGCACCGCGTCCGGCCGGTTGTCGGCATGGCCGAAACGCAAATGGTGAAACTGGCTGGTGTGCTTGATGACGCCGGGGGCGGCGATGTTGCTGGCGATGTAAGCGAAGCCGCCGACCACCTTGCCGGCGCCGATGACGGCGCCGATGCGCTCGACGCTGTCGATGCCGTTCTGCAGCGTGATCAGCCGCGTGTTCGGCCCGATCAGCGGCTTGGCCTGTTCGGCCGCGGCCTCGGTGTCCCACAGCTTGACCGCGAACAGCACGATGTCGACCGGGCCGACCTTGGCCGGATCGTCGGTGACGTTCGGGGTCGGCAGAAGGACGTCGCCGTGCACGCTTTCGATCTTGAGGCCGTTCTCCCTGATGGCGTTGAGATGCGCGCCGCGCGCGATGAAGAACACGTCGTGGCCGGCCGCCGCCATGCGCGCGCCGTAGTAGCCGCCGACCGCGCCCGCCGCCATCACCGCAATTCGCATG
>CAYJPU010000173.1:0-7307 GCA_964372105.1 uncultured Undibacter sp.
GCTGGAGCTTCTTCGAAGTCTCCGACGTCGGCCACGGCGTCAGCATCGCCATGACGCTGCTATTCCTCGGCATCTGCCTTGCCGTCGTCGCCTGGATGTTCAAGACCGGCTACAAGCTCAAGAAGTAGCCGAACCGGCAACATCCCGCGGTTGGCCCTTCTTGCCCCGAATCGAGGCCGTCGTTAGGCCTAGCTCTAGCCAATCAACAATGGCGCGGGGCCCCGGGTGCCAAACTTAGACTGGAATAAGAACGTCTGGGGAAACCTCTTCGACTGGCGTGCGCGCGGCGAAGAGTGGAGCAAAAACTGGGGCGGCAGTGAACCGCAGTGGTTCGGCTCGATCTATCCTCGATTGCACCGTTTCCTGCCGGCAAAACGCATCCTGGAAATCGCGCCCGGGTTCGGCCGATGGACCAGGTTTCTGGTCCCCGCATGCGACGAGTTTGTCGGCATAGACCTGAATGAAAAATGCATCGAAGCGTGCCGCACCTTCTTCGCGGACGCCAAGCACGCCCGCTTCTTCACCAACGACGGGCAATCATTGGCTGCAGCGGACGGGCAGTTTGACTTTGTTTTCTCGTTCGACTCGCTGGTCCACGCCGAAGTCGACGTGTTGTCGTCGTACATCCCCCAGGTGCTGCGCAAGCTAGCGCCGGGAGGCGTCGCATTCTTTCATCATTCAAATCTTCTCGCCTGCGCCGACAAGAGCGGCGCTCAGGACGGGCGCGCGCTGACGGTCTCGGCCGATGTCGTCGCCGATTTGATCAAGCGTGACGGTGGAGTTCCTGTCATTCAGGAGGTCATCAATTGGAATGGTGACCACCTGACCGATTGTTTATCGCTCTTCGCGCGCCGCGACAGCTATCCGTCTGCCAGATCAATTCGCCTCGAGAACTCGATCTTCATGGGCGAGGCGAAACTCATCCAGCACTTCCAAAGTCCCTACAGCGCGCTGTCCCGCGCCCCGGCGACAATTTAGCCGAAGCCTAAGCGTCCGCCGCCAACGCATCCAGGATGCGCGCCCAGGAGCGGATGCCCTTGTGGTAGCAGGTGAGGTCGAACTTCTCGTTCGGCGAATGCACCCGGTCGTCGTCGAGGGCGAAGCCGACCAGCAATGAATCCATCCCGAGCACGTTCTTGAAATCGGCCACGATCGGGATCGAGCCGCCGGCGCCGACGGTCACCGCCTTTTTGCCCCACTCCTGCGACAGAACCTCACGCGCCTTGTTCAGCGCCGGATTGTCGAACGAGAGCTGCAGCGGCGGCGCGACGCCGAAATTGCCGAACTCGGCCTTGCAGTCGGCCGGCAGCCGCGCCCGCACGAAGGCGCGGAACGCGTCGCGCACCTTGAACGGGTCCTGCTCGCCGACCAGTCGGAACGACACCTTGGCGCTGGCCTCGCCCGGGATCACGGTCTTGGCGCCCTCGCCGGTATAGCCGCCGATGATGCCGTTGATCTCCGCCGTCGGCCGCGTGGTGATCTGCTCGATCAGCAGCCGGCCCTTCTCGCCGGCCGACGTCTTCAGGCCGATCGGCCCCAGGAACTTCTCCTCGGTGAGGTCGAGGGCGGCGAGGTCGGCCTTGATGTCGGCCGGCAGGTCCTTCACACTGTCGTAGAAGCCGGGAATGGTGACGCGGCCGTCGTCGTCCCACATCGCGCCCAGGATCTTAGTCAAAAGCCGCAGCGGATTTTGCGCCGCGCCGCCGAACACGCCGGAATGCAGGTCGCGGTCGGCACAGGTGATCTTGACGTCCTCGTAGACCAGGCCGCGCAGCGAGGTCGTCACCGCGGGCGTCTTCTGATCCCACATGGCAGTGTCGCAGACGAGCGCCAGATCGAGCTTGAACTCCTCGGCGTTGTCGCGCACGAAGCCGAACAGGCTCTTGGAGCCGCACTCCTCCTCGCCTTCGATCATCATGGTGATCGGCAGCGGCAGCTTGCCGGTGACCGCCTTGAAGGCCCGACAGGCCTCGATGAAGGTCATGGCCTGGCCTTTGTCGTCGCAGGCGCCGCGGGCGACGATGATCTTGCGGCCGTCCGGCAGGGTCTCGATGCGCGGCTCGAACGGCGGCGACTTCCAGAGATTGATCGGATCGACCGGCTGCACGTCGTAGTGGCCGTAGAACAGTACCCGAGGGCCCTTGCCGCCGTTGGACTTGCCGCCGTTAGACTTGCCGACCACCACCGGATGGCCTTCGGTCGGGCGCACGTCGGCGGCAAAACCGATCGAGGCGAGGTCGGCGGCGACGTGCTCGGCCGCCGCCCGGCACTGCGGCTTGAAGGCCGGATCGGTCGATACCGAGGCAATGCGCAAAAGCGCGAACAGGCGCTCCACGCTCTGGTCGATATCCTGATCGATGCGGTTGAGAACCGCGTCCAACGTGCTCATGAAGGTCTCCGTTCCGTGGCCGTGCAACGTAACAACGGCGGTACCGCCTGAAAAGGCCGTCCGCAACCCGCAACCGTCCTTGACCTGCGCCACATTGCGCGAAGGCGGCAGCCGGCGCCGAAACCGATTGCGGCGGTCGCACAATCGCGCGTGATTGAAAGTACTTACTACAGGCTTCTTTAAGGATCGCGACCGGATTGGAGCGAAAAAAAACCGTTCGCGATTGAATATTCATGCCGGCGGTACTAGTGGAAACCCTCGAAAGAGCGTTGTCTCTCGGCGGCAACGGGTTTTCGCCAGGCGCGCAGTGTCGATGTTTAAAGCTTGACAGTCGTTGCGCGAGATTGGAAACGAAACGCTGCACGCGATGTCAACGTGCTTGTCTTCGGCGGCGTGGTGGCGTTCAATATCTACTCAAACCTGCCGGAAGTGCGGGACGCGAGGGGCTCATGGATGAATTGATTGCGCGGCTCGTTGCTACTGTCGGTATCGATCGGGAAACCGCAGAGAAGTCCGTCGGCATTATCCTCGAGTTCCTGCGCAAAGAAGGGCCGACCGCGCAGGTGCAGGCGCTTCTCGACCGCCTCCCCGGCGCGGAAGCGCTGATCAAGGCGCAGGAATCGTCCGGCGGCGGCCTGTTCGCCATGGGCGGCGTCATGGGCGCCGGCACCAAGATGATGGCGGCCGGTCTCAGCATGACCCAGGTGCAGACACTGAGCCGCGAGACCCTCGCCTTCGCCCGCGACAAGGCCGGCGAGGACACGGTCGGCGAAATCGTCGGCGCCATCCCCGGTTTAAGTCAATTTATTTGAACCTTCTGACTTCGCACCGCGACGTATAGGCGGGCGAGGAGGAGCGGATGTCTTATCCCATCACAACTATTGGGGAGATCGACGGCGAAGTCGCCAAGATCTTGAAGTCGGCCGGCATCCGGTCGACCGCGCGGCTCTTGGACCGCGCCTGCACGGTCAGTCAGCGCAAGACGCTCGCGGAAACGACCGGCATCGACGCCAAGAAGCTGCTGTGCTGGGCCAATGTCGCCGACCGCATGCGCATCCGGGGCGTGAGCCGGGAATACGCCGACCTTCTGGCGGCCGCCGGCGTTCTCACGGTGCGGGATCTCAAATACCGCAACCCGGCCAACCTCGCCAAGGCGATGGCCGCCATCAACAAGAAGCGCAAACTGGTGCGGCTGGTGCCGTCCGAGCGCGTGGTGGCGCGCTGGATCGAAAGCGCCAAGGAACTGCCCCCCAAAATCAAGTACTGAGATCGGATACTAACGGGACGGCGCCCACGTTTCCGCCCGGCTTGACAGCCCGTGGCCTTGCGCGCAAAGCCAGCCGCATGACGCTGGCCCGCAAGATCACGGACAAGCTCACCGGATTGCCCGCAACCGCGCAGACCGCCGGCCCGGACGCGCTGTCGGCGCTGCTCAAGCTCGGCCGGCCGCTGGTCATGGGCATCCTCAACGTCACGCCCGACTCCTTCTCCGACGGCGGCCGGTTCTTCGACCCCGCCAAGGCCATCGCGCACGCCCGTGCGATGGCCGAAGAAGGCGCCGACATCCTCGATATCGGCGCGGAATCGACGCGCCCCTATGGCGACGCGCGGCCGGTGACGGCGGCCAACGAGATGGCGCGGCTGGCGCCGGTGCTGCCGGCCGTGGTCAAGCTCGGCCTGCCGGTGTCGATCGACACGCTCAAGGCCGAGGTCGGCGCCTGGGCGCTCGATTCCGGCGCCGCCATCCTCAACGACGTCTGGGGTCTGCAGCGCGACCCGGCGATGGCGCCGCTCGCCGCCGCCCGCGGCGTGCCGGTGATCGCCATGCATAACCGCGACGAGGCCGACGCCGGGATCGACATCGTCGCCGACGTCATCGCCTTTTTCGCCCGCACGATCGAGATCGCCGACCGCGCCGGCATCGCGCGCGACAAGTTGGTGCTCGATCCCGGCATCGGCTTCGGCAAGACGCCGGAGCAGAGCATCGTCTGTCTCAAGCACACCGCCGACTTCAAGCGCTTCGGCCTGCCGCTGCTGGTCGGCGCCTCGCGCAAACGCTTCATCAATTCAGTCACACCGGCGCCGCCGGCCGAGCGCATCGGCGGCTCGCTCGCCAGCCACCTGCTGGCGGTGGCGAAAGGCGCTGCGATCGTGCGCGTGCACGACGTCAAGGAAACCGTCCAGGCGCTGCGCGTCGCCGCCGCCATCGAGGCGGCGCGATGAGCGACCGCATCTTCATCACCGGGCTCGCGCTGCACTCCTACCATGGCGTGATGCCGCACGAGGCCAAGGTCGGCCAGACCTTCACCATCGATCTCGAGCTCGCCATCGACCTGTCGGAAGCCGCGCGCAGCGACAAGGTGCGCGACACGGTCTCCTACGACAAAGTAGTCGAGTGCGTGAGCGATATCTTCTGCGCACAGCGCTTCCGGCTGATCGAGGCCGCGGCCGGCCGGGTGGCGGACGCGATCCTCGACAAGTTTCCGCGCGTCCTGGCGGTGACGGTGACCATCCACAAGCCGCACGCGCCGGTCGCCGCCACCTTCAACGACATCGGCATCACGCTGTCGCGCGCCCGCGCCACCCCCAAGCCATGACCGAGGCCTTAATGGCGCTCGGCGGCAATGTCGGCGACAGCCGCGCGGTGCTGGAACGCGCCGTCGCCCTGCTGTGCGACGGCACCGATGTCCGGCTGACCGCCCGCTCATCCGACTACCGCACCGCGCCCTGGGGCGTCACCGACCAGCCGGCGTTCGTCAATCTCTGCATCGCGGTTGAGACGCGGCTTGCGCCGCACGACCTGCTCGCCCGGGCGCACGCCGTCGAGCGCGCGCTCGGCCGCGACCGCGCCAGCGAGCAGCGCTGGGGCCCGCGCACCGCCGACATCGACATCATCGCCTATGACGGTCTGACGCTTGCCGACGACGCCTTGACCCTGCCGCACCCGCGCCTGTTCGAGCGCGCCTTTGTGCTCGTGCCGCTGGCGGAAATCGCGGGCGCCCGCGTCATCGCCGGCCGTCGCGTCAGTGACGCCGCGAATGCCATCGACCGGGCCGGAATCGAGCGTCTGCCGCCGTCCGCATACGCCTAAGGGCGGATCTACAAATTGCTTTATCTCAATAGCGACTGCGCCCCGACTATGGCATTTTCCCCCGATGACCCAAGCCCTTGACCAAGACCTGCCCTTCGCCGCCGAATTCCCCGCCACGGCCGAGCCGGAATGGCGCGCGCTGGTCGAGGCCGCGCTGAAGGGCGCCGCGTTCGAGAAGCGCCTGGTCAGCCAGACCTATGACGGCCTGCGGGTCGAGCCGCTCTATCCGCGCGCAGCCGGCAGCCCGCTGGTCGCCGGACGGCCGGCGCAGCCCTGGCAAGTGATCCAGCGTGTCGACCATCCGAACCCGAAGGCGGCCAACACCGAGGCGCTGCGCGACCTCGAGAACGGCGCCACCGGCCTCACCCTCGTTTTCGCCGGCGCGCCGGCCGCGCGCGGCTACGGCGTCGTCGCCGGCACGGCCGATGCGCTCGACCAAACGCTTGCCGGCGTGATGCTGGACATGATCTCGGTGCGGATCGAGACCGCGCCCTTCGCCGGCCGCGCGGTCGCGACGCTGATGAGCGAGGTCGCTGCGCGGCGCAAGCTCGACCCGGCAAAGCTCGCGATCGATTTCGGCCTCGATCCGATCGGCGACATGGCGCGCACCGGCAAGGCGCCGCTGCCGTGGCCTGAGTTGTCGGCGCACGCCGGTGCGACCGCGACGGATCTCAAATCGCAAGGCTTCGACCAGGCGCACTTCCTGCGCGCCGACGGACGCGCCGTGCACGAAGCCGGCGGCTCGGAAGCCCAGGAGCTTGCCTTCGTGCTGGCGAGCGGCGTTGCCTACTTGCGTCTGCTCGAAGCCAACGGCTTTGCGCTCGACGACGCGCGGCGGCGGATTTCATTTGTGCTGGCCGCCGACGCCGACGAATTCCTCGCCATCGCCAAATTCCGCGCGCTGCGGAAGCTGTGGGCGCGCGTCGAACAGGCCAGCCGCCTGACGCCGCGGCCGGCGTTCGTTGCCGCCGAAACGGCGTGGCGCACCATGACCACGCGCGACGCCTACGTGAACATGCTGCGCGCAACCATCGCCGTCACCGCCGCCGGCGTCGGCGGCGCCGACGCGATCGGCGTGCTGCCGTTCACGCTGGCGCGCGGCCTGCCCGACCGTTTCGCGCGCCGCGTCGCGCGCAACCTGCAACTCATCCTGCTGGAAGAGTCGAACCTCTACCGCGTCGCCGATCCGGCCGCCGGCAGTGGCGGCATCGAGACGCTGACGACGCAGATGGCCCAGAAAGCCTGGACGCTGTTCCAGGAGATCGAACGAACCGGCGGCGCCGCGGCCGCGCTCGAACAGGGGCTGCTCCAAAGCAAGGTGGCGGCGACGCGCGCGGCGCGGCAGCAGGCCGTCGCCAGGCGCAAGGACACGCTCACCGGCACCAGCGATTTCCCCAACCTCGGCGAGACGGCGGTGAAGGTGCTCGACGTCGCGCCCGTGACCGCACCGCCGGTCGCCGCCGCCACGACCTTCGAGGCGCTGCCCGCGGCGCGGCTGGCCGCGCCGTTCGAAGCCTTGCGCGACGCGTCCGACGCCATCCTCGCCAAGACCGGCGCGCGGCCGAAGGTGTTCCTCGCCAACCTCGGCAGACTGTCCGACTTCACCGCGCGGGCCACCTTCGCCAAGAACTTCTACGAAGCCGGCGGCATCGAGGCCGTCGGCAATGACGGCTTCAAGAGCCGCGACGAGATGATCGCCGCCTTCAAAACCTCGGGCGCCAAGCTCGCCTGCCTGTGCTCGGCCGATAAGATCTACGAGACCGAGGCCGCTTCCGCCGCCCAGGCGCTCGCCGCCGCCGGCGCCACCGTGCATCTCGCCGGCCGGCC
>CAYJPU010000174.1:0-7303 GCA_964372105.1 uncultured Undibacter sp.
CTGCCGCTGACCATCCGCTGGACGCGCTACACCGCAATCGACCGCGGACCGGCGAGCGTGCTCGCCGCCGTGCGGCGCGGCGCGCGCGAGGGCACCCTGCTCGATGCCGTGGCCGAGCCGGAATTCGCGCGCGCGCTGCTCGCGAAGATCCACGAAAGCGCTGACGCCACATCGGGCAAGCATCGCATTGAATTCCGACCGACCGCGGCCTTCGCCGCCGCGCCACTGCCCGAGATCCAGGCGGTCAATGGCTGCGAGCGCGAGCAGTCGAACTCGACGGTGACCGTCGACAACCAATACGTCATCAAAATCCTGCGCCGCGTCACCCCCGGCATCCACCCGGAGATCGAGATCGGCCGCTTCCTCACGGACGTGGCGCATTTCCAGAACGCGCCGGCGCTGCTCGGCACCGTCGAGCTGGTCGAAGGCGACAGCCGCAGTGCGCTCGCGGTCGTGCATGCTTTCATCGAGAACCAGGGCGACGCTTGGACCTTGACCAGCGCCTCGCTCGACCGGCTGGTCGATGAACAGCGCCTGCTGCCGACCGAGGCGGTGGCCGAAAGCACCGAAACCACCTTCCTGCTGCAGCGCATGCGGCAGATCGGCAAGCGCACCGCCGAAATGCACGTGGCCTTCGGCAGCCATCCGGAAGACCCGGCGTTCGCGCCCGAACCGATCACGCGTGAGGACATGGCGCACTGGGCCGATTCGATGACAAATCGCGCCCAAGACCTGTTCGCGCTGCTCGAACGCCAGCACGGCTTGCCCGAATTGGATGCGCAATTGGCGCGGCAACTGCGCGCAAACCGCACAGCCATCATGGCGCATATCGAATGTATCCGTAACGCGCGTGTCGATGGCGTCAAGATCCGCCAGCACGGCGATTTCCGTCTCGGCCAGGTGCTGATCGCCAAGGAAGACGCGTTCATCCGCGACTTCGAGGGCGAGCCGCGCCGCACGCTTGACCAACGTCGCCGCAAGGCGCCGCCGGCGCGCGACGTCGCCGGCTTCGTGCGTTCGATCGATTATGCGGTGAGCGCGGCCGTCGACCGCGAGCCGAACTTGAACGCGGAAGAGCGCGCCACGCTCAACCAGCACATCCGCGCCTGGGGCGAGCGCCTGACCGCCGCCTTCTGGGAATGCTACCGCGAGTCCGTCAGCGGCGCCGGACTGTGGCCGACGCACGACAACCAGGCGCTCGAACTGCTCGATGCCTTCCTGCTCGAGAAGGCGCTCGGCGAGATCGAAGACGAACTCGCCAATCGCCCGGAGTGGGCCCACATCCCGCTGGCAGCGGCGCTACGCATTTTGCAGCAGCGCGGCGTGATCGCATAACGAGGCGGCTACGGCGATCAAGAGGTTTAGCTCGAAGACCGCTATCGCCTTCGCTCAGAGATCGCCGCGGCCGAGCTGGCACAGCACCCGGAACACCCCGACCTCTGCCGCGGGAAAGCGCGCCGCCAGTTGCGCGCCGATCCGCTCGGCGTCAAGCTGACGCAGCGTGTCGATCATCAGCGCCGCTTTGATTTTCTTGTCGCCGCCGCGCAGCTTCTCTTCCATCGACACCGGCTGACCGGCGGCATCGGCCGCCGACCAGATCTCGCCGCCGGCGACAGCGGTGTCCGGCGCCAACGTCTCCACCAGCGCGTCAAGCGCGCCCAAGTCCGGCGCGTCGTTGAAGCGCGCCGTGACCGCGAAAGCGCCGCGGAAGCCGCCGCGCCGCAGCGTGCGGTGGCAGACCGTGCGGTTCATGTTGAGGAACACCTCCGACATGATGCGCCGGGTCATCGGCGTCGGGTTGTCGAGCCGTTCGAGGTAAGGCCTCGACGTCAGGACGTCCGGGGATTGGACGACGTAAAAATTGAAATAGCCGGCGCTGCCGGAAATCGCCTGATGGCGGCGGCCGAACAGGAAACCCGGCACGGCCAGCCGTTCGATGAGATGTTCGCCCTGGAACCAGGCCTCGAACTCGGCCTCGCGCCCGGCGCGGCAGTCGTTCCAGATGGCGAGGATGCCGGGCTGCCGCTCAGCCATGGTCACACCGGCTCGCGCTGGATATTGGCGCTGCGCTCGGGCACGCCGAACTCCTTGCGGCAGATGTCGGCGAGCACGGCGATGCCTTCGCGGATCTCGGCGTGCGACGGACTGGCGAAGCACAGCCGCATGCGGCTCCTGGTGTGCGCCGCGTCGGTCGACCATTCCGGACCGGGATTGATCGCGACGCCGGCGGCCAGCGCCTTCTGATAGAGCTTAAGCGTGTCGACCTGATCGGGCAGCTTCACCCAGAGGAAGATGCCGCCCTTCGGCGCCTCGAACTCGGCCGCGGTGCCGAACTGCTCGTTGAGCGCCTCCATCAGCGTGTCGAGCTTCTTGCGCAGGCCGCGCCGCAGCGCCGGCACGTGCGTCGCGAAATGCGCCGCGCAGTATTCCGCCAGCACCATCTGCTCGAGCGCGCCGGAGCCGGCGTCGGTCTTGAGCGCCAGCATGCGCGACAGGATCGCCCACGGCGCGACGATGAAGCCGACGCGCAAGGCCGGCGCGATCGATTTCGAGAACGAGCCGATGTGGATCACGTTTTCCGCCTTGCTCATGGCGTAAAGCGCGGGCGGCCGCGTCCCGCTCCAGACCAGATCGGCGTAGCAGTCGTCCTCCACGATCGGCACGCCGTAGGCATCGGCGAGCTTGATGAGCGCGATGCGCCGCTCCTCGGAAAGGATGGTGCCGGTCGGGTTCTGCACCGTCGGGATGGTGTAGATGAACTTCGGCCGCACGTTGCGGCTCTTGAGCGCGGCCAGCGCCTCACCGAGCGCGTCGATGCGCAGGCCGCCCTCGTCGAGCGGAATGCCGACGACGTCGACGCCGAGCCGCTGGTAGCGCGTCAGCGTACCCTGATAGCAGTCGCGCTCGCAGATGACGGTGTCGCCGCGCGCCAGCAGCGCGCCGTTGACCAGATCGAGCGCCTGCAGCGAGCCGGAGACGATCAGGATGTCGTCGGCGCTGCAGGCCATGCCGGCGTCGCGCTTGAGCTTCAGGCTAAGGAAGTCGCGCAGCGGCCGATAGCCTTGCGGGCCGCTGTGCAGACCGTAGTGCGACAAAGTGCGCCCCTCGCGCGCCAGCACCGATTGCGCCGCCACCATGAGCCCGTCGAGGGGCACCGCGTCGGGGTCGTTGTTGCCGCCGGTGAAGTTGAACCGGGGCGAACCCGTCCACTTCACCGCCGGCGCCGGCGAACCCGCCGGGATGAGCGGGGCGAAATCGAATGCCATGACCAGCCGCTCCGCTCGGGCCTCTTAGCGCGCCGCGATCACCATGATCTCGACCTTGTAGTCCGGCGTGGCGAGCTTGGCCTCGACGGTGGCACGCGCCGGAGTATTGCCGGCGGACACCCAAGTGTCCCACACCGAATTCATCTCGGCGAAGTTGGCCATGTCGGTGATGTAGATCGTGGCCGACAAGAGCTTCGCCTTGTCGGAGCCGGCCTTGGCCAGCAGGCCGTCGATCTGCGCCACGATATCCTTGGTCTGCTCGGTGACGCTCTTGCCCTTGGGCTCGTTGGCGACGATGCCGGCGAGGTAGACGGTGTTGCCGTGCACCACCGCCTTGCTCATGCGGGCGCCGACTTCGTGACGTTGAATGCTCATGCTCTTTCCTCGTGTCTTAAGTTAAAGCTCGGCGGCTTTGCTAGCGGTCTTTCGGCCGTTTGGGAACCCGGAATAACAACTAGCCGCCCGCCACGCCTTGCGTGTTCACGTAAAGCGCGTACAGCGAATGGCTCGCCGCCATGAACAGCCGATTGCGATGCTTGCCGCCGAAGCAGACATTGGCGCAGCGCTCGGGCAACGCGATGTGACCGATCGGCTCGCCTGAGGCCGTGAACACCCGCACGCCGTCGAGCGCCGGCGTCATGCCCCAGCCGCACCACAGATTGCCGTCGACATCGACGCGGAAGCCGTCCGGCGTGCCGCCGGGGCCGGAGTCGATGATGGTCTTGCCGTTGCCGATCGTGTCGCCGGCGACGTCGTAGACGAGGATACGGCGCGGCTCGCTGCGTGATTCCACGATGTAGAGCTTGCGCTCGTCCGGCGAGAAGGCCAGCCCGTTCGGCGCGTTGATGCCGTCGGCGACGACAGTAACAGCGCCGCTCTGGCCGTCGACGCGATAGACGTTCATCGGCAGCTCTGACTCGGCGGTCTCGCCCTCGTAATTGCCGAGGATGCCGAAGCGCGGATCGGTGAACCAGATCGAGCCGTCCGACTTCACCACCACGTCGTTGGGCGAATTCAGCCGCTTGCCGTCGAAGCGGTCGCAGATGACGGTGATGCGGCCGTCATATTCGGTGCGGGTGACGCGGCGCGTCAGATGCTCGCAGGTGACGAGCCGGCCCTGCCGGTCGCGCGTATTGCCGTTGGCGTTGTTGGACGGCTTGCGGAAGCAACTCACCGCGCCGGTCTCCTCGTCCCAGCGGCGGATGCAGTCGCCCGGCACGTCGCTCCACAGAAGAAAACGGCCATCGCCGAACCAGACCGGCCCCTCGCCCCAGCGCGTGCCGGTGAACAGGCGCTCGACGCTGGCGAGCGGCAGCCGGTACTTGTCGAAGCGCGGATCGAGCGACATCACCGCCGGATCGGGATAACGCAGGCTCGGGCTCCATTCATCGGCGGACATGGCGTTCCTCTGTCGTGTTTTTATTGTCGCCGAGCGCGTGCGCCAGCACCTTGCGCATCACAGTCGGCAGGGCTTCGTCGTGCGCGTCGACGAGCTTGACCCAACGCGCGCCTTTCGGCGCCTTGGCCGTGCGCGGCATTTGCGCAACGTACACCGTCAGCTCGAGCGGGAAATGCGTGAACACGTGATTGACCACGCCGGGCAATCGCCGCCACTTCGCCTGCAACGGCGCGGCGGCAAGCGCCTGCGCGCTATCGTAGTCGTGCGCCCACGCGCTGCCCGGCACTTCCGTCATCTTGGCGAGCAGGCCCTTGTCCGGCCGCGTGCGCAGCAGCACCGAACCGTCGGCGCGCAGCGCGACGAAGGCCGCGCCGCGGCGTAGTTTACCTTCGCGCTTCGGCTGCTTGCGCGGAAACGTCTCCTGGTCGCCGCGCGCCCGCGCCGCGCAGCCGTCGTTCCACGGACACAGCGCGCAAGCCGGCTTCTTCGGCGTGCAGATGGTGGCGCCGAGATCCATCAGCGCCTGCGCGAAATCGCCGGCACGTGTTGGCGGCAAGAGCGACAAGGCTCGCTCCTTGATGACAGGCTTGGCCGCCGGCAATTCCCCTTCGATGGCGTAGAGCCGCGTCACGACGCGCTCAACATTGCCGTCGACCGGCACGGCGTCGGCATCGAACGCGATCGCCGCCACCGCCGAGGCGGTGTAGTCGCCGATGCCGGGTAGCGCGCGCAGTCCCTCCAGCGTGGCGGGGAACACGCCGGCGTGGCGTTCGACCACCGCCAGCGCGCAGGCATGCAGGTTGCGGGCGCGGGCGTAATAGCCGAGGCCTGCCCAGGCGCGCAGCACGTGGTCGAGGCTGGCGGCCGCCAGCGCATCGACCGTCGGCCAGCGTTCCAGGAACTTGGCGTAATAGGGCCCGACCGTCCGCACCGTGGTCTGCTGCAGCATGATCTCCGACAGCCAGACCCGGTACGGCTCCTGGCGCTCGCCCTTGCGCGCCCGCCAAGGTTCAATACGCCAAGCCAGCACGCGGGCGTGGCGGTCGTACCAGGCGAGCAAATCCTCGGGATCGGGCCCGGCTTTCTTTCGCCGGGACTGTCTGACTGCTACGGTCATGCCGCCAACGATGGCACGTGACACCCCTTCGCGCATGATCCCGAAAAGTGGGAACCGGTTTTCGGGCAAGATCATGCGCATAGAAAAAGCCAAATGAGCAAGTCCGCCCGCAGTTTTCCCCGGCCGCTGTCCGACCTCCTGGGCGCGACCCTGACGGACGTCATGAAGGCGCAGGGCTTCGCCTCGGGCGAGATCCTGTCGCGCTGGGGCGACATCGTCGGCCCCGAGATCGCGGTCCACAGCGAGCCGCTCAAGATCAACTGGCCGCGCCCCAATCCCAAGGCCGAGGGCAACGAGATCCCGGCCGAACCGGCCACTTTGGTGCTGCGGGTCGAGGGGCCGGCGGCGCTCGAAATCCAGCATATGTCGGCGGTGATCCTGGAGCGGGTGAACCGCTTCTTCGGCTGGCAGGCGATCGGCCGGATCGCGCTCCGCCAGGCCCCCCTGCACCGGCGCGAGCGTCCCAAGGTTCCGCCGCCGCCAGACCCCACCGCCGTCAGCCGCATCGCCGCCAGCCTGCCGGCGGCCACGGACGACGACCTGCGCCAGGCGCTGGCCCGGCTGGGGGCCTCGATCAAACGAAAGTGAGGCCTTCTCTTTCCTTGGCAATGGGGCCCGCCATTGCCACAATTCTCCGGTCCAGCTAGTGGTCCAATTCTAACATTCGCATCCCGTCTGTGGAGGCACTTTTGCGAATGTTAGAATTAAAGGACCACTAGCAAGTTATTGTTGCTAGTGGAGCTTTGGATTTGACGTTCGCTTAAGGTATTCGCGGCTAGCGGGTAGCGAACGTCAAATCCGCTCCACTAGCCAGTGGCGCGAGAAACCGGCTTTCAGCCTAGGAGCTTCAGTTGCAGATCACCCGTCGTGAACTTTGCCAAGGCACCGCCACGGTGGCGCTCGCCACCGCCGTGTTTGGCGTCTCCTCCCTGCCCTTCGCAGGGTCCGCGCTGGCCCAGGCGACCGTCCCGATGGCCGACCTGATGAAGCCGGACGCCCTGCCCGAGATGTCCATGGGCAACGACAAAGCGCCGGTGACCATCATCGAATACGCCTCGATGACCTGCCCGCACTGCGCGACCTTCCAGGAGACCACCTTCCCGGAACTGAAGAAGCGCTACATCGATACCGGCAAGGTGCGTTACATCTTCCGCGAATTCCCGCTCGACAACCTGGCCGCCGCCACCTTCATGCTGGCGCGCTGCGCGGGCAAGGACGACCCGGCCAAATATTTCGCGATGATCGACACCATGTTCAGCCAGCAGCGTACCTGGGCGGTGGAAAAGCCGCTGCCGCCGCTGCTCGCGCTGTCCAAGCAGGCCGGGTTCACCGAGCAGAGCTTCAACGCCTGCCTGGCGAATCAGCAGGTGCTCGACGGTATCGAGAGCATCCGCCAGCGCGCGATCAAGGAATTCAAGGTTCAGTCGACGCCGACCTTCTTCATCAACGGCACCCAATATCCCGGCGCTTTGTCGATCGGGGACATGGCCAAGGCCATCGACCCGCTGCTGAAGTCGTAAT
>CAYJPU010000175.1:0-7281 GCA_964372105.1 uncultured Undibacter sp.
GTCATGGCGATGCTGACGCCGTGGCCGACGTCGGAGACTTCGAAGAAGCTCCAGCGGAAGCCGCTGATCAGGTAGACGACCGGGTTGAACAGCGCGATCTTCTGCCAGACCGGCGGCAGTACGCTGATCGAATAGAAGGTGCCGCCGAGGAACGTCAGCGGCGTGATGATCAACAGCGGCACGATCTGCAGCTTCTCGAAGCCTTCCGCCCAGATGCCGATGATGAAGCCCAAGAGGCTGAAGGTCGCGGCCGTCAGGACCAGATAGGCCAGCATCCAGAACGGATGGGCGACGGAGAGCGGCACGAACAGCCACGACGTCGCCAGGATGATCAGCCCGAGGACGATCGACTTGGTGGCGGCGGCGCCGACATAGCCGAGCACGATCTCGAAGGCCGACACCGGCGCCGACAGGATCTCGTAGATCGTGCCGGTGAAGCGCGGGAAATAGATGCCGAACGAGGCGTTCATCGTGCTCTGCGTCAGCAGAGTCAGCATGATCAGCCCCGGCACGATGAAGGCGCCGTAGCCGATGCCTTCGATCTCGGTGATGCGGGAGCCGATGGCGGCGCCGAACACCACGAAATAAAGCGAGGTCGAGAGCACCGGCGAGACGATGCTCTGCCAGATGGTGCGCGCGGTGCGCGCCATCTCGAAGACGTAGATCGCTTGGACGGCCCGCCAGTTCATGACTTCGCGCTCACCAGACCGACGAAAATATCCTCGAGCGAGCTCTGCGTCGTGTGCAGGTCGCGGAAGCCGATGCCGGCGGCGGCAAGGTCGCTCAAGAGCGCGGTGACGCCGGTGCGTTCGCTCTGGGTGTCGTAAGTGAAGACCAACTCGTTGCCGTCGTCGGTCAAGGTCAGGTTGTGCGCCGCGAGCGTCGCCGGCACGGCGGAGAGCTTGCGCAGGAGATGCAGGTTCAACTGCTTCTTGCCGAGCTTGCGCATCAGGTCGGCCTTGTTCTCGACCAGGATGATCTCGCCTTTGTTGATCACGCCGATGCGGTCGGCCATGTCCTCGGCTTCCTCGATGTAATGCGTGGTGAGGATGATGGTGACGCCGGAGGCGCGCAAGCTCCGCACCACCTGCCACATGTCCTTGCGCAATTCGACGTCGACGCCGGCGGTCGGCTCGTCCAGGAACAGCACGCGCGGCTCGTGGCTGAGCGCCTTGGCGATCAGCACGCGCCGCTTCATGCCGCCCGACAGCGTCATGATCTTGTTGTCCTTCTTGTCCCACAGGGACAGGTCCTTCAGGATCTTCTCGATATAGGCGGGATCGCGCGGCTTGCCGAACAGGCCGCGGGTGAAGCTCACGGTCGCCCACACGCTTTCGAAGGCGTCGGTGTGCAGTTCCTGCGGCACCAGGCCGATCAGCGCGCGCGCGGCGCGATAATCCGCGACGATGTCGTGGCCGCCGACCGTCACGCTGCCGCTGGTGGCGCGCAGGATGCCGCAGACGATGCCGATCAGCGTGGTCTTGCCGGCGCCGTTGGGCCCGAGCAGCGCGAAGATCTCGCCGGCGCGGATGTCGAGGTTGACGGTCTTCAGCGCCTGGAAGCCGGACGCGTAGCTCTTCGACAGATTTTTGATGGATATCATCGATGACATGAATGAGTCGCGATCGTGCGGCGGAAAATACTAAGCACGATATAGTCGCCGGGCCGGCGCATCGCCAGCCCCGGCCGGTGTAGTTTCAGCGGGTCAGGCGGCTTCGGCCAGCGACGTGAGATCGCTCAGCGTCCGCACCGGCGGAAAGTCGAGATATTCGTCGGGCAACCGGGCGCGGTTGATCCAGTAGGTGCGGAAACCGACCGAGACCGCGGCCATCACGTCCCAGCGGTTCGATGAAACAAAAGTCACGTCGGCCGGTGCGCATTTGTAATGGTCGGTGACCAGCGCATAGACCTCGGGCCGCGCCTTGAACACCTTGAGCACGTCGACCGACAGCAGCGCATCGAGATCGCCGGCGATGCCGGCGGATTGAACCGCGCTCGACAGCATCTTGGGCGAGCCGTTCGAGAGGATGCCGGTCTTGTGGCCCTTGGCCTTGAGCGTGCGCAGCGCGGCGAGCGCGTCGGGGAAGGCGTCGAGCTTGTAGTAGGCGTCCATCAGCCTGGGCTTGAGCGCCTTCGGCACCGACGGCACCCGCGCCAGCGCATAGTCGAGCGCGCGTTCGGTCAGCGTCCAGAAGTCGGCGTAGTGGCCGGCCAGCGTCAGGACCCAGGTGTACTCGAGCTGCTTGGCGCGCCAGATGTCCGACATGCGGTCGGCCTCGGGGCCGGCCTCGGCGCGGAAGCGGCCGATCGCGGCGTGGACGTCGAACAGCGTGCCGTAGGCGTCGAATACATAGATTCCCATCGTTTTCCTCCGCGGCCGGCATGGACGCGCCGGCAGGCGCCGACCCCTGTCCTTTCGCATGATTCCCGCGCGCCGTCATCGAGTGCGTGGCGCGCGCCGGTATCTGATGCTCAGGGCGGCGGTTCGGTCAGCAGGTTCGGCGCCGGCCGGCCGCGCAGGTCGTAGGCCCTTGCGTAGACGACGCCTTCGCGCTCGACGCTGGCCATGATCGGCCGCGCGATGTCCTGGCAGTAGAACGTACCGAGGGACATGGCGAAGTCGGCGCGCTTCTCTTCCCAGGTCGTTTCGAACCGGTCGCCGAGATCGACGTCGGCGGGCGCCTGCGGTCCGCAGATCGCAACCACCCAGCGGCGGCCTTGCGGCGGCTGCTCGTTGCGCTCGGCGAGGCGGGCCTTCAAGCCGTCAGCCGCCTGTTTGAAGGCGAGCCCCCAGTAATCCAGCATGTAGCGGCCGTGCGCCGCGCGCACGCCGCCGGAAGCCCAGTTGAACGCCGTGTACTGATAGGGGTGCAGGCGGATCATGTCGCTGACCGGCAGCGCCACGGCGGCGGCGAACAGCACGGCGGCCGCGGCCAGCGTGGCGCGTCCGCGCGCGCGGGCCTCAGTGAAGACCCAGGCGCCGGCGAGGCCGCCGAGCACCGCGAAAGGCGGTACGACGAAGACGAAATGGCGCACGCCGTTGTACAGCGCCGGCCGCATCACCATCGCGATGGCGATCGGCAGCAGGGCTGCGAGCGCGACCGTCAGCAGGCAGGCGCGGCGGTTGACCGGCGCGCGCCGGCGCAGCGCGAGGATGACGGCGCCGACGGCGCCGGAGAGCCCAAGCGCCAGCATGACCTCCGGCAGCTTGAGCGAAAACAGGTGCGGCAGATAGCTCGCCGGCATGTCGGGCACCGAGATCGGCACGCCGTTGTAAAGCTCGCGCCACGGCTTCTCGAAGAACTTGTCGAAATATTCGGCGGCGTGCAGCGGATTGAGCGGTGACGCGATCGACCACGGCCAAATCAGGCCCATGATGAGATAGCCGAGCCCGAGCGCCGGCAGCATCCGCGCCACGAACTGGCCGAAGCGCGCGGCCGCCGTCCGCAGCCCGAGCGCGTGCCACTCCGACACGACGATCAGCAGCAGACCGGCGGCGACATAAGGCGCGGCGACGCCGGCCAGGATGCGCGAGCCGAAGGCGGCGCCGAGCCCGAGGCCGACCAGCACCATCGTGCGCGCGCTGGGATTTGGGTATTCATCGAGCGCGCGCACCGCGCCGAACAGCAGCAGCACCATCGCCACCGCGAAGGGCGCGTCCTTGGCGTTGATGAACATGTGCCCGTAATAGAGCGGGCAGGTCGCGAGCAGGACCAGCGCGATCAGGCCGGCGTTGGGGCCGCCGAGGCGGCGCGCCAGCCGCCAGGTGATGGCGAGGCCGACGATGCCGACCAGTGCGCCGACCAGGCGGCGCGTCTCGAACAGGCTGAACGGCAACACCTTGGCGACGAGCGCCGCCGCCATGTCGAAGCCACCGCCGTATTTGTACAGGTTGACGAAGGACAGCGCGCGCGTGTCGGCGAGCCCCGAGCCATACAGCTTGAGCAGCAGGTCGCCGTATTGCGAATGGGTGAAGTCGTCCCAGCCGAGACCGTAGTCGCGGAAGGTGAGGGCGGCGATGACCGCCACGGCCCCGAGAATAAAAAGGGCCGCGCGGTCGGCCAAACGATGTGCCGGCCGCGCGGCCATGATGGTCGTCAAAATGCTTACTTCGTCGCCGCGACGAACAGCTCTTCGACGTAGTCCCAGTTCACCATGTGATCGAGGAACGCCTTGAGATAGTCGGGACGGCGGTTGCGATAGTCGATGTAGTACGAGTGCTCCCAGACGTCGCAGCCGAGGATCGGCGTCGCGCCGTGCACCAGCGGGTTTTCGCCGTTCGGCGTCTTGGTGACGGTGAGCTTGCCGTCCTTCACCGCGATCCAGGCCCAGCCCGAGCCGAACTGGGTGATGCCGGCCTGGGTGAAGTCTTCCTTCATCTTGGCGAGGCCGCCGAGATCGCTGTCGATCTTGGCCTGGAGCTTGGCCGGCAGCTTGTCGCCGCCGCCGTTCGGCTTCATCCACTTCCAGAAGTGCAGATGGTTGTAGTGCTGCCCAGCATTGTTGAAGAGGCCGGCGTTCTTGCCGAACGCGCCCTTCACAATGTCCTCGAGCGATTTGCCTTCCAGCCCGCTGCCTTCCAGCAGCTTGTTTCCGTTGTCGACATAAGCCTTGTGGTGCTTGTCGTGGTGATACTCCAGGGTCTCCCTCGACATGTAAGGCGCCAGGGCTTCGTAGGCGTAGGGCAGCTCGGGCAACTTGAACGACATTGCGTCCTCCTCGATCCACAAAAGGCATTGCGGAAAATTCCGGTCTCGGAATGAAACCGGCACGTCCCAGATGAGTTCCTCGATACCGTTAATTAGGCGCTGCCGCGCATAGGAGCAACCGCCTCCTCCGAGGCGACACCGCCTCCTCCGAGGTGACGATGGTGGGCTCCGGGCGGGGACAGGTGTCCTATTGCATCCTGCAAACAGCGTTAACAAACTGTGAGGGCATTCGGTGCTACTGTGACCGCCGGTTGCCGCCGACACGGTCAAAGACGAAAATTGTTAATTGGAATAGGGATTTAGCCGAGCGCAGTGCGTCTGACGTCGGGCTTGGCGGACCAGCAGGAGCTTTGCGCATGTCGATTATTTTATACGCCCTCGGCGCGCTCTGCGTCATGGCCGGCACCGCATTGGCTGCTTTTGGCGTCCCGGTCAGCGAATTCAGCTTCGGCAACACGCTGATCCTGGCCGGCGCCATCACGGCGGTCGGCGGTCTGATCGTCATCGGCTTGGGCGCAGTCGTTTCGCGGTTGCAGCAGATTGTCGAGGCAGGGCATGGCCTGGCCCCGGTCCAAACGCATCGGCCGATCGAAACTTTCGAAAGCGCACCGGCGCGTCCGGCGGCCGGCCGGATCCCGTTCCCGCCCAAACCCAAGCCTGCGGCCAAGCCGGAGTTGAAGCCGGAGTACCAGCCTGAATCCGGGCGCGAGCCGCTGCCGGCCGTGATCGCGCCCATCACGGCGCTGCCGCAAGATGAGCCAGCCGGCCAGACGCTGGCGCCGACTTTGCCCAATCCGGACGAGTCGCCGGTGACCGTGTCCGAGGATGTTTCGCTGTCGCCGCAGCAGCCGGGCGGCGTGTCGCACGAGACCGCCGAACTTGGCGAACGGCGCGACGACCGCACGTCAGAGCCGCGCGATAAACCCTTTGAAATCGACTGGGGTCCGGCGGACAAAGCGCCCGCCGCCGAAAAGCGCGGATCGTTCGCCTTCATGTGGCCCGAGCGCAAAGCGGAGAAGGCGCCGCCCGCGGAGGAAGAACCGCCGGCAGCGTCCGAACCGCCATCGTCACTTGAGCCGGCAATTGCCGTGGAAGCGCCGATGCCGGCCGAGGAGCCGCGCAACGTGGCCGTGCTCAAATCCGGCGTCGTCGACGGCATGGGCTATACGCTCTACGTCGACGGCTCGATCGAGGCCGAACTGCCGCAGGGCACGCTGCGCTTCGCGTCCATCAACGAGCTGCGCGAGCATCTCGAACAGAACACCTGAGGCCGTCCGCCAAGCCCGCCAATTCTAGCCCAAGTCTTGGCTAGCCAAAGTCTTGGCCAGCCCAAGTCTTGACGATGTTTCTGCTTGCCGTGGCGAGTTTCGATAGTATATCTTTAATATTGGGTTTGATTTCTGCCTTTGTACGGTCTCCGCTTCCCCTTCAGGCGACAGTCTTGCGCGGCGCTTCCGCCGGCCGGCTGACAACAGGGAACAGTCGATGAGCGACAGCATGGCCAGCGGCAATTACATCGAGCTGACGGCGGAGATCGTCTCGGCTTACGTCAGCAACAACACGGTCCCCGCGTCGGAGATTCCGAACCTGATCAATCAGGTCTATTCCGCGCTCAGCCGCGTGTCCGGCAAGGCGGCCGACGCGCCGCTCGAGCCGCTCAAGCCGGCGGTGTCGCTCAAGAAGTCGATCACGCCCGAGCACCTCGTCTGCCTCGAGGACGGCAAGAAATTCAAATCGCTCAAGCGTCATCTGCGCACGCAGTACAACATGACGCCGGAGCAGTATCGCGAGAAGTGGGGCCTGAGCGCGGACTACCCGATGGTGGCGCCGAACTATGCCGCCGCCCGCTCGCAACTGGCCAAGCAGATGGGTCTCGGCCAGCAACGCCGCCGCCGGGCCCGCTAGACGTCCCTCGGAAGAGTCTGTTCGTTTGCCGCCGCCGCGCAGGCCGCTGGCGGTGACGTCTTGACGCCTCCGATGTTGACCGGCGGCGCGGACCGTCTGGGCCGGCTGCGGAAATTATTCATCGCTTTCAGTGGCTTGTTGGTCCCAAAAAGAATTTATCCCCATTTGGGCGGCGCGGCCGTAATGTAGGCAAATGGTCCTACATGGAGCTCGCCGATGACGTTTCTCGACAAGACCAGCCTCGATATAACCGGCCTCGAAAGTCCCCCTGGAATCCTCGGCAAGCGACGGAGATCACGCGCGCTGGCGCCGTCGCGCGCGGCGCGCTTCTGCCGGTTGGCGGAAGCCGCTGTCGCCGCCACGGTCAACGTGCCGCTGGGCGAGTTGCTGGCGGCGACGCGATGCCGGGCGGACGCCGCCTTCGCGCGCCAGGTCACGATGTACCTCGCGTACACCGTGCTGGGCATCAGCCATGGCGCGGTCGGCGGTCTGGTGCGCCGAGACCGGACCACGGTGGAGCATGCCTGCCGCGTGGTGGAAGCCCGCCGCGACGATCCCGCCACCGACCGGATCATCCGCATGCTGGAATGTGTCTGCGCCGAGATCGCGCTGGGCCTGCGCACGCCGCCGCGGGGCCGCCGATGAGCGGCAAGACAAGCGGCAAAGT
>CAYJPU010000176.1:0-7278 GCA_964372105.1 uncultured Undibacter sp.
GGAGGGTGGCGAGTCATTAGCGCGTTTACGCGCGTCTTCGACGCGCTATGGCGAGCCGGGTGGGGGCGCATACAAATTTGCGACGTAACCCCACCCCGATCGCGCTGCGCGCGATCGACCCTCCCCTTTCAGGGGAGGGATAAGAAAGAAGCGCTCACGCCACCTTCTTCCCCCACAGCCGCGCCGAGGCGATGTCGGCGCCTTCGCGCAACGACTTGAGCTTCAGCCACACCGCCGGCTCGATCACCCATTCGCGGTTGGTGAAGGTGCCGAAGCCGCAGTCGGTCGAGGCCACGACGCGCTCGCGCTCGCCGACGGCGGCGACCGCTTCCTCGATGCGGCGCGCCACCACTTCCGGATGCTCGACGAAGTTCGACGTCGTCTCGATCACGCCCGGCAGCAGCATCATGTGCTTGGGCAGCGGGTGCTTCTTGAGCGCCGCGTATTCGTGGGCGTGCCGCGGGTTGGAGAACTCGATCGACAGCGCGCCGGCTTTCGCCTGGTACAGCGCCGGCAAAATCGTCGCCAGCGGCACGTCGTGAATGTGCGGACCTTCCCAGTTGCCGTAACAGATGTGCAGCCGCACGCGCTCGGGCGGAATGCCGGCGATGCCGTCGTTGATCGCCTGCACGTGGCGCTCGCACGCCTTGACGAATTCCGCGTCGCTGAGGTCGCGGTACATCATGGTGCGGTCCATCGCCAGGTCGGGCGCGTCGATCTGCAGGATCAGCCCGGCCTGGTGGATCGCCTGGTACTCGTTCTTCATCTCGCGTGCGATCGCGTCGAGGTATTTGTCCTGCGAGCCGTAGTACGCGTCGAGCATGGTCGACGAGATGATGCCGGGCGAGGGCGCGGTCATGAAACTCTCGGCGAAGCGGTCGCCGGCGATTCTCTTGAAGCGCGCGATCTCGTCCTGTAGCGGCTTGACGTCGCGGTATTTCAACTCGGCCTGGCACTCCGGCGCGTTCTGCTGCTTGCTGACATGCGGGAAGCGCCGCATCAGGCTGGCGACCAGCTCAGGGAATTCCTCGAACTCTTTGCCGCGCCGGCGCTTCGACACGCCGCCGAAGCCGGACATGCGCTGCGGCACGTAGGTCTGGAAGCCGACACGCTGCTGCTCGCCGTCGTTGCCGATATCGATGCCGGCCGTGGCCTGCTTGCGGACGACGTGGTCGACGGCCTTGTCCAGTTCGTCCGCCATCTCCTTGGCGTCGAATTTCTCGCCCGCTTCCTGGCGCAGCAGCAGGCCGGACAGCTTGTCGTTGCGCGGCAGGCTGCCGACATGGGTGGTCAGGATACGGTCACGGCTGAAGATCATGGCAGACGGCTCTCCTTGGGAAGCGTTCTTAATTACGCCTCGCCGCGGTGGCGGATGGTGGATTTTGGAACTATAAATCGAATTGCTGCGGTGGGCATCTCTGGCATAATAGCCGACTTCCAGGGGGGAATAACAATGGTTGCCGCCGATGTGCGCACGGCTGAAATGAACGCGGCCAATGCAGTGGGCGCAGTCCCGCGCGACTACAATTTCGCCGCCGATGTGCTGGAGATGAATCTCCGCGCGGGTCGCGCCAACAAGCCCGCCTATATCGATGCGCGTGGTACCACCACCTATGGCCAACTCGCCGAGCGCGCCGCGCGCTTCGGCGCCGCCCTGCGAGGCTTAGGCGTCCGCCGCGAGGAACGCGTGCTGATGGCCATGCTCGACACCGCCGACTGGCCGGTCGCCTTCCTCGGCTGCCTGAAGGCCGGCATCGTCGCAATCCCGGTGAACACGCTGCTGACCGACGAAGACTACCGCTTCATGCTGTCCGACAGCCGCGCCCGCTGCCTGGTGGTGTCGGAGGCGCTGTTCCCGAAGTTCGAGAAGATCATCGCCGACTGCCCCGATCTCGAGCACATCGTCGTCGCGGGCGAGAACCCGCACGGCTACCGGCTGTTCGACGACCTCGTCGGCGCGGTCGAGCCGGAGCCTTACACGGCGCCGACGACCTGCGACGACATTGCGTTCTGGCTCTACACCTCGGGCTCCACCGGGACGCCGAAGGGCGCGGTGCATGTGCACGGCAGCCTCAAGCTGACCGCCGATCTCTACGGCACGCCGGTCGCCGGCCTGAAGGAAAGCGACGTCGTCCATTCGGTGGCGAAGCTGTTCTTCGCCTACGGTCTCGGCAACGCCATGACCTTCCCGCTGTCGGTCGGCGCCACCACGGTGCTGAACGCCGACCGTCCGACGCCCGACGGCGTCGCGGCCTTGCTGCGCAAATATCCGGTCACGGTGTTCTTCGCGGTGCCGACCTTCTACGCCGGCTTCTTGGCGAGCCCGAACGCGCCGGCGAAGTCGGAGGTGAAAATTCGCCGCTGCCTGTCGGCCGGCGAGGCTCTGCCGGAAGAGATCGCGCGCACCTTCTTTGAGCGCTACGGCGTCGAGGTCTCCGACGGTCTCGGCACCACCGAGATGCTGCACATCTTTCTCTCCAACAGGCCGGGCGCGACCAAGTACGGCACCACCGGCAAGGCCGTGCCGGGCTATGAAATCAGGATTGTCGGCGAGGACGGCAACGAAGTGCCGCAGGGCGAAATGGGCGAGATGCAATGCCGCGGGCCGACCTCGGCGGTGATGTATTGGAACAACCGCGAGAAGTCGCGCTCGACCTTCCAGGGCGAGTGGACGCGCTCCGGCGACAAATACATCCAGGACGAGGACGGCTATTACATCTGCTGCGGCCGTCAGGACGACATGCTGAAGGTGTCGGGCATCTACGTCTCGCCGTTCGAGGTCGAGGCCGCGCTGTCGTCGCATCCGGAAGTGCTGGAGGCCGCCGTGGTCGGCTGGTTCGACGACCAGAAGCTGGTCAAGCCGAAGGCCTTCGTCGTCTTGAAGGTGCCGGAAAAGGCGACCGAGGATCTGGTCCGCGCCTTGCAGGAGCACGTCAAGCAGAAGCTCGCGCCCTACAAGTACCCGCGCTGGATCGAGTTCCGCGTCGAACTGCCGAAGACCGCGACCGGCAAGATCCAGCGCTTCAAGCTGCGCGCGGAAGGGACTCTCTGACTGTCACGCCCCGCGAAAGCGGGGATCCAGTACGCTGTGTACGATCGAAAAGCTGCGGCGTACTGGATCCCGGGTCTCGCTTGCGCTCGCCCGGGATGACAGCAAAACAAAATGGCCGGGGCATAAGGGCGTTTACGCCCGTCTTCGACGGGCTATGCCCGGCCACACACTCTGCTGTCATCGCCCGCGCAGGCGGGCGATCCAGTAATCACAATCGTCTCGGCAAAATCTCGACGTTGCGGTGTACTGGATCCCCGCTTTCGCGGGGATGACCGTTGGAAAAGCTTACTCGGCCGCGGCCTTCTTCGCCGCGCCGCCGTGCGCGCTGACGAGATAGTCCATCGCCGCCTGCACGCCGCCCTTCTTTACGGGCACGCCGGCGAGCGTGAGCGCCATCTCGGTGATGGCGAGCGCGCCGACCAGCGTGCCGTCGTTGATGTCGGCGAGGTGGCCGATGCGGAAATACTTGCCGGCGTAAGCGCCGAAGCTGGCGCCGTAGGAGATGTTGAAGGTCTCCAGCGCCTGCACGCGGAACTTGTCGGCGTCGTGGCCCTCGGGGAGCATCACGGCGGTGATGGTCGGCGAGTACTGCTTGGCGTTCTTGTTGAGGTTTTCCAGGCCCCAGGCCGCGACCGCACGGCGCGTGGCTTCCGCCAGCCGGTGATGGCGGGCGAACACGTTCTCGAGGCCTTCCTCGTGCAGCATCTCGATGCCGACCGCGAGGCCCTGCAGCATCTGCGTCGCCGGCGTGTAGGGGAAGAAGCCGACCTTGTTCATGTTCAGCATCTCGTCCCAGGCGAAGAACGACTTCGGCAGCTTGGACGTCTTGCTGGCCGCGATGGCCTTGTCGCTGATCGCGTTGAACGACATGCCGGGCGGCAGCATCAGGCCCTTCTGCGCGCCGCCGACCGAAACGTCGACGCCCCATTCGTCGTGGCGATAGTCGGTCGAGGCGAGCGACGAGATGGTGTCGACCATGAACAGCGCCGGATGGCCGGCGGCGTCGATGGCCTTGCGGATGTCCGCGATCGGCGTCAGCGCGCCGGTCGAGGTCTCGTTGTGCAGGACGCAGACCGCCTTGATCTCTTTGCTCTTGTCTTCGCGCAGGCGCTTCTCGATCAGGGCCGGGTCGGCGCCGTGACGCCAGTCGGTCGCGATGAACTCGGGCTTCAGGCCCATGCGCTCGGCCATCTTCTTCCACAGCGTGGCGAACTGGCCGGTCTCGAGCATCAGTACCTTGTCGCCGGGCGACAAAGTGTTGGTCAGGGCCGATTCCCAGGCGCCGGTGCCGGTCGCGGTGTAGATGATCACCGGGTTGGTGGTCTTGAAGATGGTCTTGACGCCTTCCAGGCACTTCTTGGCCAGCTTGGCGAATTCCGGACCGCGGTGGTCGATGATCGGGGCGGCCATCGCGCGCTGCACGCGATCGGGCACCGTGGTCGGTCCCGGAATCTGAAGGAAATGACGCCCGACCGAACGCGAGGAATTCTGAGCCATGGCACGCTCCTGAACGCGGCTTTGAATGATATATCGTGGGTTTAAGCCACAGCCCGTCCCGGCGAGGGAGCGGTGCTTGTGGCGTTGAACTATGAATGTAACAGTGCGGTCAAGCGGTTTTCCGCACACCAAACGCGCCCATATGCATAGGCAAACCCATCAAGGATTAACCACGTGGCGGCGGTAAGACCCGGCCTGGAGCGCCGGCTGAAGGCCGAGTTGAGCGGGGACGTCCAATTCGACCGCTTTACCCGCGGCCGCTACGCCACCGACGCCTCCCACTACCAGATCGTGCCGGTGGGCGTGGTCGCTCCGCGCACGATCGAGGAAGCCGATCGGGCGATAGGTATCGCGCGGGCGGAGGGGGTGACGGTGCTGGCGCGCGGCGGCGGTACCTCCCAGTGTGGGCAGACGGTCGGCGAGTCGCTGGTCGTCGACTGTTCGAAATACCTCACCCGCATCCTCGACCTCGACGTCAAGGGCCGGCGCTGCACGGTCGAGCCCGGCATCGTGCTCGACGAGTTGAACCGCCAGCTCAAACCGCACGGGCTCTGGTTTCCGGTCGACATCTCGACCGCCTCGCGCGCCACGCTCGGCGGCATGGCCGGCAACAATTCCTGCGGCGGCCGTTCGCTGCGCTACGGCACCATGCGCGACAACGTGCTCTCGATCGAAGCGATCCTGGCCGACGGCACGCTGGCGCATTTCGGCCGCATCGGCGGCAGCCTGCAGGACGTGCCGCTGCCGCTGCGGCCGCTCGCCAAGGACCTGCTGGCGATCGGCGCGCGCGACGCCGCCGAGATCGAAATGCGTTTCCCCAAGGTGCAGCGCCGCGTCGGCGGCTACAATCTCGACGCGCTGGTGCCCGGTAAGAATGACGTCAACCTCGCGCATGTGCTGGTCGGCTCGGAAGGCACGCTCGGCTTCTCGACGCGCATCGAACTGAAGCTGTCGCCGCTCTTGGGCCGCCGCGCGGTCGGCGCCGTGCACTTCGGCAGCTTCTACGAGGCGATGAACACCGCGCAGCATCTGGTGCGGCTGAAGCCGATCGCGGTCGAGCTGATCGACCGCACCATGATCGAGCTGGCGCGTGCGATCCCGATCTACCGGCCGACGCTGGAAAAGTTCGTGCGCGAGACGCCGGAAGCGATCCTGCTGGTGGAGTTCGGCGAGGACGATCACGAGGTCAATCTGCGCCTCTTGCGCCAGCTCAAGGAAATGATCGGCGACCTCGGCTTCGGCTGGGACAAGAGCGGCACCAAATGGGGCGGCGTGGTCGAGGTGCTCAATCCGGAACTGCAGGCCGCGATCACCGAGGTGCGCACCTCGGGCCTCAACATCATGATGTCGATGAAGGAACAGGGAAAACCCGTCTCCTTCGTCGAGGACTGCGCCGTGCCGCTCGAGCATCTCGCCGATTACACCGCGCGGCTGACGCAGATCTTCGAGAAGCACGGCACGCGCGGCACCTGGTACGCGCACGCCGGCTCCGGCTGCCTGCACGTGCGGCCGATCCTCAATCTCCGCCAGGAAAAAGACGTCCATGCCATGCGCGCGATCGCCGAAGAGGCTTTCGCCATGGTGCGCGAATACAAGGGCTCGCATTCCGGCGAGCACGGCGACGGCCTGGTGCGCTCGGAATTCAACGAGCCGATGTTCGGCTCCACCTTGGCGCGCGCCTTCGAGGAAGTGAAGGACCGCTTCGATCCGAATGGCCTCTACAATCCCGGCAAGGTGGTGCGCGCGCCCAAGTTCGATGACCGCAGCCTGTTCCGCTACAAGCCTGACTATCGCGGCCTCGACATCAAGACGCAGCTCGACTGGTCGGCTTATCCCGGCGCCGGCGGCGGTTTCCAGGGCGCGGTCGAGATGTGCAACAACAACGGCGCCTGCCGGAAGCTGGCCGGCGGCGCGATGTGCCCGTCCTACCGCGTCACGCGCGACGAGCGCGACGTCACGCGCGGCCGCGCCAACACGCTGCGGCTTGCGATCACCGGCCAGCTCGGGCCCGATGCGCTGGCCTCCGACGCAATGGCCGAGACGCTCGAGCTGTGCGTGTCGTGCAAGGCCTGCAAGCGCGAGTGTCCGACCGGCGTCGACATGGCGCGCATGAAGATCGAGGTGCAGGCGGCGCGTGTTGCGAAGAACGGCCTGTCGCTGCACGACCGGCTGGTCGGTTATCTGCCGCGTTACGCGCCGTTCGCCGCGCGGCACAGCTATCTGTTCAATTTGCGCAACGACAGTCCGGTGTTGCGCCAGGCAGCGCAGATCTTCGCGGGGTTCTCGACCAGGCGCAGCCTGCCGAAATGGCGCGCGGACATCTACCAGGATCGTTCCGACTGGCGTTACCGCAGCTTAGAGGACAAGACGCCGCGCCGCGACGTCGTGCTGTTCGCTGACACCTTCAACCGCTATTTCGAGCGCGAGAACCTCGACGCCGCCTTGAGCGTGCTGGTGGCCGGTGGCTATCGCGTGCACGCGGCGCTGCCGACGGATGGTGACGCCCGCCCGCTGTGCTGCGGCCGCACCTTTCTGTCGGCCGGCCTGGTCGACGAGGCCAGGCGCGAGATGCAACGGACGCTCGACGCGCTGGCGCCTTATGTCGCGCGCGGCATGCCGGTGGTCGGGCTGGAGCCGAGCTGTCTGTTCACCTTCCGCGACGAGTTGCCGGCCATGCTGAAGGGCGAGGCGGTCGACGCCTTGGCGGCGAACACGCTGCTGCTGGAGGA
>CAYJPU010000177.1:0-7246 GCA_964372105.1 uncultured Undibacter sp.
CACCGCTGGACCGGCTGGGACCAGCAAGGCCGGCTACGGTTCGTCCGCGGCGAGCAGGAGGTGCTGGTCGCGCCGGACGTCACGGTGCTGGCGCTGGGCGGCGCGAGCTGGCCGCGGCTCGGCTCGGATGCAAAGTGGCGCGAGACGCTGGAAGCCCGCGGCGTCGCTGTCGCGCCGCTGCGGCCGTCGAACTGTGGCTTTGTCGTCGCCTGGTCGGAACCGTTTCGCCGCTTCGAAGGCCAGCCGCTCAAGCGCATCGCCATCGCCTTCGCCGGCCGCACCGAGCGCGGCGAAGCGGTCGTCACGCGCGACGGCCTGGAAGGCGGCGCCATCTATGCGCTGTCGGCGCCGCTGCGCGACGCGATCGACACCACCGGCGAAGCCCGCATCACCATCGACCTGCGCCCCGACGTGGCGGCGGACGCGCTGGCGCGGCGGCTCGCCACGGTGGACCGCAAGCAGTCGCTGGCGAACAGCCTGCGCAAGGCAGCCAAGCTGCCGCCGGTCGCGACCGGTCTGCTGCATGAATCCGCGGTCGCATCCGGCAAGCCGGTGGCTTCCTTAAACGTGCACGATCTCGCCGCGCTGATCAAAGCCGTGCCGGTGCGGCTGACCGGCATGAAGCCGATCGCAAGCGCGATCTCGACCGCGGGCGGCGTCCGCTTCGATCAACTCGACGCGCACTTCATGGTGAAGAACGTGCCGGGCGTGTTCGCCGCCGGCGAGATGCTCGACTGGGAAGCGCCGACCGGCGGCTATCTGCTGCAGGCCTCGTTCGCGACCGGTGCGGCGGCCGGCCAAGGCGCGCTGGAACGGCTGCAAACACGCGGCGCGGCGTGAATAGTTCTTGTCATTCCGGGACGCGCGTAGACGCGCGTATGGCGGACGCCCCGGAATGATGAAAACTCAAAACGGACTGATCGGGAAATAGCGCAGCCACAGGTCGGTGAAGCGGCCCTTCTCCCACAGCCGGAACAGCGCCCAGTTGAAGGCCTGCCGGAACAGGTCGTTGCCGCGGCGCACCGCGATGCCGACGCCCTCGCCGAAGAACCGGCTTTCGAGATAAGGCCCGCCGCGAAACACGCAGCAGTTGGCGGAGTCGGTGCCGTTGAGCCAGAACGCCAGCGAGACGCCGTCGCCAAACAACAGGTCGATTTCACCCTTCTTGAGCGCCGCGCGCGCGGCGTCCGCGGTCGAATAGAGCTTGAGCTCGGCCTCGGTGAACAGGGCCTTGAGATAGGCCTCGTGCGACGTGCCGGCGACCACCGCGATCTTCTTGCCTTCGAGCGCCTCGGGCCGCATTTCGTCGATCTTTAGATCCTTGCGTGCCACGAACCGCGCCGGCGTCCGGTAATACGGGTCGCTGAAGTCGACGCGCAGCCGCATCTCCGGCGTCTCGGCGAGCGAGGCGATCACCGCGTCGCCCTCGTTCTTGTTCAAGGCGTCCAGCAGCGTGTCGAAGCGGCGCATCTGCACCGTGCACGCGACCCTCATCTCCTCGCAAATCAGGCGCGCCAGATCGACGTTGAAGCCGGCGGGCGCGCCGTCCGGTCCGGCATAGTTGAACGGCGGAAAGTCTGTTTCGGTGAGAAAGCGGATGACGGTGATGCGCGTCAGGTCCGGCCGCTCCGGCCGCCGGCGCGGATCCCAGAAACCGGGCACGGCCAGCGGATCGGCCTTGATCGCCGGCGTCGCCGGTACGCCGGGGATCGCCGTCGACGGCGCGCGGTTGGCCGGCGGCGGCGCCGGCTGCGCGCGCCCAGGCGAAACCGCGGAGAGCACGATGGCCAGCGCGGCCAGACCAGCGCCTAAAGTGCGAGTGGCAATCAACGTCATTCCCCGCCATGAATCGCGGCGACAATAGCATCGCCGTCCCGGCGGGACAGTCATAATCGCCGGCGCGAAAGCAGAGGTTACGGGATCAGCTACCGGCCAGCCGCTTCTCGATCTCGTGCACCGGCATTTTCACCAGATCCTTGTCGAGCTCGGCGCGCACCGCGGCCTTCAGTCCGTGCGAATAAGCCGGACGGAGCATACCGAGCGCGCGCGGCGGCGCGATCACGATCATCGACTTGGTCTTGCCGGCGCCGACGGCGGCATCGAGATGGTGCGCAAGGTCGGTGAGGAAAGCCTGTTCGGCCTGGTCGTGCCAATCGGCCTGCGTCACCGCGCTGCGGCCATGACCGACCGAACTGTAGGCGCGGCCTGGCTTGTCGGTGCCCATCTCGTGGGTCGCCTGATCCTTCTGCTCGAAGACCTGGATCGTCTTCAAGTTGGGAAATTTCGCGTCACCGACGTTTTCCAGCACCAGCGCCTTGGCGCCGTCGCACACCACTACCCATTCGCCGTTGCGGACTGACAAGCCGGTCATAAGTCTTTCTCCCTTATCGTTCAGCCACGTTAAGCCGGCGGCTGCGCGCGCATTTTGCTTTGGATCAAACGCCCAGAGCCGGCAATCGTTGCCAGGCAATACCGCTCAGTTGCTGCCGTCGAGCAGGCGGCGGGCGATGACCTGGGCCTGAATCTCGGCCGCGCCTTCGAAGATGTTGAGGATACGGGCGTCGCACAGAATGCGCGAGGCCGGGAATTCCAGCGCGAAACCGTTGCCGCCGTGGATCTGCACCGCGTTGTCGGCCGCAGCCCAGGCGACACGGGCCGCGAGCAGCTTCGCCATGCCGGCTTCGAGATCGCAGCGGCGGCCGGAATCCTTCTCGCGCGCGGCGTGGTACGTGAGCTGGCGCGCGATCATGATCTCGACCGCCATCATCGCGAGCTTGTCGGCCACGCGCGGGAAACCGATGATCGGGCCGCCGAACTGGACGCGGTTCTGCCCGTAGTCCATCGCCTGCTCCATCGCCGCCTGCGCCACGCCGATGGCGCGCGCCGCGGTCTGGATGCGGGCCGATTCGAACGTCTGCATCAGTTGCTTGAAGCCGAGCCCTTCGACGCCGCCGAGCAAGTTCTCCGCCTTCACCTCGAAGCCGTCGAAGGCGATCTCATATTCCTTCATGCCGCGATAGCCGAGCACCTCGATCTCGGTGCCGCTCATGCCCTTGGCGGGGAACGGATCGGCGTCGGTGCCGCGCGGCTTTTCAGCGAGCAGCATCGACAGGCCGCGATGGCCGGCCTCCTTCGGATTGGTGCGCACCAGAAGCGTCATCAGATCGGCGCGCACCGGATGGGTGATCCAGGTCTTGTTGCCGTAGACCTTGTAGACATTGCCCTCGCGCACCGCGCGCGTCTTCAGCGACGCAAGATCCGAGCCGGTGTTCGGCTCGGTGAACACCGCCGTCGGCAGCACTGCGCCGGACGCGATCTTGGGCAGCCATTTTCCCTTTTGCTCGTCGGTACCGCCGCCGAGGATCAGCTCGGCCGCGATCTCCGAACGGGTGCCTAAGGAGCCGACGCCGATATAGCCGCGCGACAACTCCTCGGAAACGACGCACATCGATTCCTTGCCCAACCCCATGCCGCCGAATTCTTCCGGGATGGTGAGGCCGAACACGCCGAGCTCGGACATCTGGCCGATGATCTCGAGCGGGATGTAGCTGTTGGTGCGGTGCCAGCCTTGGGCGTGGCCGATGACCTCGCTGTCGGCGAACTTGCGCATCTCCTCGCGAATCGACTCGAGCGTCTCGTCAAGCCCGCAGGCGCCGACCGTCGCATTGTGGCTCTCGCGCATGAGCGCGACCAGCCGGGCGCGCCGCTCGGCGGTATTGCCGCTGGCGATCAGGCTTTCGACCAACGGATTGATGCGGGCGGCAACCTGCGCCGCCGTGAGGCCGAGATCGCTCGGGCGCACCATCTCGCCTTGGCTGATCGGGATGCCGCCGATGAGCTGGGCGATATATTCGCCGAGCCCGATGCGCACGAGATGCTCTTCCATCTCGCCCAGCGAGCCCTCGCGGGTCATGCGCTCGGTGTAGGCGGCGAGCTGGCGCACGGCCTCCACATAGGTCGCGAACCAAGCGAGACCGTGGGTGGCGCGTTGCTCGCGGTCGAACAGCCGGCTGACCGGATGCCCTTCCACCTCCACCCGTTCACGCACCTTGGCCACGGCATCGGCCATCAGCGCATCGAGCGCGGTCACGGCCTCGCGGGCGAGGTCGACCAGATCGTTTTCGGCGGCGGAGCGGGAAGCGGCAATCAGCATGGAGACCTCGGTACAACGATTAACTCGGGGCGCGCGCGGTGGGTCCTCGCCCCGAAGGATCAGCGTAACCTACGCGTGCACTGCACAAAAGCAAAGCCCGACTGGATTCCGCGAGTTTACGGGCTTTTGGAACGGTGCCCAGGCCCGGATTGCTACAAAATTAACCATTTCCGTCTTTGATGGCGACGGTGCCTCTGCGCTGAGCCCTGACCCGTCGAACCGCGAAACGGCCCTATGCGCCCCGCAAAAACGCGCCTCTCGAAATCATCCCTGTTCTTGAGCCGCCTGCCGCGGCTGTTGAACGCCGTGTCGGTGCGCACGCGCATCATCGTCCTGGCGGTCATCCCGGTCGTGGGCTTCCTGGCGAACGGCCTCACTTATGTTGCCGGCGAGGAAGACGTCGCCCACGCCTTTCAGGCCTTGAAGCAGTCGATCACGGTTGCCGATGCCAGCCGCAACTTCAAGAGCGCGGTCACCGCGATGCGCATCACGGTGCGCGACTTCAGCGCTAGGCCGGACAACAGCTTCGTGGCGGCGTTCGAACAGGCGCAAGGCGTCGCGACGCGCAGCCTCGACACGGTGGCGGGCTCGATCGGCGCAGGTCAGGCCGGGGCGATTACAGGTCTGCGCGCCGAGGTGAAGGAATTGCGCGAACACTTCAACATGCTCGTACGTGAACAAGAGACGCTCGGCTACGACGACGATTCCGGCCTGCGACGCAGCCTGCGCAGTGCCGGCAACGCCGTCGAACGCATCGTCAACGACAACATGAAATGGCTGGCCGAGGCCGAAGCCAAGAAGCTGATGATGGCGCTGCTGATGATGCGCCAGCACGAGGCCGAGTACCGGCTCAACCAGAGCGAATTCACGCGGCAACAATTCCTCCAGGCCTATCGGCAATTTACCGACACCTTCGCGCTGATCGACGGCACGCCCGCGATGAAGGATACACTCGAGCGGCAGGTGAAGACCTATGCCGATACGTTCGCGCAGTGGATCGACGGCTTCCAACGCGTCAATCCGTTGCGCACGGTGATCGATATGGACAGCCAGCAGATGCTGCCGCGCGCCGACGTAATCATCGAGCGAGCGCGCAGCTCGGCGGAACAGGCGTCTTCCGCGCTCACCGAATCACAGGGACGCACGCGCAACGGCATCATCGCCTTCGGTGTCGCCATGACCGTGCTTGGCCTGATGCTGAGCTGGGTCATCGGGCGCAGCATCACGCGGCCGCTCAACGGCCTCGCCACCGCGATGAAAAAACTCGCCGCCGGCGACACGACGGCCCGGATACCGGCCACGCACGCGCGCGACGAAATCGGCGCGATGGCGCGCACTGTGATCGTGTTCCGCGACACCATGGTCGAACGCGAAAATCTGGCGCAGACCCAGACCGAAGCGAGCAAGCTGCAACAGCAGCGCAGCTCCACGATCTCGATGACGATCACGCAGTTCAAGCATACGGTCGAGAGCGCGCTCGCCAAGCTGCGCGCCGCCTCGATGAAGCTCGAAATGACTTCGTCCGATCTCAACAAGGCGGCCGACACGGTCTCCGAGGAAGCCGACACCGCGACCAGCCGCGTTTCCGCGGCGTCCGAAAACGTCACCTCGGCGGCGAGCTCGGTCGAGGAACTGGCGGCCTCGATCGGTGAGATCGCGTCGCAGGCGGCGAAATCCACCGAAGTGGCCGCGCGCGCGGTGGCGGAAGCCCAGCGCACCGTCGCCACCATGGCGGAACTCGGCCAGGCGGCGAGCCGCATCGGCGAAGTGGTCGGCCTGATCCAGGCGATCGCCGGACAGACCAATCTGCTCGCGCTCAACGCCACCATCGAAGCGGCGCGCGCCGGTGACGCCGGCCGCGGCTTCGCCGTGGTCGCGTCCGAAGTGAAATCGCTCGCCGGGCAGACCGCGAAGGCGACCGAGGAAATCGCCGAGCAGATCGGCTCGATCCAGACCACCGCCGCCGACGCCGCCGAAGCCATCGAGCAGGTCAACGCCATCATCCGCGACATGTCGTCGATCGCCACCATGGTGGCCGTGACCGTCGACCAGCAGAACGCCGCGGTGGCCTCGATCGCGGAAGGCGTCAACCGCGCCTCCAACGAGGCGCGCAGCGGCGCCGAAGCCGTGAGCCGGGTCGCCGGCGTCTCCACCGACGCCCGCGGCACCGCCTCCGACGTCAAGCTGCTGGCCGACGCAGTGGCCGTCGAAGCCGAGGGCCTCGAGGCGGAAGTCCGCCAGTTCCTCAGCAACGTGCAGGCGGCTTAAAGACCGTCCCCTTGCAAAGCGCGCGGCGATAGCCGATCTCAAGGCGACACGTTAGCGCTGGGGCTTGAGTTTGCGCATCATCAGCATGTCATGGCAGCTCGCCCTGGAGGCGTTCCGGCACTTCCTCGACGATGACGGCTGGGCCATTGCCAGCCACATCGCTCTGTCCGCTTTGATGGCGCTGTTTCCGTTCCTGATCGTGGTGACGGCGCTTGCCGGCTTCTTTTTCGGCTCCAAGGAACTCGCCGACGAGGCGGCGCGCATTCTGCTGGAAGCCTGGCCGCAGGAAGTGGCGGCGCCGATCGCGCTCGACATCACCGGCGTGCTGACGGCGACGCGCGGCGACGTGCTGACCTTCGGCGTGCTGTTCGCGTTGTACTTCGCATCGAGCGGCGTCGAGAGCCTGCGCATCGGCCTCAATCGCGCCTACAGCATGAAGGAGCCGCGGCCGTGGTGGTGGCTTCGGATGGAATCGATCGTCTACGTGCTGATCGCCGCGGTCTCGATCCTCGCCTTTGCGTTCCTGGTGGTGCTGGCGCCGCTCATCTGGGCGCAGCTCCTGCGATACGTCCCGACGCTGGCGCCGTTCGGCGGGTACATCACCTTCGCGCGCTACGCGGTAGCGGCGCTGGTGCTGGTGATCGCGCTCGTCATCGTGCACAGCTGGCTGCCGGCCGGCCGCCGCTCGCTGACCGAGATCGCGCCCGGCATCGTCGCGACGCTGTTGCTCTGGCTGCTGAGCGGCGCCGCGTTCGGCCGCTATCTCGCCGAATACGCCTTCGCCTATGTGACGATGTATGCCGGCCTCGCCTCGGCGATGATCGC
>CAYJPU010000178.1:0-7135 GCA_964372105.1 uncultured Undibacter sp.
GGTCTGCTTGCCGGCGTTGATCAGGTCGGGGTCTTCCTCGCCCTCGTAGGGGAACGGCCCGAAGCCGAGCATGCCGTTCTCGCTTTGCAGCTGCACGGTCATGCCGTCGGGAATGTAGTTCGACACCAGCGTCGGGATGCCGATGCCGAGATTGACGTAAAAGCCGTCGCGCAACTCCTTGGCGGCGCGTTCGGCCATCTGATCGCGGGTCCAGGGCATATTAAACTTCCTCTCCGGTAGCGGCGGCGGGCACGCGCTTGCGCACGGTGCGCTGCTCGATATGCTTCGTCGCGTTCGGCACGTGGACGATGCGCTTCACGTAGACGCCCGGCGTGATGATGTGGTCGGGGTTGAGTTCGCCCGGCCGCACCAGATGCTCGACCTGAGCGACCGTCACTCGGCCTGCGGTCGCCATCATCGGATTGAAGTTGCGCGCCGTCTTCCGGTACACGAGGTTGCCTTCGTGGTCGCCCATCCAGGCGTGCACGATCGACAGGTCGGCGACGATGCCGCGCTCCATGATGTAGCGCTCGCCGTCGAACTCGCGCTCTTCCTTGCCCTTGGCGATGTCGGTGCCGGCGCCGGTGCGGGTGAAGAAGGCCGGAATGCCCGCCCCGCCGGCGCGGATGCGCTCGGCCAGCGTGCCCTGCGGGTTGAACTCGATCTCCAGTTCGCCGGCGAGGTACTGCTGGGCGAACAGCTTGTTCTCGCCGACGTAGGACGAGACCATCTTCTTGACCTGCCGCGTCTCCAGCAGCAGGCCGAGGCCCGCCCCGTCGACGCCGGCATTGTTCGAGACGACCGTCAGATTCTTGACGCCGGAGTCGCGGATCGCGTGGATCAGCGTCTCAGGAATGCCGCAAAGGCCGAAGCCGCCGCAGCAGATCAACATGCCGTCCTTGAGTACACCAGCCAGCGCCGCCTTGGCGTCGGGATAGACTTTCTTCATACCGCACACTTTCGCTCGCCTTGATGGCGGCGCCCCTATTCAAGTGGGAGAGAACATCAAATTCGTGGTCGGACGCAAGCCTATCTCGCCGGCGCCGGTGGCGTTATGTCCGTCACCGGGTTGCGCGGGCGCTGCGGCGCAGCCGGAGCGACGGGCGCGGGCGGCGGAGCCGGCGCGACCGTGCCGGCCGCCGGCTTCTGGCCGGCGAGCGTGGTCGGCAGCGGCAGGCCGTGCGGATAATAGGTCCACGCCACGAACAGCACCGCGAACAGGACCGCCGACAGCACCGCGGCGATGCCGCGGTGATTGAAGGACAGCAGGTTGGCCACCACCGTGGCGAAAAAGGCGAGCACCGCCAGCACCCCGACATAGATCCAGTCGACGGCAGCAAGATCGATCGGCATGTCTCACATCCTCCCGGCAGCGGGCCGCAGGGTCCGCGCAGTCCGCATGGTAGCGCAGGTCCAAGATATAGCGCAGGCCCACGATGCGGGCCACGGCGCCGCGGTTATTTCCTAACACACCATTTGTGACTATACAGTCGCGCCATGCCAAACGTTCTGATCTTGACCGAAGTCCAGGAAGCCATGCGGGCCCGTTACAAGGCCATGCTCACGGAGCGCTTCCCCAGTCTCACCATCAACGTGGTCGGCCATCACGAGCAGGTCGACCCGTTCATCGCCGACACCGAAATCCTGATGTGCTTCTCGCCGCCCATGGCCGACCATGTGGTGCGCGACGCGCCCAAGCTGAAATGGATCCAGGCGCTCGGCACCGGCGTCGACAACATCGTCGACCTGCCCTCGCTCGGCAAAGACGTGCTGGTCACCAATGTCCGCGGCATCCACGGCGCACCGGTATCGGAAGCCACGATCGCCTACATGCTGTCGCTGGCCCGCGACCTGCCGCGCTCGGTGCGCGCGCAGGACCGCAGCGCCTGGGAGCGCTGGCCGTCGCAACTGCTCGACGGCAAGACCGTCGGCATTCTCGGCGTCGGGCTGATCGCGGAATACCTGGCGCCGATCTGCAAGCAGTTCGGCATGACGGTGGTCGGCATCAGCTCCTCGCCGCGCGAGACCAAGAACTTCGACCGCATGGTCAAGCGCGACGATCTGGTGAAGACCGCGCCCGAGCTCGACTTCCTGGTGGCGCTGACGCCGATGAGCGCGGAGACGCGCGGCATCATCGGCGACAAGGTGTTTAAGGCGATGAAGCCGTCGGCCTATCTGGTCAACGTCGCGCGCGGCGGCGTGGTCGACGAGCCGGCGCTGATCAAGGCGCTGGAGAGCGGCGAGATCGCGGGCGCGGCCCTCGACGTGTTCTCGCAAGAGCCACTGCCGGCGGACAATCCGCTGTGGAAGGCCAAGAACGTGACGATCTTTCCGCATCTCGGCGGCTACTCGAAAGGTTACGAGGACCGCGCCATGCCGACGCTTGCCGGCAACATGAGCAAATACCTGGCGGGCGACCTCAAGAACATGATCAACATCGTGCGCACGCCCGCGTCCTGGGGAAAATAGACCATGGCTTTGTCGGAACGCCTGAACACGCCGATCTCCACCGCCGAACTGGAGCGCCGCTGGCGCGCGGTTCGCGCCGCCATGGAGAAGGACAAGATCGACGTTCTGCTGATGCAGAACAACAACGACCACATGGGCGGCTACGTGCGCTATTTCACCGACATGCCGGCCACCAACGGCTATCCGAACACGGTGGTGTTCCCGCGCGACGACGAGATGACGGTCGTGTGCCAGGGCCCGTTCGGCGGCAACGAGCCGACCGCGCAAGGCGACCAGACCTGGCGCGGCGTCAAGCGGCTGCTGACGACGCCGAGCTACGCGTCCGCACACTACACCAAGGATTACGACCCCGAGCTCGCCGCCAAGGCGCTGGCGCCGTTCGCCAACGCCACCGTCGGCTATGTCGGCACCTACCAGATGTCGTTCGCGCTGCTCGACTACGTGAAGCGCACGTTTCCCAACGCCCGCTACGTCGACGCCACCGAGATGGTCGACCGCATCAAGGTCATCAAGAGCCCGGAGGAGATGGAGCTGGTCAAGCGCGCGGCGGCGATGCAGGACGGCGCCATGCGCGCCGCCTTCGCCGCGGTGAAGCCCGGCATGCGCGACATCGAGGTCGCGGCCGTGGCGCAGCACTACAGCGTCGCGCACGGCAGCGAGAACGGCATCTATCTGTGCGCCTCCATGCCGCTCGGCAAGCCGTCGAAGTTTTCCAACCGGCACCTGCAGAACCGCGTCATCCAGCAAGGCGACCAGATCGCGCTGCTGGTCGAGGACAACGGGCCGGGCGGCATGTACACTGAGCTCGGCCGTTCCTGCGTGGTCGGCGTCAAGGTTCCGCAGGTGATGAAGGACGAACTCGCCTTCTGCATCGAGGCGCGCAAGCTCACGCTCGACCTGCTCAAGCCGGGCGCCGCGTGCAAGGACATCTGGGACGCGTTCAACGACTTCATGCGCAAGAACGGCCGCCCGGAAGAGACCCGGCTCTATTGCCACGGCCAGGGCTACGACCTGGTCGAGCGGCCGCTGGTGCGCAACGACGAGCCGTGGGCCATCGCCAAGGACATGAACATCGTCGTGCATCCGACTTACGTTCATGCCGGCTATCTCAACTGGCTGTGCGACAACTATTTGATCGGCGGCAACGGGCCGGGCGAACGCCTGCACCGGTTCCCGGAAGAGGTCGTCGAGGCCGGCTGATCCGGTCTTGACCGCGCCCGGTTGCAGCGTAAGGTTTCTCCCTCTCAGGGAGGACGAAAAATGAAAAAAGCTATCGTCGCGGCCGCGCTGGCCTTCGGACTGGCGTTGACCGGAACGGCCGGCGCGCAGAACTTTCCCAACAAGCCGCTCACCATGGTCATTCCGTTCGCGGCCGGCGGGCCGACCGACGTGCTCGGCCGGGTGATGGCCCAACGCATGGGCGAAATTTTGGGTCAGCAGGTCATCGTCGAGAACGTCGGCGGCGCCGGCGGCATGACCGGCGGCATGCGCGTCATGAAGGCTGCGCCCGACGGCTACACGATGGTGCTCGGCACCGTCGGCACGCACGCGCAGAACCAGACGCTGTACAAGAAGCCGGCCTATAATTCGACGACCGACTTCACGCCGGTGGCGCTGGTCGCGGAAGTGCCGATCGTGATCATCGCGCGGCCCGACATGCCGGCCAACAACCTCAAGGAATTCATCGCCTACGCCAAGGCCAACCAGGCCAAGATGCAATACGGCTCGGCCGGCCCCGGCTCGGCCACGCATCTCGGCTGCGTGGTGGCCGACATGGCGATGGGCACCAAGATCACCCACGTGCCGTACAAAGGCACCGGACCGGCAATGCAGGACCTGATCAGCGGCCGCATCGATTTCCTGTGCGAGATCGTCTCCACCGGCAAGCCGCAGGTCGACGGCGGCAAAGTGAAGGCGATCGCGATGATGACCAAGACGCGCTCGCCGGCGCTGCCGAACGTGCCGACCGGCGCCGAACTGGGCGTGCAGAACTTCGAGGCCTATACCTGGAACGCGATCTTCATGCCGAAGGGCGTGCCGGCCGACGTGGTCAAGAAGGTCAACGCCGCCGCGGTCGAGGCGATGAACACGCCGGCGGTGAAGGACCGGCTGCAAGGGCTCGGGGCCATGATCGTCACGCCGGACCGGCGCAGCCCGGAATATCTCGGCTCGTTCCTCGCAAGCGAGATCAAGAAGTGGGAAGCGCCGATCAAGGCCAGCGGCGTGAGCGTGGACTGAGGTCAGCGTGTCCCGGGCGCAGCGCAGCGCCATAGCTGACGCATAGCGTCAGCGTTCTTACGGCCGCCGAAGGCGGCCTATGGCGTTGCACTGCAGACCCGGGACCCCGCTATCTTCCCAAGTTGAGCGGGACCCCGGATCAGCGCCGCACCATTCCGCTTCGCTACGTGCTGCGTCGCATCCGAGCACGAGCCTCACTTCTTCGGCGGCTCCATCAAACTGACGTGGGCGGCGACGACGCGCCAGCCTTCGGCAAACTTCACCCAGGTCTGCATCTGCCGGCCGACGCGGCCGGGCGCCGACGGGCGCTCGTACAGCGTCGAGGCGACGGCGAAGTCGCGGCCGTAGCTGGTGATCACCGTGCGCGAGATGGTGCGGCCGAGCGCGACCGGCGAGCGCGCCGACCGGAAGGCCGCGATCTCAGCGTAGCCGTAGAGATTCTCCGTGGCGCCGTAGCGGACGGTGCGCGGATCGTCGCGGAACAGTCTGTTGAGCGCATCGACGTCGTTGGTCACCAGCGCCGTCTCGTAGGCGTCAAAGGCGGCCTTTACTTCGGCCACGACCTCCGGCAGGTCGACTTCCATCTTTCTTCTCCTGAAAATTAGAGACTGGGCCGTGGCGCGGCGGCGACGCCCATCTGCTCCAGCGCATGCGCGACGCGCAAGGCGACGTCTTCGCGCCACGGCGCGGCGATGACCTGCACGCCAATCGGCAGCGGCACAAGCGGCACCGGCACGGCGGCGACCGGCAGGCCGATGAACGAAATCGGCTGCGTGTAGACGCCGACATTGGCGCGCACTGGCACATCGACGCCGTCGAGCATGAAGCTCTGCTGGCCGAGTGTGGGCGCGGTGCACGGCGTGGCCGGCGCCAGAATGGCGTCGTAGCGCTCGAACAGTTTGAGCACCTGGTCGCGGTACCAGCGGCGGAACTTCTGCGCTTGCACCACCAGCGCGGCCGGCACCATGGCGCCGGCGATCAGGCGGTCGCGCACGGCGGGGTCGAAGTCGCCGGCCTGCGCGCGCAAGCGCTCGAGATGCAGGCTCGCGCCCTCGGTGGCGGTGATGACGTAAGCCGCGGCGCGGGCGCGCTGGGCTTCCGGGATCTCGACGGTGTCGCGCGCACCCGCCGCCTTGGCGACGCGGTCGAGCGCCTCCAGCGCCTCGGGGAACGCGCCTTTGTGAAAATAGCCGCCGGCCACCGCGATGCGTAAGTCCTCAAGACCGCGGTCGATGAGCGGCAGCACCGGCTCGACGGCGCGTTGCGCGCACACCGGATCGTCCGGGTCCGGTCCCTGCATCGCGTCGTAGGCGAGCGCGAGATCGCGCGCCGAGCGCGCGAACGGCCCGAGATGGTCGAGGCTCGCCACGAACGGGAAGCTGCGCGCGCGTGTCAGGCGGCCGTAGGTCGGCTTCAGGCCGAAGATGCCGCACAGCGAAGCCGGCACGCGGATCGAGCCGTTGGTGTCGGAGCCGAGCGCGAGCGGCACCAGCCCGCCGCCGACCGCGCTGCCGGAACCGCCGGACGAGCCACCGCTCATGCGGGTCACGTCGTGCGGATTGCGCGACGGGCCGTCGTGCACGTTTTCGCCGGTAAAGTCGTAGGCGTATTCGCCCATGTTGAGCGCTCCGACCAGCACGGCACCGGCGGCCTCCAGGCGCGCGATCAGCGGCTGGTCGCGCTCGGCCGGCGCATGCGCGCGGTTGATCTTGGAGCCGGCAACGGTCGGCAAGCCTTCGACGTCGAACAGGTTCTTGACCGCGAACGGCACGCCGGCGAGCGGCCCCAGTGTCCTGCCGGCCGAGCGCGCCGCCTCGATGGCGCGGGCGCGGGCGCGGGCCCGCTCGGCGGTGACGGTGGTGAAGGCGTTGAGCGCCGGATTGAGCCTCGCGATGCGCGCCAGCGCGTCGTCGATGACGGTGAGCGCGCTGGCCTCGCCCGCCGACACGGCGTGCGCGATTTCGGCGGCGCCTCGCCATGACAGGTCCTTGCCCATGTCAGGCCTTGAACACCGGCGCGGGCTCGGCCTCGTCGCCGAGCGGGAAGGCGGCAACCAGCGCCGCGTGCCGGAGCGTGACCGCCAGATTGGCCTCCACCGCCGGCCGCCAGGCGGGCTCCAGCGGCAGGTCGAGCGCGGCCGCGGCGGCGGTGATGAAGTCGTCGAGTCTGTCCGGTGGCGTCGTCATGGCCTGCGTCCTGGTTGCGGCTCCGAGCATGCAAATTCGCGGCCAAGAGTCGAGGCCGAGAGTCGAGACAAGGGGCGCGATCGAGAGTCCAGACAAGCGTCATCGCCCGTATTGTTTGCGGCGCCGGGTCGCCGTCTCCTGAAGTCTGGCGCGGCCTCTAAAAGCGAGGGCGCGCGGAACGCCAAAGGTCCCGAGGGACCCACGGGCCTCGACGCCTCGCGACATCGAGGCTTGTCGAGTAG
>CAYJPU010000179.1:0-7067 GCA_964372105.1 uncultured Undibacter sp.
ACCTGCATATCGATGTGCCGGCGGTGACCGCCGCCGACCTGATCCTGCCGCCGCCGTCGGAAGGCAGCCGCGAGGTCGCCGCCCGCGTCGCGCGCGCCCGCGACATCCAGGCCGAACGCTACGCAAATCTGGGCCTCGACCACGTCCGCACCAACGCCCAGGCCAGCGGCCCGGCCTTGGAAGAAGTCGCGCGCGCCGACAAAGCGGGGCTGGCGCTGCTGCGCGACGCCGCCGATTCCATGCACCTGTCGGCGCGCGGCTACCACCGCGTGTTGCGCGTCGCCCGCACGCTCGCCGATCTCGACGGCGCGGCACGAGTCGGCCGCGTGCATCTGGCCGAAGCGCTGTCGTACCGCGCGCTCACCGACGAGATGCGCCGCGCGGCGTGAGCCTGCGCCGCTCGATTTAAAGTTAATCGAAGCTTAACAGGTCGCGCCTAGCCTTGCTGCTGCGCTGATGAAGCGCGCCGCGGGGGCGCACGCCATGAATCGCACCACCATCGCCGGGCTGCTGGCTGTCGTCGTCGCCGTACCGGCGGGCGCCGCCGGCTTCTACCTGTCCAAGAGCCCGCCGCTACCGCCATGCTTCGCCGCCGCCAGCGGCGCCTACCGCATGACCGACAGCGCCCCGGCCAACGTCACCGTGCGCATCGACAACAGCGCGCCGAGCCCGTCGCTGCGCCTGCAGGTCGTCGACGATCCGGCGATCGCCGATTTCGTGGTGGTCGACGACAACGACGGCGCCGACGCCTGCGTTGCCACCGGCGCCACCAGGACCGTTCGTATCGATCCGGCGGCGCAGGTTCCGGACATGACCGTCGCGCTGTCGCGCGCGCAATCCGACTTCAAGCTTGCCGACACCGGCAACGCCGACGTCAGGATCTACGTGAACTCGGCGACGTTCTCCGAGCAGGACGCGGCCGCGCTCTACGCCGCGATCTGGAAGAACAGCCGCCGCGCCGCGCCCGGCGCCCGGGTCGCCGCCCGCCGCAAAGCCGAATAAACGCACAGCTTAATCGTTCTTTCACCACATTCCGCGGAACGGGCGTTGCTCCGTAAACGCTGAAGATATCCGCAAGACTCCCGGTGCCACATTGGCCGCGTGCAACGCCGGCGCGCCAATTCGCGCCGCCTAGAAATGCGGCTACCATGCCCCGTGCCAAAGCCGATCGCGCTTCCCGTCGCGCGCGCAACAAGGCGGCGCTGATCCTGTTCGGCCGCGTGGTGGTCATCACCTGGGCGGTGGTCTCCGGCAGCATCGGCTTCGTCACCGGCGTCGCCCTTCAGAGCGGCAACTACGATCCTTACTCCTACGCCACCGGCGTCGGCGCGCTGTTCGCGGTCGCCTGCTCGGCCATCGCCTTTCTGCTGATGCTCCGCCGCGTCAATGCGGAAAAGCGCCGCGCGCTCGAAGCGCGCATCGACGAACTCGAGGACCGCAACTGGGAACTGCGCGAAGCCGAAGAGCGCGCCCGCAGTCTTCTCGAGGCGCAAGGCGACGTCATCCTGCGCCGCGACGCGCAGGGGCGCGTCACTTACGCCAACGACGCGCTGTGCGCGCTGGTCGGCCAGCCGCGCGACAACGTCATCGGCAAGACGATCGAGATGCCGGTGATCGAGCAGGGCGCGGTGACGGTGTCGCCCGACGGCACCCGCGTGCACGACCAGAAGATCGCCAACGGTTCAGGCGCGCGCTGGATCGCCTGGCGCGAAGTCGCGGTGCGCGGCGACAGCGGCCGCGAGATCCAGGCCGTCGGCCGCGACGTCACCGACCGTGTCGAAGCCGAGCACGCGCTCGGCACCGCGCGCGACCAGGCCGAGGGCGCCAACCGCGCCAAGTCGCGCTTCCTCGCGATGGTCAGTCACGAGATCCGCACGCCGCTCAACGGCATGCTCGGCATGGCGGACCTGCTGCTCGACACGCCGCTCACGCCCGAACAGGTCACCTACGCCAAGGCCGCCAAGACCTCCGGCGAAACGCTGCTGTCGCTGATCGAGGAAATTCTCGACTTCTCCAAGATCGAAGCCGGCCGGCTCGACCTGGAAGCGCGGCCTTTCGCGCTCGCGTCGCTGGTCGAGGAAGCCGTCGAGCTCTTGGCGCCGCGCGCGCAGGCCAAGGGCGTCGAGATCGCATCCTTCGTCGACGAGCGCCTGCCCGGCCACGTCATCGGCGATGCGTCGCGTCTGCGCCAGGTGCTGCTCAACCTCGCCGGCAACGCCATCAAGTTCACCGAAGCCGGCGGCGTCACGGTTGTCGTCGAACCGGGCGATTCCGACAATGACGTTCGCTTCGTGGTGCGCGACACCGGTATCGGCCTGAAGGCCGAAGACCTGAGCCGCATCTTCCTCGATTTCGAGCAGGCCGACGGTTCGTCCACCCGCAAGTTCGGCGGCACCGGCCTGGGGCTCGCGATCTCCAAGCGCATCGTCGAGCGCATGGGCGGCCACATCGCGGTTGAAAGCGCGCCCGGCGCCGGCGCGACCTTCACCGTCAGCGTGCCGTTGCAGCGGTCGCTCGACGCGTCCGAACAGGACTTCACCGCGCCCGATCTCACCGGGCAGGCGGTGATGATCGTCGCGTCGGCCGAGATCGAAGCCTCGCTGCTGGCGCGCCGGCTCGGCCGCTGGGGCGCCAGGACCTGCGCGGCGGTCGATTCGCGCGGCGCTTTCGCGCTGCTGCCGGAGCGGCGGTGGGACGCGCTGCTGGTCGATTTCCCGCAAGCCGCGGCGATGGCCGCCGCCGGCGATCTGGCGTCGAGCGGCGTGCCGCGCCGCATCGTGCTGATCAAGCCGACCGAACGCCACGAGCTGCCGGCGCTGAAAGCCGCGGGCTTCACCGGCTATCTGGTCAAGCCGGTGCGGGCCGCGTCGCTGGCCGCGCGCCTCGGCCCGGCCGACCTGTTCGAACCCATCGCCATCGACGCGACCGAGCCGGATCAACCCGCCGCCACCGAGACCAAGGGCCTGTCGATCCTGGTCGCCGAGGACAACGCCATCAACGCGCTGTTGGCCCGCGCCCTGCTGACGCGGCTCGGCCACCGGCCGACTCTGGCCCCGCACGGCGAAGCCGCGGTCGAATCCTGGCTCGCTGCCCGCGCCGCCGGGACGCCCTACGATCTGGTGCTGATGGACGTGCAGATGCCGGGCATGGATGGGCTGGAAGCCACCCGCCGCATCCGCGCCGCCGAGACCGAAGGCGAGGTGGACCAGCGGCCGACCCGCATCCTGGCGCTCACCGCCAACGCCATGGCGGAAGACCGCGAGGCCGCGCTGACGGCCGGCATGGACGGTCTTTTGGTCAAACCGCTCGACCGCGAACGGCTGCGCGAGGCGCTGGAGCATGTCGGCCGCGCAAGCGCGCCGCTTGCGGCCTAGAGGAACTTTCCCCACATTGTCATAATTCGGTGTCGGATCCTGCTGTACGGATAAAATGGCATAGATCCCCGATTCGAGCCTCCATCGGGCTGAAAAAGCCCCAATACCCGTGCACCTAGGACCCAGAATTCCATGGCCAGTCGCCTGAACCCGCCGCGCAACCTGTTTGGCCGGATTCGCCCGGCTGCAAACGGCAGTGCCGGCGTACCCGGCCTGATTTCGACGATCCAGGCCTATGGCGGCTTGCAGGCCTTCGCCGCCCGCGCCCACCGGCCGTCGCAGAGCCTGGGCCGGCTCGGCTCGCTGGAGGTCCGGCTGGCGCAGACCGCCGCCGAGGTCCGGCAGGCGCAAAAGCTGCGCTACCGGGTTTTCTACCAGGAGGGTACGGCCATCCCCAATCCCGGCCGGCTGTTCGCCCGCCGCGACGTCGATTCCTATGACGCCATCTGCGACCACCTGCTGGTGATCGACCACGCCGTGCGCGACAACCGTCCGGCGGTGGTCGGCACCTACCGGCTGCTGCGTCAGGCGGTGGCGGAGGACCACGGCGGCTTCTACACCGCCGGCGAGTTCGCCATCGGCGGGCTGATCGCGCGCCACAGCGATCTGCAATTCCTCGAGCTCGGCCGCTCCTGCGTGCTGGCGCCCTATCGCAACAAGCGCACGGTCGAGCTGCTGTGGCACGGCATCCACGCCTACGTGCTGCACAACCGCACCGACGTGATGATCGGCTGCGCCAGCCTCGAAGGCACCGATCCGCACCGGCTCGCGCTGCCGCTGTCGTTCCTGCATCACTACGCGCGCGCGCCGGAACCGTGGCGCGCCCGCGCGCTGCCGGCGCGCTATGTCGAGATGAACCGTCTGTCGAAGGAAGCCATCGATCCGAAAGAAGCGTTGCGCGCGCTGCCGCCGCTGGTGAAGGGCTATCTGCGGTTAGGGGCCTACATCGGCGACGGCGCGGTGATCGACCACGAATTCGGCACCACCGACGTGCTGATCGTGTTGCCGTTCTCCGACATCAAGCAGAAGTATCTCGAGCACTTCGACGCCAGCCGAAGAGCAGCGTAACGCCGGCTGTCATCGTCCGCGAAGGCGGACGATCCAGTAGCCCACCGACTTATCGATTAAATCGCACCGCCTGCGATTACTGGGTCCCCGCTTTCGCGGGGACGACAGCCAAATTTTCACAACCGCCGCAGCGACACTTCCTCGATCAGGTGACTCTCGCCCTTCTTCAGGATGAGATCGGCGCGCTGGCGCGTCGGCAGAATGTTTTCGTGCAGGTTGACGAGGTTGATCCGCTCCCAGATCGCGGTCGCGGTGGCGGTCGCCTCGTCGTCCGACAGGCTCGAGTAGCGGTGGAAGTACGACTTCGGGTCGCGGAACGCGGTGCCGCGCAAAGTGAGAAAACGGTCGATATACCAGGCCTTCAGCACCTCCTCGTCGGCGTCGAGATAGACCGAGAAGTCGAAGAAGTCCGACACGAAGGGGATCGCCTTGCCGTCCTTCGGCAGGCGGCCTGTCTGCAGCACGTTCAGGCCTTCGACGATCAGGATGTCGGGCCGGTCGACCTCGACCCATTGGTTCGGCGTCACGTCGTAGACGAGATGCGAATAGATCGGCGCGCGGACCGGCCGCCGTCCCGCCTTCACGTCGGTGAGAAAGCGCAGCAGCGCCGGCAGGTCGTAGCTCTCCGGAAAGCCTTTCTTCTCCATCAGGCCTTCGCGTTCGAGAATGACGTTCGGATAGAGAAAGCCGTCGGTGGTGACGAGGTCGACCTTCGGCACGTTCGGCCAGCGCGCCAACAGCGCCTGCAGCACGCGCGCGGTGGTCGACTTGCCGACCGCCACCGAACCGGCGACGCCGATGATGTACGGCATCTTGACGTCGGTGGTGCCGAGGAAGCGCTCCTGCGCGCGGAACAGCCGCTGCGTCGCCGCCACGTAGAGTGACAGCAGCCGCGACAGCGTCAGGTAGATCTCTTCGACTTCCTTGATGTCGAGCCGGTCGTGCAGCGAGCGAAGCCGCGTCACCTCTTCCGAGGTCAACGTCATCGGCGCGTCTTCGCGCAACGCCGCCCACGCCGCGCGCGAGAACGTGCGGTAAGGCGAGAGGATTTGTTCGGTGCGAAGTTCCATTAAACGCGATTCCAATCAGCCGCTTTTGCGCGACGCCTTTTCCGCGTGCCCGGACTGAGCGGTGCGTTGCTCGAGCTCGGTCTCGACCTCGGCCAGCGTCGCCCCGCGGGCCTGCATCAGCACCATCAGATGATAGACCAGGTCGGCGGCTTCGGAGACGAAGCGGCTCTTGTCCTCTTGCACGGCGGCCAAGGCCGTCTCGAACGCCTCTTCGCCCATCTTCTTGGCGCAATGGGCGACGCCCTTGTCGATCAGCGACCGGGTGTAGGACTCCGCCGCGGTCGTGCGGGCGCGCTCAGCGACGCGCTGTTCCAGGTCCGACAGGGTGAATTTGGTCATCGGGACAGTCCTTTGCGGCGGGTCTTTAGCACCGATCCCATCTCTAGTCATTCCGGGGACCGGCCGAAGGCCGGGAACCCGGAATCCATAATCCTCAACGCTGGGGAGTATGGATTCCGGGCCCGCCGCTACGCGGCGTCCCGGAATGACTGAGCCTAGGCGTCCAGCCGCACCGGCAGGCCGGCCTTGGCCATGTAGGTCTTGGCCTCGCGCACCGAATGTTCGCCGAAATGGAAGATCGAGGCCGCCAGCACCGCCGTGGCGTGACCGTCGCGGATGCCTTCGACCAGATGATCGAGCGTGCCGACCCCGCCGGAGGCGATCACCGGCACCGAAACGGCGTCCGCCACCGCGCGGGTGAGCGCGAGGTCGAAGCCGGCGCGGGTGCCGTCGCGGTCCATCGAGGTCAGCAGGATCTCGCCGGCGCCGAGCGACACGACTTCCTTGGCGTAGTCGACCGCGTCGATGCCGGTCGGCTTGCGCCCGCCATGGGTGAAGATTTCCCAGCGATCTTTCTCACCCGGCTGCGACACCTTCTTGGCGTCGATCGCCACCACGATGCACTGGTCGCCGAACTTCTCGGCCGCTTCCTTGACGAAAGCGCGCCGGTTCACCGCGGCGGTGTTGATCGACACCTTGTCGGCGCCGCAGGTCAAAAGCTTGCGGATGTCGTCGACCGTGCGCACGCCGCCGCCGACGGTGAGCGGCATGAAGCACGCTTCCGCCGTGCGCGTGACCACGTCGAAGATGGTGTCGCGGTTTTCGTGGCTGGCGGTGATGTCGAGGAAGGTGAGCTCGTCGGCGCCGGCGGCGTCGTAGGCGATGGCGGCTTCGACCGGATCGCCGGCGTCGCGCAGATTGACGAAGTTGACGCCCTTAACGACGCGGCCGTCTTTGACGTCGAGGCAGGGAATGACGCGGACTTTGAACATGGCCTACGCCACCGCCTTGGCGTCACGGATCATCTTCAACGCCTCGGCCGGATCGAGCCGCCCGTCGTAGAGCGCGCGGCCGGCGATGGCGCCCTCTAACTTCGCCGCGCGCGGCGCCAGCATCGCCTTGATGTCGTCGATCGACGCCAGCCCGCCGGAGGCGACGACCGGAATCGAAATCGCTTCCGCCAGTGCAATGGTGGCGTCGAGGTTGAGGCCCTTCAACAGCCCGTCGCGCGCGATGTCGGTATAGATGATGGCGGCGACGCCGGCATCCTCGAAGC
>CAYJPU010000180.1:0-541 GCA_964372105.1 uncultured Undibacter sp.
GGTTGTGGTCGGCTGCGCCCCCCCGGCGGGGGGGGGGGGGGGGCGGCCCCCCCCCCCGCCCGGGGGGGGGGGCGTGAACCGGCGTCTCCGGCATACGCCGCGTCCGGCTGTGCTTCATCTCAAACACTTCCGCATTTGAAGAGCCGTAGAGCGCCTCGTAAATCGCTTCCAGCACGCCTCGCGTATTCTGGGTTACCTCGTTGTTCCAGAACCGAAGCACGCGATAACCCTCACTCTCGAGCCAGCGTGTTCGCTCACGGTCGCGCATGAGCCCGTTGCCGTCACCATGCTGGGAACCATCAACCTCGATGACGAGATGTGCCGTCAGGCAGGCGAAATCAGCAATGTAATTTCCGAAAGGGACTTGCCGCCGAAAATGAGTGCCGCGCGTCTCAAGCCGGCGCAGATGGCGCCAGAGAATTGCTTCGGCGCTGGTGGAATCGTCGCGAAGACGCCGGGCTGTGGCGCGTTTGAAATTGCTGATTGGCGGCCGGTTCGGCACTGCTGCTCACCCCCCCCCCCGGGGCGCGGGGCGGGCGCC
>CAYJPU010000180.1:551-7066 GCA_964372105.1 uncultured Undibacter sp.
AATGTGTTTTGGGGCGCCGGGTGGGCCCGGGCGCCCCCCCCCCCCCCCCGCCGCGGCGCGCCGACCCTCCCCCTCCAGGGGAGGGTGGAAGAAAGAGCCCCTCCCCACAAGGGGGAGGGAAACAGGCCCTCATGAGGGGTGAAGCTTATAGTGCCGCCCGCGCTTGCACAGCCCCGGCTGCGCGCGCCGCCTACGCCTTGATCGCCGCCACAGGCACGACCGTCGCAAAACGATCGGCCAACTCGGCCAGCGCCGCGCGGTGGATATCACCGGCCGGCAGGTCGGCGCCGCCGAGCGGATCCGGCAGCGAGCGCGTCGCCGCCGCATCGGCGGCCACGGTCACGCTGTAGCCGTGGTCGAGCGCCGAACGCGTCGTGGCGCTCACGCACATGTGCGTCATGAAGCCGGCGATGACGAGCGTCTTCCGGCCGGTGGCCTGCAGTTTGGCGTCGAGATCGGTCTTGGCGAAGGCGTTCGGCAGCGGCTTTTCCACCACCGCTTCGCCGGCGCGCGGCGCGGCCTGCGCGGCAAACTTGAAAGCCTCGCTGTCGGGATCGAACAGGCCGCCCGGCCTGCCCTTCTGCGCGACATGGATGACCGGCGCGCCGACCGCACGCGCCGCCGCAAGCAGATCGGCGATGCGCGCCAGCGCCGCCTCGACGCCGGCGAGCGGCAGCTTGCCGGAGACATATTCGTTCTGCGCGTCGATGATGACGACGGCGGCGTCCGACAGTTTCGCCGGCGCCGGCTTTACGCCGGCCATTTGCAGCAGGGTCTTCGCCTCGCTCATTGTCCGCCGCCTTCGGTGGCGAGCCAGGCTTCGCCGCAGGCTTTCGCCAGTTCGCGCACGCGCAGGATGTAGCTCTGCCGTTCGGTCACGGAGATCACGCCGCGCGCATCGAGCAGGTTGAACACGTGGCTGGCCTTGATGCACTGGTCGTAGGCCGGCAGCGCCATCAGATGCTGCTGCTTCTCGCCATTGGCCCAGCCGGCGGCGAGATACTTCTGGCACGCGGCTTCCGCCATCTTAAACTGCTCGAACAGCATCGCGGTGTCGGCGTGTTCGAAATTGTGCCGCGAATATTCGCGCTCGGCCTGCAGGAACACGTCGCCGTAAGTGACCTTCTTGTCGTCGGTACGGCCGTTGAAGTTGAGGTCGTAGACGCGGTCGACGCCCTGCACGTACATTGCCAGGCGCTCGAGCCCGTAGGTCAGTTCGCCCGCGACCGGTGCGCATTCGAAGCCGGCGACCTGCTGAAAATACGTGAACTGCGACACTTCCATGCCGTCGCACCAGCATTCCCAGCCGAGACCCCAGGCGCCCAGCGTCGGGCTCTCCCAGTCGTCCTCGACGAAGCGGATGTCGTGCAGCGCAGAGTCGATGCCGATCGCTTTAAGCGAGTCGAGATAGAGCTGCTGGATGTCGGCCGGCGACGGCTTCAGGACCACCTGAAACTGGTAATAGTGCTGCAGCCGGTTCGGGTTCTCGCCGTAGCGGCCGTCCTTTGGCCGGCGCGAGGGCTGCACGTAAGCCGCGTTCCAGGGCTTCGGCCCGAGCGCGCGCAGCGTGGTCGCCGGGTGGAAGGTTCCCGCCCCCACTTCCATGTCGTAGGGCTGCAATATGACGCAGCCCCAGTTCGCCCAGTACTGCTGGAGCGCCAGGATCAGGCCCTGGAACGACCGCGCCGGGTCGAGATTATCCTGACGCGTATGGGTCCTGGCGAGAAGATCGGCTTCGGCCATCGTTTGGATACGGATTCTTTGAGAACGGGAACGGCGCGGACCCTATCGGCGGCTCCAAACAGGGTCAAGCGAAGCCGCAAAGGGCTCGAATCGGCCCGAAACGCCGGGTTTTAGGGTGCAAACCGCCCCCAGCGGAATGGGAACAATTGTACGGATCGGCTTTACGGGCCTTTGAACCGGATCTGGTACTCAGGCGACTAACAAGAAGAAGCCAAGTGAACCGAACGGGAGCGCCCCATGCTGACTTTCCAACTCATCGGCCTGGTGATGGCCTGCCTGTTCCTCGGCCCGATGATCACCGCCAATCATCGCGACCAGGGCATCTGACGCCCGCGCGTGCGACGTCGGCGCCTGTGAGGCGCTGACCTTCCAAACCACCAGCCATCGCAAGATTGCTCAGAGGCGATATTCGCCCGTGCGCGGATCGCGCCGCAGCGTCGGCCGCCGTTCCTGATCGCGGATGCGGACCCGGGCGCGCCGGGCGTCGAGCTCCTCGTTCACCCGCCGCACTTCCCTAACCACCCAATGAACGGCCATGGCGCCGCCGGCGGCGGCGAGGCCCCACTTCACGAGCGGCGACAACAGAAAAGGCATACCAGGCTCCTGTCAGGCGTCAGCTTGAAAGACTGGGGATCAATCTGGGCGATTTCGCGGCTGCTTCTTCCTGTCACTTCCGGGCGCGCTTCAGCGAGCGGTATTTGCCGGCATGACGCGTTGAGACTTCACAGCCCGTAGCGCCCCCACAGCGCGCGCGTTTCAAGCGCCGAGATCAGATCGTCCGCCAGCGCCGTCTCGCCGCTGACCAGGCCGGCGAGACCAATGCCCGACATCTTGCGGCCTAAGAAGCTACGCTCGGCCTCGATCAACACCATACGCACTTTCTTGCCGTAGCGCAGCCGCAGCGCGCTGCGCAGATCGCCGACACCGTCGGCGAGCCCGAGATCGATGGCCGTTTGCGCGGTCCAGAACTCGCCCGAGAACAGCGTCTTGTCGGCGCCCTTGAGCTTGGCGCCGCGGCGCTCTTTCACCAGCGCGATGAAGTGCTCGTGGATGTCCTTTTGCAGCGCCTTGATGCGCTTCACGTCGTCCGGCTTCTCCGGCAGAAACGGATCGAGCATCACCTTGCGGTCGCCCGACGTGTACAGCCGCCGTTCAATACCGAGCTTGTCCATCAATTCCACGAAGCCGAACGAACCGCCGACCACGCCGATCGAACCGACGATCGAAAACGGATCGCAGATGATCTCGTCGCCGGCACAGGCCAGCATGTAGCCGCCGGAAGCGCCGACATCCTCGACGAAGGCCAGCACGGGAATCTTCTTCTCGGCCGCCAGATTGCGGATGCGGCGGAAGATCAGGTGCGACTGCGCCGGCGAGCCGCCGGGCGAATTGATCAGCAGCGCCACCGCGCGCGCGTTGCGGGTCTCGAAGGCGCGCTCGAGCATGCGCGCGGTTGTGGACAACAGCAGGCCCGGCCGCAGCGGCGTGGCGACGCCGATGGCGCCCGCCAGCCGCACCACCGGCACCACCGGAACGTCGGCGCGGAACGGCGGCGGCAGCAGATCGCGCAGAAAATCCAGCAGGCGGGTGAAGATATTGGGCATGGGACGGCTCGCGGCGGTTATCCTCGACGGAGTTTGTCAGGCGAGGCCCTCAAGTCCAAACCACATCAGCCGCCCAAGCGTGACAAAAACCACATCATCAGCGCTCAAAGGACGGTATTGCGACAGGATGCGGCGCAATATCGTTCACGACCCTGTGACCGAAACGTTCGCATTTTCGCCATTTGTTAACGATGGAATGCTTTTTGCAGTGCGATAAGCCGTGTTCACGTAGCGGCAATGCAAGAGGCCAGTCGATGGATCCCAAGATCACCATTCTGTTCGTGCTGATTGGCGCCATTATTGGGCTTTCCTACCTCAGCGAGGCCAACCTGACCCGCATGCGGCGGCAATTGGCGGCTCGCCGTTGGCGCACCCTCGTGCCGTTACGGCGCAGAACTTAGGCAACCTGCACGCGCGGCCGCTCAAAGCCTCGCCAGATCGAGAATTTCGCCGCCGCGCAACACCGCCTCCGCCTCAGCCGTCGGCTTGCCGTCAGGGCCGTTAAGAACCAAGCCCGGCAAATCGGACCGGGCCCCTGCTCCGCCTTTCACAGCCCGCACCAGCACCCGGATCGCCGCTGCCTCGGTGCGCGGATAGACCGGCTGCACGGCCGCCGCGCCGAACGCCGGTTCCAGCGCCGCCAGCACATCATCGAGCCCCTCCGCCCGCCAGATCAGCGTCAGCACGCCCTGCGGCTTCAGCAGGCGCGCGGCGCTGGCCACCCAACGCCCGAGCAGGCCGGGGTCGGCGACGTGCGCGAGCCGGCGGCGGGGGTCGGGCGACACGTTCTGCCGGCGGGGATCGTTGAACGGCGGGTTCATCAGCACGCGGTCGAGGGAGCCGGGGGAGATGCCGGCGCCCGCCATCGTCACTTCGTCCTCGACGTCGCAGAGCACCGTCCGCACCCGGTCCGCCAGCTTGTTGCGCTCGGCGTTTTCCGCCGCCAGCGCCGCCAGCGCCGGATCGATCTCGACCAGCGTCAGGTCGAGCCCGGCGACGCGTTGCGCCAGCGCGAGGCCGGCAGCGCCGACGCCGGCGCCGAGATCGGCCGCGTGCTCGCCGGCGCGCGCCGCCGTCGCCGCCGCCAACAGGATGGCGTCGTGGCCGACGCGGTGGCCGCGCCGCGGCTGGCGCAGCCGCAAGCGGCCGCCCAGAACCGCGTCGTCGCTGGTCTGCGATCGATCGACGTCAGCGGTCATCGGGGCGCAGCTCGTGCCCAAGCCCGGCGTCCGTCAGCAACTGGCGCGCATTCTGCTCCTGCTCGTCCTGCACCAGGATGCGCCGCGGCAGCACGCCGAGCGAGCCTTCCAGCACGCTCATGTTCTGGTCGAACACCAGATTGTGGATATAGGCGCCGTCGAGCAGCGCCACGATCGCGGAGACCAGCACGGGATCGTTGGTGCGCACGATCTCGCGCATATTATGAACCCCGCCGCTCGTCGCCCGGCGCGCGCAACGCCAGGAATGCCAGCAGCTTCATCTCACGCCGGCCACGCGTCACGGTGTCGAGCACCAGCCCGACCGCGAACGACAGCGACGCCACCAGCATCAGGCCCATCGACAGCACGGCGGTCGGCAGCCGCGGCACCGTGTGCGTTTCCAGAAAGGTGATGACGATCGGCACCGCAAGCCCGCACGCGACGATCGCAAGAGCCGCCCCGATGGCGCTGAAGAACGGCAGCGGCCGCTCGGCGCGATAGAGCTGGAGGATGGTCCACAAAATGCGGAAGCCGTCGCGCCAGGTGTTGAGCTTGGACGCGGAGCCCTCGGGCCGCGCGTAATAAGGCGTTTCGATCTCGGCCACCGCGAGGCCCAGCTCGAGCGCGTGAATAGTGAGCTCGGTCTCGATCTCGAAGCCGCCGGACAGCACCGGAAACGACTTCACGAAGCGGCGCGAGAACACCCGGTAGCCCGAGAGCATGTCGTTGAAATTCGGTCCGAACACCGAGGCGACGAAGCCGGTGAGCAGGCGGTTGCCGGTCTCGTGGCCGGCGCGGTAGGCCGCCTTCTCGCGGTGGACGCGGCTGCCGACCACCATGTCCAGCCGCTCGTCGAGGAGCCGCGCGATCATTCGCCGCACGCTGGGCGCGTCGTAGGTGGCATCGCCGTCCACCAGGACGTAGATGTCGGCCTCGACGTCGGTGAACATGCGCCGCACCACGTAACCCTTGCCCTGGCGGGTTTCGCGGAACACCGCGGCACCGGCGGCGCGCGCCGCGGCCACGGTATTGTCGGTCGAATTGTTGTCGAAGACGAAAACCATGGCCGCCGGCAACGCGGCCCGGAAATCCGCGACCACCTTGGCGACAGCCACCTCCTCGTTGTAGCAAGGCACCAGCACGGCGATCTTGTAGGCGGCAAAGCCGCCCGCGTCGGCCGCCGTCGCGGAGGTTGTATTCTCAGTGGCCACCCGGAGCCCCTTTTCACCATTCAGCGCGTCACTTCGCGTAATACCGCAATCTAACGCACTTGCCGCGTTAACGCAGCGTTTCTATGCTCTGCCGCCCGCCTAACCCGGAGATCTGAATTGGCCGTCGTCGTTCCATTCGAAAACCCGCGTCCCGCGGCCCTCAACCGCCTCGTCGAACTGGTGGCCGCGGACATGGAACGCGTCAACGCGACGATCCTGGCCCGGACCGGCTCCGAGGTGACCATGATCCCGGAGGTGGCCAACCACCTGATCTCCTCCGGCGGCAAGCGGCTGCGGCCGATGCTGACGCTCGCCATGGCCCGGCTCGCCGGCTATTCCGGCGACGGCCATATCAAGCTCGCCGCCGCGGTCGAGTTCATGCACACCGCGACCCTGCTGCACGACGACGTCGTCGATGAGAGCGACATGCGGCGCGGCAAGATGGCGGCCCGCATGCTGTGGGGCAACGAGGCAAGCGTGCTGGTCGGCGACTTCCTGCTCGGCCAGGCCTTCAAGATGATGGTCGAGGTCGGCAACCTGCACGCGCTCGACATCCTGTCGGCGGCGGCGGCGGTGATCGCCGAAGGCGAGGTGATGCAGCTCGGCACCGCCAAGAACACCGCCACCAACGAAGACGAATATCTCGCGGTGATCCGCGCCAAGACCGCCGAACTGTTCGCGGCCGCCTGCGAAGTCGGGCCCGCGCTGGCGGCGAAGGAAAAGGCCGAACAGGCCGCCTGCCGCTCGTTCGGCATGAA
>CAYJPU010000181.1:0-2482 GCA_964372105.1 uncultured Undibacter sp.
ACGTCGGACGTGCCGCCGATAGTGCCGGTCTTGCTCATGATGCCGCCGGCGGTCGCGACCGCGAACACCACGGCGATGAGAAAGCGCTGGGCCAGCCGATAGACGAAGGCGCGTTCGCGCGCGGCGGCGATCAGATAGGCGCCGGTGGCCCAGCCGCCGACGAAGCCGGCGGCGGCGATCGCCCACCAGGCCAGCGCCGACAGGAACTGGTGCGCGCTGGCGGCGGACGCGTCGCGCAGCACGCGATCGAGCCCCGCCCCGAACACGGTCAGCAGGATATGGGCCGCAAGCGCGGCGAACACGCCGCAGGCGATGGCCGCGGCGTAGTGCAGGCGGCGCAGGGCGTCGGTGTCTAGCGGAGCGGAATCCATGACTGCCGCACCATAGCCTGAGCCGCATTTGGCGCGAAACGACGAACTTCAGGCGGCCGCGCGGGTGAGAAGGTCGGAAAACTCGCGTTCCAGGGCTTCGAGCGCCGCCCGGCGCACCGGTGTCGTCAAATCGGCCGGCGTTTCATCCTGGGGGAAGAGCGGGTTCTTGGACTCGAACTGCCGTGTTCGGTAGGCGTCCTTGTCCAGGCACACGGTGGCCCCCTTCGGCGGTATCGATTCGACAATCGCTATCTGAGTCGACCTACAGATTAAATGTGTGAATTGAGCGGGATCGCGCGATTGAACCAGGCTGTGACTTTTCAGCGACAGAGACCCGCACGGAAGACCCCAAGCAACGGCGCCGGCGATTATCTCGATGCCAAGATCGGCGACAGCGGGCAGGTCGGCAACGACTGCCACGGCGGCGATGCCGCGATGTATTGCAGCCCGCGCAGCTTCCGGGCCGACATGATTTTCGACCGCAAAGTGTCCACCTGCAGGCCGGTGGAATGACGCCGCGCGGCCAAAGGCCCCGGCGTGTTGAATTCACCGGAACCTTGCCCTACCACCGTTCGCGAGCCTCACGCATGGCCAGCATCACCGGCGGCTGACGAATGCCTTCTGCAACCGACCCTCGCGCGGCCTCCAGCAGCACGCTGCTGTTCGCGCTCGGCCTCGTCGTCCTCTACGCCGGGATCATGACGGCGAAGTTCGCGCTGTGGCGCGCGAACGTGCTGATGAACGACTGGTCGTTCTACAACAACAATTTATGGAACACGAACTTCCGTGACCTCTGGCTGTTCAGCCACGACCGCTTCATCCAGTTCGGCTATCCGAGCTATCTCAACGAGCACTTCGCGCCGCTGCTGCTTGCGCTTGCCGCGCTCTACGGCGTGCTGCCGCAGACGCAAGGCGAGGCCATGCTGCTGCTGCTGCACGGCGCGTCGCCGGTCGTCGCCGCGCTGTTCATCCATGCTGCGGCGCTGCATCTGTTGAACGACCGCCGGCTGGCGGCCTCCATCGCGCTCACTTATGCGCTCAGCCCCGGCATCCTGTGGCCGACCATCAGCCTGGTGTACGGCTTCCAGCCGGATTGCTTCCTGGCGCCGCTCGCCGCGATGGCCGGCTGGGCGCTGGCGACGCGGCGCGACGGCATGTTTTATCTGGCGCTGCTGCTGGCGCTCGGCGTCAAGGAGAACGTGCCGGCCTATGGCGCGATCCTCGGCGCCTGCCTTGTGCTGTTCACTACGCGGCGCAAGCTCGGCCTCATCACCGTCGTCATCTCGCTCGCCGTGTTCGTGCTGGCGTCGAAAGGCGTTCCGCTGATCACCGGCGTCGAGAACCGCAATGTCGGCCGTGTCTGGGCGTTCGTCGACGACGTGCTGCATTTGCGTCCGCACTTCGACTACACGCTGCCGGAAATCCTGGTCGGTCTCGGTTACAGCGCCGTGTTCCTGCCGGCGGTGTGGGTCTGGCTGTACCTCGGCATGCTCGGCCCCGACCTGCTGCTGATCGGGCAGGTGTCCTACGCCAAGCTGGTCACCTGGCACGTCATGCTGCCGGTGACGGTGCTCGGTCTCTGTGCCACGTTCGGTACTGCGCGCATTCTCGCGACCACGCATTGGCCGGCCGCGCTCGACGCCCGCCTCGCGCGGCCGAAGCTGGTGCGGCTGTACTGGACCGCGATGCTGTGCATCAACCTGATCGCGGGGCCGGTCACGATCTGGCTCGCCTACGACCGCTACATCGCGCTCGCCAGCCCGGTCGACCAGGCGGCGGTGGCCAAGGCGCTCACCCTCATTCCGAAAGAGGCCGGCCTCGCCGTCACCGGCGATCTCGAGCAGTATTTCGCGCGCCGCGCCGTCATGTCCTCGAAGCCGGATGTGCTCGGGCTGGCGGCGGCCAAGTTCACCTACGCCGCCGTCAACCGCCGCGGCGTCACGCCCGGCCGGCGCGACGGTCCGCTTGCCGTCGTCACCCGCCAGGATGAATGCCTGATCGCGGTCGCCGAAGGTGTCGCGCGCGCCGGCGGCGCGGTGATGGACGAAGGCGGCATCCTGGTGGTCAGGTTCGCGGCGATGCCGAAACTGGCGTGCCCGTAGCGCGGGCGC
>CAYJPU010000181.1:2582-6977 GCA_964372105.1 uncultured Undibacter sp.
TCTTTGCCGCCGCCCACTTCCTTCTCGACGATGTAGCGCGGCCGCGCCTTCGTCTGGAAATAGATCTTGCCGACATATTCGCCGATCACCGCCAGCGCGAAAGTCTGGAACGCGGCGATCAGCAGGAACAGCAGCATCACCGAGGTCCAGCCCTGCACGGTGTGGCCGACCAGCCAGGTGGCGAACACCCACACGCTCATGCCGAGGAAGATGAAGAACAGAATCAGCCCGAGCAGCGCGATCAGGCGGATCGGCCGCACCGACAGCGACGTGATGCCGTCGATGGCGAGGCGCACCATTTTTTGCAGCGTGTACTTAGTCTCGCCGTGCAGTCGCGGCAGGCGGTCGAACTCCACCGTCGCGGTCCGGAAACCGAGCTGCATCACCAGGCCGCGCAGGAACACGTGCACCTCGCCGAACTGCGAGAGCGCGCGCGTGGCGCGGTCGCTCATCAGGCGGAAGTCGGCGTGGTGCGGGATGATGTCGGCACCTAACCAGTTGAGGATGCGATAATAGAGCCCGGCGGTACCGCGCTTGAACAGGCTGTCGCTCGAGCGCTCCTTGCGCACGGCGAACACGATCTCGGTATGGTCGTGCCTGAAGTGCTCGATCATCCTGGCGATGACCGAAATGTCGTCCTGCAAATCGGCGTCGAGCGAAATCGAGGCGTCGGCTTTGCCGACCTGCGTCAGCAGTCCGGCGAGCAGCGCGTTCTGGTGGCCGACATTGCGCGACAGCTTCAGGCCCTGCACGCGGCCGGGATGCTTGCGCGTCGCCTCCTCGATCAAAGCCCAGGTGCGGTCGCGGCTGCCGTCGTCGACGAACAGCACGTAGCTCGCGGCCGCGATGTCGCGCACCGCGATCAGCTTCTCGATATCGGTAAGGAGCAGGCCAAGCGTGTGCGAGAGCCCGGCCTCTTCATTGTAGCAAGGAATGATGAAAGCGATGGTCGGCGGCGTATCGGCGTTCATGGAAGAGCTTCTGGCATCGGCGCTTTGGGACGGCGCTGCCCGGTTCCGGTTGAATTAAACGCACATTATCACAGGCAAACGCCCGCTGCGGCTTTAGTCAATAGCATCTCCCCGGTGGCATTGAAATCAAAAGCAACGCGCCGCGCTTTACGTGCGGCAACGCAGCTGCCTCCGTTTTCGCCCCAGGCGTATCAGTATTGTCGCCGCCGGACTTACGGAGGTGATGACAATGCGACGCGTGACGCTGTTCGGGCTCGGTCTCTTGACCGGTCTGGCGCTGGCCTATGCGATGTGAACGCACGCACGCTGACGTGGTGAGGGCGCGGTTCTGTCTTAGTCATTCCGGGGCGCCGCGTAGCGGCGAACCCGGAATGACAACTCATCCTTCGCCGATCTCCTTCAGGATCTCGGCGGTGTGCTGGCCGAGCAGCGGCGAGGGGTGTTCGCTCGCGGCGCGCCAGCCGTCGAACACGATCGGCGTGCGCACGCCCGGGATCGTGCCGCCCTTGGCGGCGTCGCTCGGCAGCTCGAGCCGCATGCCGCGGTGGATCACCTGCGGGTCCTTGAACACCTGCTCGACATCGTTGATCGGGCCGGCCGGCACGCCTTGCGCCTCGAGCTTGGCGAGCAGGTCGTCGCGCTTCATCGCCGCGGTCAGCTCGGACAACTTGCCGATCAGGAACTCGCGGTGCTTGAGGCGGCCGACATTGTCCTTGTACTCGGGGTTCTGCGCCAGCTCCGGCGCGCCCAGCACGGTGCAGAACTTGACGTACTGGTTGTCGTTGCCGGTCGCGACGATGGCGTAGCCGTCCGCGGTCGGGAACACCTGGTAGGGCACGATGTTGGCGTGCGCGTTGCCGATGCGCTTCGGGATCTTGCCGGACACCAGGTAGTTCAGCGCCTGGTTCGACAGCACGCCGACGGTGGAGTCGACCAGCGCGGTGTCGACATAGCAGCCCTTGCCGGTTTTCTCACGCTCGTGCAGCGCGGCCAGAATGCCGACCACAGAATAGACGCCGGTGAAGATGTCCGACATCGGGATGCCGATGCGGGTCGGCTCGCCGTCCGGCATGCCGGTCAGGTCCATGACGCCGGCCATGCCCTGCGCCATCAGGTCGTAGCCGGCGCGCTTGGCGTAAGGCCCGTCCTGGCCGAAGCCGGTCACCGAGCAATAGATCAGCCGCGGGCAGTCGGGCGCGAGGCTCTTGTAGTCGAGGCCGAATTTGGCGAGCCCGCCGACCTTGAAGTTCTCGATCAGGATGTCGGACTTCGCCGCCAGCTTCTTGACGATGCGGCGGCCGTCCTCGCTCTCGAAGTCCATCTCGATCGAGCGCTTGCCGCGGTTGGCGGCGTGGAAATAGGCCGAGCCGATGTGGTTGCCGTCCTTGCCCTCGACGAAGGGCGGGCCCCAGCCGCGGGTGTCGTCGCCGACGCCCTTGCGTTCCACCTTGATCACGTCGGCCCCTAAGTCCGCAAGGATTTGTCCAGCCCAGGGCCCGGCCAGAATGCGGGCAAGTTCGAGAACGCGGAGGCCGGCGAGAGGCTTAGGCATGGGACTTTCCTTGAACGTGTCACAGGCTCACCCCGGGCGGGTGAGCAATCCGGCGCCGTTATACCTTGAAGCGCGGATCAAGGAAGTCCCGCAGGCTGTCCCCGAACAAGTTGAAGGCGAACACGGCCAGGCTGATCGCGACGCCCGGGAACAGGATCATCCAGGGCGCCTGCCGGTAGAAGTCGGCGGCGTTGCCGGACAGCATCAGGCCCCAGGCCGCTGTCGGCTCGGTCACGCCCAGGCCGAGGAACGACAGCGAGGCTTCCGCCAGGATTGCCTGGGCGATGAAGGCGGTCAGCATGATGAGGTAAGGCGCGACGACGTTCGGCGCCATGTGGCGGAAGATAATGCGGGTATGGGAGTAACCGGCGGCGCGGGCGGCGTCGACGTAGGGCGCGACCCGCACCGACAGCGCGGCGGAACGTACCACGCGGGCGACGCGCGGGATGATCGGGATGGCGATCGCGACGACCAGGTTCACGTCGACGCCGCCGACCGTGAACTTCCGGAACGCGGCCACCACCACCAGCGCCAGCACGATCAGCGGGAACGCGAGCAGGATGTCGACGAAGCGCTGAATCCAGTCGTCGATCTTGCCGCCGAAATAGGCCGAGGCGACGCCGAGGATGGCGCCGAGCGACGAGCCGACGAACGACGAGGTGAAGCCGATGACCAGCGCCGTGCGCGAGCCGTAGATCAGACGCGAGCAGATGTCGCGGCCGAACGCGTCGGTGCCGCACCAGTGGTCGGCGGACGGCGGCGCGAGCAGCGAGGCGAAGTCGATCGTCAGCGGATCGTAGGGGGCGACCAGCGGCGAGAAGATGCCGGCGAACATCATGAGGAAGATGATGACGAAGCTCACGGCGCCGAGCGGTTGCTGGCGGCAGAAGTCGACATACACGTTCGGCGCGCGCGGCTTCTGGTCGGCCTTGGCGGCAGGAAGGGTCGGGGTGGCCATCGTCATGCGTTGTACCGGATGCGCGGGTCGAACACGGCATAAAGCAGGTCGATCGCCAGATTAACGAGCACGTAGAACGCGGCGATCAGCATCACCATGCCCTGGATCAGCGTGAAGTCGTTGCGCGACACGCTCTGCACGAACAACTGGCCGATGCCGTTGAGGTTGAACACCTGCTCGGTCACGACCAGGCCGCCGATCAGGAAGGTGAACTCCAGCCCGATGACGGTGATCGCCGGCAGCAGCGCGTTGCGCAGGGCGTGGCGCGAGATCACGAGCCGCTCATAGACGCCTTTGGCGCGCGCGGTTCGGATGTAGTCCTCGTTCATCACTTCGAGCAGCGAGGAACGGATCATGCGCGCCACCACCGCGCAGTAGCGGTAGCCGACCGCCAAAGCCGGCCAGATCAACTGCGTGAGGTTGGCGATCGGATCGACGTAGATCGGCGTGAACGTGATCGGCGGCAGCCAGTTGAACAGCGCCAGCAAGGTCAACATGATCAACATGCCGAACCAGAACGACGGGATCGACAGGCCGCCGATGGTCAGAAGCCGCACCGTGTAGTCGATCCAACTATCGCGGAACAGCGCCGCCAAAGTGCCCATCGGAATGGCGAGCAGGACCGCGATGATGGTCGCCATGACGGCGACCTGCAGCGACAGCTCGAGGCGGCCGGCGATCTCGGTGACCACCGGCCGCTCGGTCCACATCGAATTGCCGAAGTCGAGCGTGGCCATGCCCACCATCCAGTCGCCGAACTGGGTCAGCAGCGGCCGATCCAGACCGAGCCGCTTGCGCTCCATGTCGATCGTCTCCTGCGTGACGCTGCCGCCGTCGCCGCGCAGCTTGATCTCGACGATGTCGCCGGGCACGACGCGCAGCAGGAAGAACACGAGCACCGCGACCCCGATCAA
>CAYJPU010000182.1:0-6976 GCA_964372105.1 uncultured Undibacter sp.
ATGACGCAAAAAGGGATTGACTAACAAAGGCCCGTTACAGAAGCCCGGATGAGCGAAGCGAAATCCGGGGGCACTGCCCCGCATTACGCTTCGCTTCATGCGGGCTACAAGAAGACCAAAGCGCGTCTTACCGCGGCGGGATGCGGATCAGATCCGCCAGCTGGTCCTTGGTCAGCTCGGTGGCCGTGAACTTGAGCGCCACGGCGTCCTTCACGATCGACTCGAGGCCGGTGATCTTGTCCGGATCGATCGCTGGCGGCGGGAAGAAGTCGTCGCGCGTGCGCCTGGCCTTGGCTTCGCTGATCTTGAGCCACTCAGCGTAGGTCTTGAGGCCCTGCGGGTCCTTGTACATGTAGTCGACCGTCTCGCGGTAGGCCTTCATGTAGCGCTTGACGACGTCTTCGTGCGCCTTGAGGTAATTGGCGTTGACGATGTTGAGCCGCACCGTCTGGCCCTTGAACGCTTTCGCGTCGTTGCCGGTGGCGACGATGCGGATCTGCTTGGCGTCGAGCTGGTCGAGCCCGAACGGCGGTGCCGCCCAGCCGACATCGATCTGCCCCGACATCACCGCGGTGATGTTGGCGGCCGGCCCGCCCATCGCGGTCGGTTTGGCCTTCAGGTTGTTTTCCTTGATGAAGGCGGTGACGACGCCGTGGGTCGACGAACCGTTGGTCGAATAGGCCAGGACCTTGCCGTCGGTGTCCTTGAGCGACTTGATCGGCGAATCCGCCTTCACGTACCAATAGAGGTCGCCGGCGCCGGTGGTCTCGGCGCCGATCACGCGCACCGGCGCGCCCTTGGAATAGGCGCTGAACACGCCCATCACGCCCGCGGCAATGCCGATATCGACGCTGCCGGAAATCACCGCCTGCTGGGTCTCGCCCGCGCCGTTGGTGTAGACGATCTCGAGCTTGAGGCCGTGCTTCTTGAAGATGCCGGCTAACTGGCCGACTTCGGAAACCGAGGTGTCCCAGTTGCCGCGTTGGCCGACGGCGAGCTTCACCGTGTCCTCGGCCGAGGCCGTCTGCACGGCGCCGATGAGCGCCGCACCGGCGATCAGGCCGGTCCATTGAGCGAATTTGATCAAGCTATCCTCCCCGTTTTGTTTGCTACTTCATTTTGCGCATGATCTTTTCCGAAAAGCGGTATCTGCTTTTCGGAATCATGCGCTTGCCGTAGCATGTTGAGCGGCGCGTTCCGGCGCCGCTTTGCTTCCTCCACCGAGGGCCCGCCAATTACTGGTCTTGGGCACCACGCCTTCGAACGAACTGATTGTGGCATGCGGAACATGCGGTTCCGCCGTGCCGATCGCCTTGCCAGTATCGCGCATTGCGCGCGCCGCTTCCACCATCAAGCGGCGGAAAGCGACCACGGCGACGTCGCTGGCGCCGACCCGGTCCAAATCGCGCTTGCTGATGGGCCCCATCGACTCCCACATCGCGATGTCCTGGTTTGGAATGCCGGCGATGCCGGTGAAATTCCCGGCCTTCATCGCGGCGCGGTCTTGGCTGTAGTCGTTGGCCGCGGTGCGGACGCCGTTGAAGTCCTTGTCGACGTCGACGCCCCACTCCAGCTTGTTGAACTTGCGCCAGACGTCGGGCGCGACGCCCGGCTTGTCGGCGCCGTTCCAGGCGATGAAGTAGAACATCGTGGTTATGTCATCCTCCGGCGTCAGCAGCGTCGCGACGTTGTGGACGTTGTTGGGCGGGATCAGCGCGGTGAACGGCGCAACGTAGACCGTGGTGCGGATGTAGTCGTGGGTAGTCTCGTTCTTGATCGGTTTGCGGATGGCCGCGTAGCGGAAACCGTAGCCGGTGCGTTCGATCTGGAAACGCGGCGCCTTGTCGGTCGAGGGCCGCAGCCAGTTCACGTCGGTGGCCTTGGCGCCGTCGACCGGCGCCGGCACCATGTCGGACGAATGCAGGCTGGAGGAATGCGCCGAGTCGATCTGTCCTTCCAGGATCTGCGCCCAGTTGCAGCGCACGCGCACTTTGGTGGCGCTGACGCGCGCGTCCGGCGTCGGCGCGAAGGCCGGCGGCTCGAATTCGCGCATCTCCTCCGGCGGGCCCATATAGGTCCACACGAAACCGCCGGCTTCGCGCGCCGGATAGGACTTCTGCTTGACGCGGTCCGGGTCGACGCTGCCGACCGGCTCGGACGCCATGTCGACGACGTTGCCGTCCACGTCGAACTTCCAGCCGTGGTACAGGCAGCGCAGTCCGCATTCCTCGTTGCGGGCGAACACCAGCGAGGCGCGGCGGTGCGAGCAGAATTCGTCGAGTACGCCGAGGCGGCCTTTGCTGTCGCGGAACACCACCAGGTTCTCGCCCAAGAGCTTGACCCGCACCGGCTTGCCGTCCGGCTCGGCCACCTCCTCGGACAGGCAGGCTGCGATCCAATGGCGGCGCATGATCTGGCCCATCGGCGCGTCGCCCTCGACACGGCACAGCAAATCGTTTTCATCCGGGGTCATGCGGCGTCTCCCTGTTGCCGCGGCTGGCCAAACCGGCGGCCGCGTGCTTTATCTTAGATATCTAAGATTAAACTAATGAAAGGCTGCGCTCTTGTCGAGCCGGATTAAAGCGTGAACGAGAAACGCAAGCTGCGGCTCGGGGTGGCCGGTCTCGGCCGTGCCTTCACCGTGATGCTGCCGACCCTGGCGCACGACCCGCGCGTCAAGCTGGTGGCGGCGGCCGACCCGCGCGCCGTGGCGCGCGCGCGGTTTGCCGAGGATTTCGGCGCCCGGACCTACGAGGACGTGGAAGCTCTGTGCGCCGATCCGGATGTCGAAGTGGTCTATGTGGCGACGCCGCACCAGATGCACGCCGCGCATGTGAAACTGGCCGCGGAAGCCGGCAAGCACATTCTGGTCGAGAAGCCGATCGCGCTCACGATCGCCGAATCCACCGAGATGATCGCGGCGGCGCGCGCGGCCAACGTGCATCTCATCGTCGGCCACAGTCATTCGTTCGACGCGCCGATCCTGCATTGCCGCAAATTGATCGACAGCGGCGAGTTCGGCCGCGTGCGCATGATCACGGCGCTGAACTACACGGATTTCATCTACCGCCCGCGCCGGCCGGAAGAGCTCGACACGACTCAAGGCGGCGGCGCGCTGTTCAGCCAGGCGCCGCATCAGGTCGACATCGTGCGCCTGCTCGGCGGCGGCCGCGTCAAGGCCGTGCGGGCGCAGACCGGCGCCTGGGACGCAACACGGCCGACCGAAGGCGCCTTCTCGGCGCTGCTGACCTTCGAGGACGGCGCTTTCGCCACGCTCACCTACGACGGCTATGGCCATTTCGATTCGGATGAATTCCAGGGCTGGATCGGCGAGATGGGCCAGCAGAAGCGGCCGCAGGCTCCCCGTGCGCTGCAGCGCTTCGACAATGCCGCCACCGAAGCCGATTTCAAAAACGCCCGTAATTACGGCGGTTCCAGCTATCAGCCGCAGGGTGCGCCGCCCGCGCATTACCAGCATTTCGGCCTGGTGCTGGTGAGCTGCGAGCGCGGCGATCTGCGCCCGGTGCCGGACGGCGTCATGGTCTATCAGCAGGGCATCGCGCGCTTGGACGAACTACCGCCGCCGTCGGTGCCGCGCGCCGAGGTGATCGACGAGCTCTACGCCGCCGTGGTCGACGACCGCACGCCCCTGCATGACGGCCGCTGGGCCATGGCCACGCTGGAAGTCTGCCTCGCGATGTTGCGCTCGGCGCGCGCCGGCAGCGACGTCGTGCTCTCCTATCAGACCGGACTGCCAGGGGAACCCGCATGAGCCGCACGCCGCCGCCGACCGGCATGCAGACCATCCTGCGGCACTGGCGCGAGGCCGTGCCGGACGATCGTCTTGCGCACTTGGTGCGCGACGCCGCGCGCATCTTCGTGCGCGCGCTCAGCGTGCGGCTGGCCGAGCACGACGTGTCGTTCGGCCACTGGTCGTTCCTGCGCATCTTGTGGGACGGCGACGGCATCACCCAGCGCGAACTGAGCGAGCAGGCCGGCGTCATGGAGCCGACCACCTTCTCCGCGCTCAAGACCATGGAGAAGCTCGGCTATGTCGAGCGCCGCCAGCTCGGCAGCGACCGCAAGAAGGTCTACGTCTTCCTCACGCCCAAGGGCCGCGACCTCAAGGCCCGGCTGGTGCCGCAGGCCGAGGAGGTCAACAGCATCGCGGTCGAGGGCGTAACGCCTGCCGACATCGCCACCACCCGCAACGTGCTGCTGGCCGCGATCGAGAACCTCGCGCGCAACGAGCAGCTGGTCGACAAGCCGATGCCGTCGACCCGGCACATTTCGCGCATCGCCGCCAAAGGCGGCCGCAGGCCCCGTAAAAGGGCCTGATTTCACTACGTATTTATGACGCCGGCCGCGCTTGGCGCGTGGTCAACCATGGCCGGTCCGGCGGCTATATCCGGCCCCATTTCCGGGCTATAGCGGCAGTGGATTCGGGCGGGCTTTAGGATTACATCACTTGCCTGAGCTTAAGACCCTCAAGGACCGCCATGAACTGGATCTCCAACGTCGTCCGGCCGAAGATTCGCAGCTTCCTGCGCCGTGAGACGCCGGAAAATCTCTGGATCAAGTGCCCGGAGAGCGGCCAGCTCGTGTTCTACAAGGACGTCGAGGCCAACCAGTTCGTCATTCCGTCGTCGAACTATCACATGCGCATCAGCGCGCCGATGCGCCTGAAGAACATGTTCGACAATGGCGAGTTCGAAGACATCGCGCTGCCCGAAGTGCAGATCGATCCGCTCAAGTTCCGCGACGAGCGCCGCTATGTCGACCGTCTCAAGGACGCGCGCACCAAGACCGGCTATCAGGACGCCGTGAAGATCGGCGTCGGCCGCCTCGAAGGCCAGATGGTTACCATCGGCGTGCAGGATTTCGATTTCATGGGCGGCTCGCTCGGCATGGCGGCGGGCGAGGCGATCATTGCCGGCTTCGAGACCGCGGCGCGGCGGCAGACGCCCTATATCCTGTTCGCCGCGTCCGGCGGCGCGCGCATGCAGGAAGGCATCCTGTCGCTGATGCAATTGCCGCGCACCACGGTCGGCGTGCAGATGCTGCGCGAGGCCAAGAAGCCCTACATCGTCGTGCTGACCAATCCGACCACCGGCGGCGTCACTGCGTCCTATGCGATGCTGGGCGACGTGCACATCGCCGAGCCGGGCGCGCTGATCGGCTTCGCCGGCCCGCGCGTGATCGAACAGACCATTCGCGAGAAATTGCCGGAAGGCTTTCAGCGCGCAGAGTATCTTGCCGCCCACGGCATGGTCGACATGGTGGTGCACCGCCACAAGCTGCGCGGCACGCTCGCCGAGCTCTGCCGCCTGCTCACCAAGGCGCCGCCCGCGCCGCCCGAACAGCAGCAATTGCCGGTTCCCGCGCACGCGTAATCCATCTCGAACGTCATCATCCGCGAAAGCGGATGATCCAGTACTCACTGTGTCCTATGCTGGCGATACCAGTGGCTACTGGATGCCCGCTTTCGCGGGCATGACAGGCAAACAAAATGACTCCCATCGACTCCATCCTCGCGCGGCTGACCGCGCTGCATCCCAAGCGCATCGATCTGTCGCTCGAGCGCCTGCAGCGTCTGCTCGCCGCCTTGGGTCATCCCGAAAAGAGACTGCCGCCGGTCATTCATGTCGCCGGCACCAACGGCAAGGGCTCGACCGTCGCTTTCATGCGCGCGATCCTGGAGGCCGCGGGCAAGCGCGTGCACGTCTACACCTCGCCGCATCTGGCGCGCTTCAACGAGCGCTTTCGCTTAGGTGGTGAAAACGAGGGCACGCTCGTCTCCGACGCCGAACTGGCGCAGGTGATGGAGGAATGCGAGCGCGCCAATACGGACGCGCCGATCACCGTGTTCGAGATGACCACCGCGGCCGGCCTGCTGCTGTTCGCGCGGCATCCGGCCGACGTGCTGCTGCTGGAGGTCGGCCTCGGCGGCCGGCTCGACGCCACCAACGTCATCGACGATCCGCTCGCCAGCGTGATCACGCGCGTGTCGGTGGACCATGTCGATTTTCTTGGGCCGACGCTGGAGAAGATCGCCGCCGAGAAGGCCGGCATCTTGAAGCCCAACGTGCCGGCGATCATCGCCGCGCAACACAGCGACGTGCTGCGCGTGATCGAGCGCCAGGCCGCGCGGTTGAAGACGCCGTTGAAAATCGCCGGCGAGGATTTCACCGCCACCGAGGAGCGCGGCCGTCTCGTTTATCAGGACGACGCCGGCCTGCTCGACCTGCCGGCGCCGAAGCTCTATGGCCGCCATCAATACGAAAACGCCGGGCTGGCGATCGCGGCGCTGCGCGCCATACCAGCGCTGAAAATTCCAAACGCCGCCTATGAAGCCGGCATGGTGAAGGCCGACTGGCCGGCGCGGCTGCAACGGCTGGCGCAAGGCCGTCTCGTCGATCTCGCGCCGCCGGGCAGCGAATTGTGGCTCGACGGCGGGCACAATCCGGATGGCGGCCGCGCGATTGCCGCCGCGCTCGCCGATCTCGAGGAGCGCGTGTCGCGGCCGCTGGTGCTGATCGTCGGCATGCTGGCGAGCAAGGACTGCGAGGGCTTCCTACGCAATTTCACCGGGCTGGCGCGCCGCATGATCGCGGTGCCGGTGCCCGGCGTCGAAAAGGGCCTGACGGCGGAAGCGGTGGCCGACTGCGCGCGCAGCATCGGCCTCGCCGCCACCAGCCGCGACAATCTCGCCGAGGCGCTGGAAGCCGTGCGCAAGCTCGACCTCGATCCGCCGCCGCGCATTCTCATCACCGGCTCGTTGTATCTGGCGGGCGACGTGTTGCGCGAGAACGGCACGCTGCCGCAGTAGCTGCTCTTATCCCTCCCCTGAATGGGGAAGGTCCGGCGCGAAGCGCCGGGGGTGGGGTCGCTTCACAATCGAGCCCCCCCCCCCCCCCCGGCGGCCCGCCCCCCCCCCCCCCCCCCCCCCCCCCCCCCCCCCCCCGCCCCCCCCCCC
>CAYJPU010000183.1:0-6843 GCA_964372105.1 uncultured Undibacter sp.
TGATGATCCGCGATGCCAAGAGCCCGTCGCTGGTGCGCGAAATGCTGCTCGCCTACCTGCCTGAAAAGCATCGTCACGCCACAGAGGGCGAGGGCGAAGAGGCGGAGGCGGTGGCCGCGTAGTCGCGGCGCATCGGGGGCCGCGGCGATGGCAAGACGCAAGGACGGCGGTCACGGCGGCGGTCACGGCTGGTTCGTGACCTTCGCCGATCTGATGGGCCTGATGATGGCCTTCTTCGTCATGCTGGTCGCCTATTCGACGCAGGATCAGGCCAAGCTGCAGGTCGTCGCCGGCTCGATGCGCGACGCCTTCGGCGTGCAGGACCGCGTGCGCTATTCCGGCATCATCGAGGTGCTCGGCCTGCCGACGCGCCCCAAGCTCAAAGCCGCGGCCCACATCGATCCCTCCGAAGCCTCGGCCACGCCGTCGCCCGACGAGCATGACCGCCAGCGCAGCTACGGCGCGCGCTTCAAGGAGGACCGTAATTTCGCGCTGGCCTCCGCCTCGCTGCGCCAGGCGATGCAGGAAATGCCGGAGATCACCGAAGTCTCCAAGCACATCATGATCGAGGAGACCAAGCAGGGCCTCAACATCGAGATCGTCGACCAGGACGGCCGCTCGATGTTTCCGGACGGTCTCAAGGAGCCGTACGAGCGCACCCGCCGGCTGATCCAGAAGCTGGCGCCGCCGCTCAAGGCCATGCCGTTCCGGATCTCCATCGTCGGCCACACCGCCACCAGCAGGCTGCCGCCGAAGCCGGGCTACGGCCCATGGGAACTTTCCGCCGACCGCGCCAACGCCGTGCGCCAGATCCTCGAAGGCGAGGGTGTCCCGGCCGGGCATATCTTCATGGTTGCGGGCAAGTCCGACACCGACCCGTTGTTTCCCGATAATCCGTCAATGTCCCCGAACCGCCGGGTCACTGTTACGTTGATGAGGGAAGAGCCGCCGATTCCGGCCAACCTGACCCCCTGAAAGCCGTCCGGTGCAGTTACGCACAGCTTGATCCGGGTCAATTGGCCCCGGACGAGGCCCAGTATTCTGTGTCTTGGTTCGGGATGATATAAGGCCGGCGTTATTGCCTCCGGCGGACGCGAAAAATACTCATATGAGCGATGGCGTGAAGGAGACGGTCTCACCCGCCGAGGCCGGCACGGGTACCGGGCACGAAGCGCCCCCCAATTTCATTGCGCTGTCCCTCGGCAGCGTCGGCGTCGTCTATGGCGACATCGGCACCAGCCCGCTCTACGCGTTCCGCGAAGCGGCCATGGCCGCCAGCAACCACCAGGCCGTCACCCGCGACATTGTGCTCGGCGTGCTGTCGCTCATCGTGTGGGCGCTGATCATCACCGTAACCCTGAAATACGTTCTGATGCTGCTGCGCGCCGACAACAACGGCGAGGGCGGCACGCTCTCGCTCACCGCCTTGGCGACCCGCGCGCTCGGCCGGCGCACCACGTTCGTCTTCATCGTCGGCGTCATCGGCGCCGCGATGTTTCTCGGCGACTCGGTGATCACGCCGGCCATCTCGGTGCTTTCGGCGGTGGAAGGCCTCAAGCTCGCGAGCCCCACTTTCAGCGAATACGTGGCGCCGCTCACCGTCGTCATCCTGGTCGGGCTGTTCGCCGCGCAAAGCCGCGGCACCGCCAAGGTCGCCGCGCTGTTCGGGCCGGTGATGGTGGTGTGGTTCTTGTCGATCGCGATCGCCGGGCTGTTGCACATCAGCGACGATCCGCACGTGCTCGCGGCCATCAACCCAGTCTACGGCATCGCCTTCCTGGCCGACCACGGCGCCATCGGCCTGGTCACGCTCGGCGCGGTGTTCCTGGTCGTGACCGGCGGCGAAGCGCTCTATGCCGACCTCGGCCACTTCGGCCGCAAGCCGATCCAAACAGCGTGGCTGAGCCTGGTGCTGCCGGCGTTGCTGCTCAATTATTTCGGGCAGGGCGCGCTTGTGCTCGCCAACCCGACGACGATCGAGAATCCGTTTTACCGGCTGGTGCCGGAAGCGCTACTGCTGCCGATGGTCGTGCTGGCGACGGCCGCCACCGTGATCGCGAGCCAGGCGGTGATCACCGGCGCTTATTCGCTGGTGCACCAGGCGATCCAGCTCGGCCTTCTGCCGCGCCTGACGATCCTGCACACCTCGGCCTCGCAGGTCGGGCAGATCTACATTCCGCGCGTGACGATCGCGCTTTTGATTGGCGTGCTGCTGCTGGTCGGGCTGTTTCGCACCTCGAGCGCGCTGGCCTCGGCCTACGGCATCGCAGTCGCCACGACGATGGTGGTCGACGGCGTGCTGGCCTTCATCGTCGTCTGGAAACTATGGCAGTGGCCGCTCTGGAAAACTGCGCTGCTACTGGTGCCGCTGACCGTCGTCGACGTGACGTTCTTCTCCGCCAACTTCCTCAAGCTGTTCGAGGGCGCCTGGGCGCCGCTGCTGTTCGGCGCCGCCATGGTGCTGTTGATCCTGACCTGGCGGCGCGGCAGCGGCATCCTCGTCAGCAAGACGCGCCGCACCGAAGTGCCGCTCGACACGCTGTTCCGCAACCTTGAAAAGAAGCCGCCGCACATCGTGCCCGGCACGGCGGTCTTCCTCACCAGCGATCCGGAATTCTCGCCGACCGCGCTGCTGCACAATCTCAAGCACAACAAAGTGCTGCACGAGAAGAACGTCATCCTCACCATCGTCACCGCCGACACGCCGCGCGTGCCGGAAGAGGAGCGCGTGCGCATCACGCCGCTGTCCAAGCACTTCTCGCGGGTGTCGCTGAAGTTCGGCTACATGGAGCAGCCGAACGTGCCGAAGGCTTTGGCGGTCGCGCGCAAGCACGGTTGGCAGTTCGACATCATGTCGACGTCGTTCTTCCTGTCGCGGCGTTCGCTGCGGCCCTCGGCGCAATCGGGCATGCCGAGCTGGCAGGACCACCTGTTCATCTGGCTGGCGCGCTCGGCCAGCGACGCCACCGACTTCTTCCAGATTCCGACCGGCCGGGTGGTCGAGGTCGGTACTCAGGTAACGGTCTGACGACTCTCGCAGCAACAGGGGCAAAACGCAGCTGCGGCCGGACTTGTCAGCTAAGCTATTGAAATCAATAATTTAATTGAGGCTTTTGGCCTGCGCTTTCTGCATGGCTCGCAGCGATGCTTTGCGCGAATAGCGCTGCTGAACGCAGAATCCAGGCGTTATAAGCCCGCGCCTCGCCGCTTTTTGCGCTGCAACAATCAGGCCCTTCCCGATGTCACACAGCCTTGCCACCCCGGACGGTGCCGTTCCGGCACGGACCGGTTTCTGGGCGCTCACCATCGGTAGCATCGGCGTCGTCTATGGCGACATCGGCACCAGCCCGCTCTACGCGATGCGCGAATCGGTGCTCGCCGCCGTCGGTCCCGGCCAGCCGGCGAGCGAGCCGGTGGTGCTCGGCATCCTGTCGCTGATCATTTGGGCGCTCGTTATCGTCGTCACCGTGAAATACGTCATCATTCTGCTGCGCGCCGACAACAACGGTGAAGGCGGTACGCTGGCGTTGATGGCTCTGGCTTCGCGGGCGCTCGGCCGCTCTAGCGGTATCGTGATCCTGCTCGGCGTTATCAGCGGTGCGTTGTTTTACGGCGACGCCATCATCACGCCGGCGCTGTCGGTGCTGTCCGCCGTCGAAGGCCTGAAGGTCGTGACGCCCGCCTTCGACGCCTATGTGGTGCCGATCACGGTGATGATTCTGGTCGGCCTGTTCGCGGTGCAGTCGCGCGGCACCGCCAAGGTCGCCGCCTTCTTCGGTCCGCTCACCGTGGTCTGGTTCGCCGCGCTTGCCGCCGCCGGCCTCTGGCACGTCGGGCAAAATCCCGCCGTGCTCTATGCCTTCAACCCGTGGTACGGCGTGAGCTTCCTCGTTCATCACGGCATCATCGCTTTCTATACGCTCGGCGCGGTCTTCCTGGTCGTGACCGGCTCGGAAGCGCTCTATGCCGATTTGGGCCATTTCGGCCGCGGCCCGATCCGCTTCGCCTGGCTCACGGTGGTGCTGCCGGCGCTGACCATCAATTATCTCGGGCAGGGCGCGCTGGTGCTGGCCAACCCGAAGGCGATCGAGAACCCGTTCTTCCTGCTGTTCCCCGAGTGGGCGCTGCTGCCGATGGTGCTGCTCGCCACCTGCGCCACGGTGATCGCCAGCCAGGCGGTCATTACCGGCGCCTATTCGCTGACGCGCCAGGCGATCCAGCTCGGGCTGCTGCCGCGGCTCGAAATCCGCCACACGTCGGAGATGCTCGCCGGGCAGATCTTCATGCCGCGCGTCAATACGCTGCTGCTCGTCGGCGTGCTGCTGCTGGTGGCGCTGTTCCGGTCGTCGAGCGCGCTCGCCTCCGCTTACGGCATCGCCGTCACCGGCACGATGGTCGTCACCGCCATGATGGCCTTCATCGTCATCTGGAAAGTCTGGCGTTGGCCTGTGATCGGAGCGGCGGCGTTGATCGCGCCGTTCCTGTTCATCGATCTCACGTTCCTCTCGGCCAACCTGCTGAAAATTGTCGAGGGCGGCTGGATGCCGCTCGCGCTCGGCGCGCTGGTCATGGTGGTGATGTACACGTGGCGGCGCGGCAGCAAGTTGCTGTTCGAGAAAACGCGGCGGCTTGAGACCCCGATCGAATCGCTGGTGGCGAGCCTCGAGAAGAAGCCGCCGCAGCGCGTGCCGGGCACCGCGGTGTTCCTCACCAGCGATCCTGCTTCCGCGCCGACCGCGTTGCTGCACAGCCTCAAGCACTACAAGGTGCTGCACGAGAAGAACGTCATCCTCACCATCGAGACCGCCGACACCCCGCGCATCGATCCGTCCGAGCGTGTGCGCATCGAGCCGGTGGGCGAGACCTTCCTGCGGGTGTCGCTGAAGTTCGGCTTCATGGAGACGCCGAACGTGCCGAAGGCGCTGGCGATCGCGCGCAAGCTCGGCTGGCAGTTCGACATCATGTCGACGTCGTTCTTCCTGTCCCGGCGCGCGCTCAAGCTGGCGGTCCAGTCCGACATGCCGCGCTGGCAGGACCGGCTGTTCATCGGGCTGACCCGCTCGGCCAACGACGCCACCGACTATTTCCAGATTCCGACCGGCCGGGTGGTCGAGGTCGGCACCCAGGTGACGATCTAACCCAGCTTTTGTCATTCCGGGACGGACCCGTTGGCGGCGCCCCGGAATGACGTCCAAAAGACTGGTGCGGCGGCCGCCGATTCCGGCTAAAACGGCGCCGTTAAAGGGAGTTGTTGTCCATGGCCGACGAAATGCCGCGTGCCGGCGAAGTGCAGAACCTGACCCCGGCGGAAGTCGCGGCGGGCCTGCGGGAAGGCCGCATGCTGCTGGTCGACGTGCGCGAGTTCAACGAGACCAACGTCGAGAGTTATCCCGACGCGGTGATCGTGCCGCTCTCGGTGTTCGATCCGGCCGCCATTCCGGACCCGCAGGGCAAGCAGGTCGTGTTCGCCTGCCGCTCCGGCCGCCGCTCGGTGACCGCCTCGATCGCCGCCCAGGACCGGGGTTATCCTTATACCTGCCATCTCGCCGGCGGCATCATTGCCTGGAAGGCGACGGGCCTTCCGACCAAGACCTGAACGATCTTATTTCTTTTGAGGCTCCCATGCGTCGCGCATTCGCAGCCGCCATTATCGTCCTGAGCGTCAGCGTCCCCGTGGCCGCCGCGCAGCAGGCGCGCGTGGTCAACGTCTACAACTGGTCGGACTATATCGATCCGACCGTGCTGGACGACTTCACCAAAGAGACCGGCATCAAGGTGCAATACGACACCTTCGACGCCAACGAGACGCTGGAGACCAAGCTGCTGGCCGGCAAGTCCGGTTACGACGTGGTGGTGCCGACCGCCTATTTTCTGGAGCGCCAGATCAAGGCTGGCGTGTTCCAGAAGCTCGACAAGAGCAAGCTGCCGAACCTCGGCAACGTCTGGCCGGACATCGCCAAGCGGCTCGCGGGCTACGACCCGGGCAACCAATACGCCGTCAATTACATGTGGGGCACCACCGGCATCGGCTACAACGTCAAGGCCGTGCAGGCGCGTCTCGGCGCGGGCGCCACGATCGACAGCTGGGACGTGGTGTTCAAGCCGGAGCTGCTCGCCAAGTTCAAGGACTGCGGCGTGCACATGCTCGACTCAGCCGACGACATCCTGCCAGCGGCGCTGCATTACCTCGGCATCGATCCGAACTCGGTCAAGCAGGCCGACCTCGACAAGGCCGCCGATCTGATGATGAAGATCCGTCCCTCGGTGCGGAAATTCCACTCGTCCGAATATCTCAACGCGCTGGCGAGCGGCGAGATCTGCCTGGTGGTCGGCTGGTCCGGCGACATCAAGCAGGCGCAGAAGCGCGCCGCCGAGGCCAAGAACGGGACCAAGAACGGTGTCGAGATCGGCTATGCGATCCCGAAGCAGGGCGCGCAGATGTGGTTCGACAACCTGGCCATCCCGAAGGACGCGGCGCACGTCGCGGAGGCCTATGCCTTCATCGATTATCTGCTGAAGCCGGAGGTCGCGGCCAAGAACAGCAATCTGGTGTCCTACGCCAACGGCAATCTGGCGAGCCAGAAGTTCGTCGACAAGGCCGTGCTCGACGACCGCGGCGTCTATCCCGACGCCGCCACCATGCAGCGGCTCTACACCGTGGGCGCGCGCGACCAGAAGACCCAGCGCCTGACCAACCGGCTGTGGACGCGGATCAAGACGGGGAAGTAGTCGTTCATCATGGCCGGGCTTGTCCCGGCCATCCACGCCTTTCTTATCCAAGCACCAGTGAAGACGTGGATGCCCGGCACAAGGCTTGTGCTCGGGCCGGCCGAAGGCCGGACC
>CAYJPU010000184.1:0-6832 GCA_964372105.1 uncultured Undibacter sp.
GCACTTCCTCGAGCTGCGGCTCCAGGCTGCGCTTGAGCATGCGGTCGAAGCGGTCGAGGTACAGGTAGATCACCGGCGTGATGTAGAGCGTCAGTAGCTGCGACAGCAACAAGCCGCCGACCACGGCGATGCCGAGCGGCTGGCGCAACTCGGCCCCCGCGCCGGTGCCGAGCGCGATCGGCAGCGTGCCGAAGATGGCGGCGAAGGTCGTCATCATGATCGGCCGGAAACGCAGCAGGCAGGCTTCGCGGATCGCGGCTTCGGCCGACAGGCCGACGCGGCGGCGTTCGAGCGCGAAGTCGATCATCATGATGGCGTTCTTCTTCACGATACCGACCAGCATCACGATGCCGATCATGGCGATCACCGACAGGTCCATCTTGAACAGGATCAGCGTCAGGATCGCGCCGATGCCGGCCGACGGCAGGCCGGAGATGATGGTGATCGGATGGATGAAACTCTCGTACAGGACGCCGAGCACGACATAGGCCGCGAAGATCGCCGCCAGGATCAGGATGCCCTGCCCGCGCAACGAATCCTGGAACACCTGCGCGGTGCCCTGGAAGCCGGAGCTGATGCTGCCGGGCAGGTTCTGGTCGCGCTCCAGCTTCTGAATCGCGTCGACCGCCTGGCCGAGCGAGAAACCCGGCGCGAGGTTGAACGAGATGGTGACCGCCGGCTGCTGACCCTGGTGGTTAACCTGCAAGGGCCCGACCGTGCGCTCGAACCGCGTCACCGCCGACAGCGGCACCGTCGTGCCGCTCGACGTCTTCAGGAAGATGCGGCTGAGGTCGTCCGGACTGACCTGGAATTCCGGCTTGGTCTCGAGAATGACTTGGTAGTCGTTCGCCGCCGTGTAGATCGTGGCGACCTGGCGCGAGCCGAAGGCGTTGTAGAGCTCCTGGCGCACCTGATCGATGGTCACCCCGTAAACGCCGGCCTTCTCGCGGTCGACCTCGACGGAGACCTGCGGGTTCTTCACATAGAGGTCGGTGGAGACGTCCAGCAGGCCCGCGACGTGCGAGATCTTCTCGCGCATTTCCGGCGCGATCCGGTAGAGCTGGTCGGTGTTGTTCGAGGTCAGCGTGTATTGGTACTCGCCCTTGCTGATGCGGCCGCCGAGGTTGATGTTCTGGATCGGCCGGAACACGATGGTCATGCCGGGCACGACGTTGGCGGTGCGGCGCAGCCGCGCGACGATCACGGGTAGGCTGTCGCGCTCGCTGCGCGGCTTCAACGCCACCAGCATGCGGCCGCTGTTGCCGACCGTGTTCGGCCCGCCAACGCCGACCGTCGAATTGACGTAGGCGACCGCCGGGTCCTTGCGCACCAGGGCAGCAATCTTGTTTTGATGCTCGGCCATGGCGGCGAAGGCGATATCCGTCTTGCCCTCCGTGATGCCGATCATGTAACCGGTATCCTCGGTCGGGAAGAAGCCCTTCGGCACCACGACATAGAGCCAGATCGTGCCGGCGATGGTGGCGAGCGTCACCATCAGCATGATCGACTTCGCTTTGAGCACCTTGTCGAGCGACCATTCATAGGCACGCAGCCAGGCGTCGAACATGCGCTCGAAGGCGCGCAGCACGGCGTTCTGCTTTTCGTCGCCGTGGTGGCCCTTGAGCACGCGCGCGCACAGCATCGGCGTCAGCGTCAGCGACACGAAGCCCGAGACGATGATCGCGACGGTGATCGACACCGCGAACTCGCGGAACACGCGGCCGACCATGCCGCCCATCAGCAGCACCGGGATGAAGACCGCGATCAGCGAGAAGGTGATCGAGACGATGGTGAAGCCGATTTCACGCGAGCCTTTCAGCGCCGCCTCGAAGGGCCTCATGCCGCCCTCGATATGGCGGACGATGTTCTCCAGCATCACGATGGCGTCGTCGACCACGAAGCCGACCGACAGCGTGAGCGCCAGAAGCGTCATGTTGTTGATCGAGAAGCCGAAGGCGTACATCGCCGCGCAGGTGCCGATCAGCGAAATCGGCACCGCCAAAGCCGGGATGACGGTGGCGGAGACCTTCCGCAGGAACAGGAAGATCACCATGATCACCAGGCAGACCGCGATTACCAGCGTCTCCTGCACGTCGAAGACCGCGGCCCGGATCGACAGCGAGCGGTCGAACAGCGTCTGCATCTCGATCGCCGGCGGAATCTGCGCGCGCATCTGCGGCAGCTTGGCGCGCACCATGTCCACCACCTCGACGGTGTTGGCGTCGGGCTGGCGCTGCACGGCCAGCACGATGGCGCGCGAATCGTTGAACCAGGTGGCGATCCGCGTGTTCTCGACGCTGTCGACGACGTTGGCCACTTCGCTCAGTTTGATCGCGGCGCCGTTGCGGTAGGCCACCACGACGTCCCGGTACTCGGACGCGCGCTGCATGGCGCCGGTCGCGACCAGCGTGACCGACTGCTCCGGGCCCTGCAGCGTGCCGACCGGAGCGCTCGAATTGGTCTTGGCGACGACGGTGCGGATTTCGTCGAGCGAGATGTTGCGCGCCGCCGCCGCCACCGGGTCGACCTGGACACGGACGGCGAACTTCTGCGCGCCGTAGACCAGCACCTGGGCGACGCCCGGCAACTGCGACAGCGTCGGCGCCAGCACCGTCTCGGCGTATTCGTTCAAGGTCGACAACGGCAGCGTCGTCGACCGCATGCTGAGGAACACCACCGGGAAGTCGCCCGGATTGACCTTGCGGAAGAACGGCGGCGTGGTCATTTCGATCGGCAGCCGGCGCTGCGCCACCGCCAGCGCGGTCTGCACGTCGAGCGAGGCGCCGTCGATGTCGCGGCCGAGGTCGAACTGGATGGTGATCTGCGTCAGGCCGAGCGAGGACGACGACGTCATCGAGGAGATGCCGGAAATGGTCGAGAGCTGGCGCTCGATCGGGGACGCGACCGAGGCCGCCATGGTCTCAGGCGACGCGCCCGACAGCGTCGCCGTGATCTGGATGGTGGGAAAGTCGACCGCCGGCAAGGCGGCGACCGGCAGCAGACGGTAGGCGAAGGCGCCGAACACGATCAGCGACGCCGTCATCAGTGTCGTCAGCACCGGGCGGCGAATGCAGAGCTCGGAAATGTTCATGGGTCAGCTGCCTGCGGCGGTTTTGCCAGTGCGCGGGTTGACGCGCGTTCCTTCCGCCAGCAGCAACTGACCGTCGGTCACCACGGTCTCGCCGCCGCTGAGGCCTTCGCTGATGACGGCTTGGCCGACGGCCTGGCGCTCGACCTTGACCGGCTGCACCTTGGCGACGCCGTCCTTCACGACGAACACGAAATTGCCGGTCTGGCTGATCTGCACCGCGCTCGACGGCACCACCACCGCGTCCTCGATCCGCAACGTCATCTCGGCAGTGACCAGGGTGCCCGGCCACAGCAATTCGTCCGTGTTGGGCATGCTGGCGCGGATCATCACCATGCCGGTGGCCGGGTCCACGGTGTTCTCGATCATGGCGACCTGGCCGGAGGCGCGCTTCGTCTCGCCCGGCACGATCGCCTCCACCGTGGCGGTCTCGGCCGCGATCGCCTGGCGGATATCGGGCAGCACCTTCTGCGGCACCGAGAAGGAGACGTAGACCGGCGCGACCTGGTTGATGGTGGCCATGGCCGCGGTGTCGGCCTGGCGCACGAAATTCCCGACCTTCACGTTGGCCATGCTGATGCGGCCGGAAATCGGCGCGCGGATCGCGCAGAAACCGAGCTGAACCTTGAGGTTTTCGAGCTGGGCGCGGTTCGATTCCGCGGTGGCGCGTGAAACGTTGACCGAGGTCTGGGCGTTGTTGAGCGTGACGATCGGGGTGGCGTTGCGCGACACCAGCTCGCTATAGCGCTCGACGTCGCGCAGCGACTGCTCGAGCGAGGCCTGCGCGCCGTCGATCACGGCCTGGACGCGCTTCATGTCCGCCTCGATCTGGCGGCAGTCGAGCGTGAACAGCAGGTCGCCTTGGTTGACGACGGCGCCGTCACGGAAGTGGACGCCGGTGATGGTGGTTTCCAGGCGTGCCTTGATCGCCACGCTCGCCATCGGCGTCACGCTGCCGAGGGCGTCGAGCCGCACCGGCACTTTCTTGCGCTCAGCCTGGGCGACCTCGACCGGCACCACGCGGGCCGGCGGGCGCGCCGAACGCGTCGCCCCGTCCGAGCCCCAGTAGCCGCGCGCCAGCACGGCAACGCCGATCAGGGCGAGTACCGCGACCCCCACTAGCCATTTATTCTTGGTCATCGACTAATTTCGTCCCGGGTCGTGCGCGTTCCAGCCCCGGTCGTCCCCTCTTCCCGACGGCTGATCGTCCCCTGTCCCAGGAGCCATTTCGGCCGATCTTCTAGCATATTAACGGCCCCGAGTGCATATCCCTGCGCCCGCTGGTAAACACGGCGCGGGCCACGCTAATTCGGTCCGCCGGAAGCCTTATCCCCATGCGCATCGCCACCTGGAACGTCAATTCGGTCCGCCAGCGCCTCGACCACCTGCAAGCGTGGTTGAAGGAGCGCGAGCCCGACATCGTCTGCCTGCAGGAGATCAAATGCGTCGACGAGGCCTTCCCGCGCGAGCCGCTGGAGGCGCTCGGCTACAATGTTGCGGTGCACGGTCAGAAGACCTTCAACGGCGTGGCGCTGTTGTCCAAGCTGCCGTTCGACGAGGTGGCGCCCGGCCTGATCAGCGACGACGGCGACGTGCAGGCCCGCTTCCTGGAGGCGATCGTCTCGACCAAAACCGGCGTGCTGCGGGTGGTCAGCCTCTATTTGCCCAACGGCAACCCGACGACAACCGAAAAATATCCTTACAAACTCAATTGGATGGACCGGCTGATTAATTTTTCACGCGAACGGCTGAAGCTGGAAGAGCCGATGCTGCTGTGCGGCGACTACAACGTCATCCCGATGCCGGCCGACGCCAAGCGGCCGGAGGCCTGGGTGAACGACGCGCTGTTCCTGCCGCAGACCCGCGAGAAGTTCCGCACTTTGGTCAACTTGGGCCTGACCGACGCGGTTCGCGCCGCGAGCGACGCCGACGACCTCTACACCTTCTGGGACTACCAGGCCGGCGCCTACCAGAAGAACGACGGCATCCGCATCGATCACATCCTGATGTCGCCGCAGGCCGCCGACCGGATGGTCGACACCGGCATCGACAAGCACGTGCGCGGCTGGGAGAAGCCGTCCGACCACGTGCCGGTCTACGTCGACCTCGACATCGCCGCGCGCTGAGCGGCGCTATCGCACACCGGAAACCGGTCCGCGTCCGCTCCTGCCGCCGCGCTTGTCCAGCCCGCCGGGCCAGCGCACAATGATTCGCGCGACACCGTAATCGCGGCGGGGGCGAGCCCCCGGACGGCAGGCCATCGGCGAGGGGACGCTTGGTCGACGGAGCAACGGCCGCGCACGCCCATGTTGGCGGCGCGGCGGCGGCGCAAATGCCCGACGAGCTCGAAGGCCGCCCGATTGCCGGCGCGGTGCGCATTGTCTTTGCCCTGGCGGCACTGGCCTCCACGGCTCTGGTGCTCAACCAGCTTCTGAACCTGCAACTCTTCGCCGGCGTCGTCTTCATCGACAACCGCTATCTCTATCTGCTGGCGGCGGCCTTGTTTCCGCTCATCTTCCTGATCTTTCCGGCCGGCAAAGGCGGCGGCGGCGCGCGCACGCCTTGGCACGACTGGCTGATCGCGCTCATCGCCTTCGTCCTGCTGGTATGGTTCGCGTTCAAGGCCGAGCGCATCCTGAGCGAAGGCTGGGAATACGGCGCGCCGGCGATCGCGAAACTGTTCGCCGGCATCCTCTGGCTGCTGATCCTGGAAGGGCTGCGCCGCACGAGCGGCTGGCCGATGGCCGTGATCGTCACCACCATGTCGCTCTACCCGGTGGTCGCCGACCTCATCCCAAATCCGCTGAAGGGCAATCCGCAAACCTTCGGCGACACCCTCGCCTATCATCTGGCGAGCGCGGAAAGCGCCTTCGGCATTCCGATGCGCGCCTTCGCGGAGATCGTGGTCGGCTTCATCGTCTTCGGCACGGCGTTGAACGCGACCGGCGGCGGCCGCTTCTTCAACGACCTCGCCTTCGCGCTGGTCGGGCGCTGGCGCGGCGGCGCGGCGCAGGTCGGCATCATTTCCAGTGCCTTGCAGGGCTCGATCAGCGGCAGCGTCATCTCCAACGTCATCAGCTCCGGCGTGGTCACCATTCCGGCCATGAAACGCACCGGCTTCCGCGCCGATTACGCCGGCGCGGTGGAAGCGGTGGCCTCGACCGGCGCGGTGCTGATGCCGCCGGTGATGGGCTCGACCGCCTTCGTGATGGCCTCGTTTCTCGGCACGTCCTATGGCGAGATCGCGCTCGCCGCCACGGTGCCGGCGCTGCTGTTTTACATCGCGCTGGTCGTGCAGGTGGACGGCTATTCGGCAAAGCTCGGGCTTGGCGGTATGCGCGCGGCCGAACTGCCGCGCTTACGCGCGGTGATGAAGGAGGGCTGGTTCTACATCCCGGTGTTCGTGCTGCTGGTGTTCCTGCTGGTGTGGCTGCAGGAGGAGGCGCTGGCGCCGTTCTATGCCACCGCGCTGCTGATCGCCGTCAACCAGGCGCTGCCACAGCACCGGATGAGCTGGTCCGGCCTTGTCACCCTTGCGGTCGCGGTGGCGAAGGGTCTCGCCGAACTGGTGGCGATCCTGCTGGCTATCGGCTTCATCATCGGCTCGCTGTCGGTGACCGGTCTGGCCGGCACGCTCGCCAACGATCTCGTCTATCTCGCCGGCGGCGCGCCCTTGCTGCTCTTGGTCATGGGCGCGCTCACCAGCTTCATCTTCGGCATGGGGATGACGGTGACCGCCTGCTA
>CAYJPU010000185.1:0-6824 GCA_964372105.1 uncultured Undibacter sp.
ATCTGCGCCTTGTCGCTGTGGCCGGCGCCGACCACGGTCTTCTTCACCAGATTGGGCGCGTACTCGGCGACGCTTAAGCCGGCGCGCGCCGGCACCAGCATGGCGATGCCGCGCGCCTGGCCGAGCTTCAAGGTCGCGGCCGCGTTGGTGTTGACGAAGGTGTGCTCGACGGCGGCCTCGTGCGGCCGGTACTGCTCGATCACCGCGATCAGCCCGTCATGGATGATCACGAGCCGGTCGCCGAGCGCGGCCTTCTCGCTGGTTTCCACCGAACCGCAGGCGACGTGGATCAGCCGGTTGCCGTCGCTCTCGATCAGCCCCCAGCCGGTGCGCCGGAGCCCGGGGTCGATGCCGAGTATGCGAATCGGTTGCCTGAGCATGGTTCGTTGATAGCCCCGCCGCCCTTGCGCGCCTAGGTGCCAGTCCTTGCTTTAGCCCCGGCCGGGGTCGCGTTGGCGGCGCGGCCCTGATACTCAGGTGGCCCACGATACCGTTTCCCTCAGGCGGCACGGCACTCCATGACACCCGGTCTTCTGTTTGCGCTCGGCGCCATGCTCTGCTTCGGCGCCGGCGACCTGCTGTACAAGCGCGCGGCTGCGACCGGCGTCGGCGCCGGGCAGTTCGTGATGCTGCAGGCCTGGGTGTTCTGCCCCACCATCAACCTCTACGCCTGGGCGACCGGCACGCTCGACGTCCATTGGTCGGCGGCCTGGGGTTCGCTCGCCGGCGTGTTCTCGCTCGTCGCCTTGTACAATTTCGCCCGCAGCCTGAAGGACGGCGCGGTCTCGACCAACGCGCCGATCTTCCGGCTGAACTTCACCCTCACCGCCGCGCTGGCGATCATCCTGCTCGGCGAAACGCTGACGTGGCCCAAGGCCGGCGCGCTCGTCTGCGCGCTGGTCGCGGTGTGGCTGCTGTTGGCGGAGCCGGGCGCTGCGCGCGGCGGCATCAAGCTCGCCTCGCTGACGCGCGTGCTGGTCGCGACCGTGGCGATGGCGCTGGCCAACTTGTTCTACAAGGTCGGCCTCCAGCACGGCGCGCTGCCGGAAACCATGGTGTCGGCGCAGGCCTGGACTTTCTCGTCGATGGCGACGGCGCTCGCGGTGACGCAGGAGCGCCGCCTGCGGCTGACGCCCTCGGTCTGGCCCTATTCGGTGCCGGCCGCGCTCGCATTGCTCACCGGCTTCGTGCTGTTGCTGCACGGGCTGGCGATCGGCTCGGCCAGCGTGCTGGTGCCGGTGGCGCAGATGAGCTTCGTGTTCACGGCGCTCGTGGGCGCGGTGATGTTCCGCGAGCACCTCAACAACCGCAAACGTCTCGGCCTCGCGGTCGCCGCCGCGGCGCTGGCGCTGTTCGCGGTGAGTTAGAGATGCGGAAGCACCGCAAGCTCACTTCACCTCTCCCATAGGGAGAGGTCGACGCGCGAAGCGCGGCGGGTGAGGGGTTACAGCGAATCGAGAGTCATAAACCCCCTCACCCCAACCCTCTCCCCAACGGGGAGAGGGAGCGCGCCGAGTTTGCGGCAGCTTACGCACTCATCTTGGCAATAAGCGCATCCGACACTTCGAAGTTGGCGTAGACGTTCTGCACGTCCTCGCTGTCGTCGAGCGTCTCGATCAGCTTGAGGATCTTCTCGCCGGCCTCGTCATCGACCGCGATGGTGTTCTGCGGCTTCCACGTCAGCGCCGACTTGCGCGGCTCGCCGAACTTCGCCTCCAGCGCCTTGGCCACGTCGCGCAGTGTATCGACCGTGGTGAAGACCTGATGGCCGTCCTCGCTCGAGGCCACGTCCTCGGCGCCGGCATCGATCGCGGCTTCCAGCATGGCGTCGGCGCTCGCCACCTTGGCGTCGTACTCGACGACGCCGACGTGGTCGAACATGAACGACACCGCGCCGGTTTCGGCCAGGTTGCCGCCGGCCTTGGTGAAAATGGCGCGCACTTCGCCGGCGGTGCGGTTGCGGTTGTCGGTCAAGGCCTCGACGATCACGGCGATGCCGCCCGGCGCGTAGCCCTCGTAGCGGATCTCGTCGTAGCTCTCGGTGTCCGAACCGGACGCCTTCTTGACGGCGCGCTCGATGTTGTCCTTCGGCATGTTCTCGGCGCGGGCGGCGATGATGGCCGCGCGCAGGCGCGGGTTGAAGGCCGGGTCCGGCAGGCCGAGCTTGGCCGCCACGGTGATTTCACGCGCAAGCTTGCCGAACAGCTTGGAGCGGACTTTGTCCTGCTTCCCCTTGCGGTGCATGATGTTCTTGAATTGGGAATGACCGGCCATGACCGACTGCGCTCGTGAGGGGTTAAGGATGGGCTCTCGCCGGCGGCTATATAGGCCGAAGCGCGGCGAAAATAAACTGTCATCGCCGCCGATCCAAACTCCGCTCATTCCCGCGCAAGCGGGAATCCAGGGCCAAATATTCGGCATTGGCAAGTTAAGGTCTGGGTCCCCGCTTGCGCGGGGACGAGCGGATGATTATCCCACCGCCACGTTGGCGAGCATGGCTTCGACCCGCTGGCGTAAGACCGCCACGTTGGCGTGGACGCGCGCCTTGTAGCGGGCGACCGCGTCGCGATCGACCATAAAGAATTGCCGCTCCGGATAGCTGCGGCCGAAAATGTCGACCAGCATCGAGCGGAACTTGCCCGAGACGATGCCCGGCATGCGGTGCGACCCCTCCTCGGCAAAGGCCGCGTATTCGGCCGAGGTCAGCGCACACAGCAAAGGATGCAGCCGCGCCGAATAGACCTGCCGGTGGCGCTGGATGATCTGGATGGTGCGGTCGAGTGGAATCTCGGAACCGATCTCGACGCCGATCTGCAACGGCTCGTCCATCGTCGGCTCGGCAAGCGGGAATTGCTCGATCAGCCAGTCGCCGAGGTGCACGGCATTCGAGCGGCCGCGGCCGTACAGACGGATGTCGTCCTCATAGGGCGCGAACCAGGTATCGAGCCGGTCAATGACGCGATCGAGCGCCGGCCGCGGGATCAACTCGCGATAGGCCGTGCCGAAAATGCCGATGGCCGATTTGGCGCGGGCAAGAAGTCGGATGATATCGTCGCCGATCAGCGGCTGGAACATCGCGTTGCCGACGCCGACAACGACCAGATCATAGCTGTCGCGCGCCTCGCCAAACCCCTCACGAAGCGTCTTGAATGTCATATGATGCACGCGTGCCGCGCCCGGCAGCACCGCGTTGATCATGTGCAGGCCAAGCCGGTCGCCGAAATTGCCGGCGTCGCTTTCCGAGATCACCGCGATGTCGCAAGCGGAGACCGGCGCCACGCGGTTCGTCGGCGTCAGCCGCATCAGCATCTGTTCATCGTCAACCGGCGCGGTGCATTCGATGCGGAAGCCGTAGCGGTCGAACAGCGTCACCAGTTCGGCGTAGCTCAGGTGATTGACGAAGCCGCGCGCCCCACGCGCTTCGGTGCCCACGAGATTGGTCGGGCAATAGCTCAGGATCACGTCCTGCCTGCAGAAGCGCAGATGCGTGAACAGGCTGTCGAGATCGGCGATGGTCTCGACGACGCCGAGCATGACGATGATGTCGCTCTCGGTCGCCGCCTTGGCCGGGAATTCCTGGCCGGTCAGATCGTGGATCAGCGAACCCTTGCCATGCGTCAGGCTGTCGACCGCCTGATAGGCGCAGCCGAACGGCATTCGGTCGCGCAAGGTCTCGCCGCCGCCTTCGCCGAGATCGAGCACGCGCGCGCCGCAGGGAATGAATTGCGCGGCGAGTTGCGCGCGCTGATCGATGGTCGAGACGGCGTCCGCGCGGCGGGCCTCGTCCGGCACCAGTTTAAGCGCGAGATTTGCGTTGACGTGAAGCGCCATGTCGCCCTGCCAGGCTTGGTGGCCGGACCCAGCACGAACCGGCGGTTCAACACGCACGCCGAACCGCGGCGCGCGGCCTTAACAGGACATCAATCGTGGTTAACGAGCGGTTAACGATACGCGCGGCCGCTTAAGCCCAGGACGCCGGCCCGGACCGCGAGCCGAGCCGGCATCCGTCTTACAGGACTGTTTGCAACGGCTCCGGCGTGTAGTGGAAACCGTCGCCGCGCTTTGAGATATGGCCGATGCCGGGCCAGGGGAAATGATAGGCCAGGATCATCGTGCGTTGCGCCGCCAGCATGTCGAACATCCGGATGCGCGTAGCCGAACCCTGTTTCGGATCGGTGTCGAAGCTGAATTCGATTTTCGGATTCTGCACCACCAGCACGGAATGATGCGCAATGTCGGCGGTGTTGCAGAGGCTCTCGCCCTGCGACGTGATCATGTACGAGGTATGGCCGACGGTGTGGCCCGGCGTGGCGATGACATGAATGCCCGGCAGGATCTCCTGCCCGTCCTTCACGAACACCATGCGCTCGCGGTGCGGCAGCAACGCCGCCCGGGTCGGGTCGATGAAAGTGCCAAAGAACGGCAGAGAGCGCTTGCTTTCGTCGGTCCAGAACTTCAAATCCGCTTCGGTCATGTAGATTTGCGCATTGGGGAAATTATGCGCGTTGGCCGCGTTCATCAGGCCCCAGCAATGATCGGGATGGGCGTGGGTGATGACCACCGCGTCGACGTCCTTGGGATCGATGCCCGCCGCCTTCAAATTCGACAACAGGCGGCCGGCCTTGTCGCCAAACCCCTTGGCAGCGCCGACGCCGGTGTCGAACAGCACGACCTTGTCGCCGGTGTTGATGATGAGCGCGTTCTGCTCGAGCGTGAGATTGTTGGGCGCGAGGAAATTGGCGGTCAGCTCGCGATCGATGGCGTCCTTGGTCATGCCCTTGAACATGTCGGGCTTGGCCTCGCCGAGCGCCAGCGGGCCGTCGGAAATCACGGTTCCCTCGAAGGCGCCGAGCTTGAAGCGGTAGACCGACGGCACCTGCATGCCCTGCATCGGCGCCTTGGCGAGGGCGGGATATCCGTTGATCAGTCCATAGGCGGCGGTGGCAGCGGCGCCAGCGAGCAATGCACGGCGTGAAACGGTTCGATCGAAACGCGGCATGTCAGAGATCTCCTCGTGTTGTTTTGCGGCAACTGCTCCCCTCGCCTGAATCTTATCGCGGCCGACGCGACGTTTGGTCGGCGCGGCCTTCACATTCGGGTGAGACTTTTGAGACTTTGGGCTAACCCCAGAACGCCGGCCTTGCTTCTTCCAGCGCGCCGCCGAGGCGCACGGCGCCGACCTTGGTGGCGAGACCCGAGGCGTCGTCGGTCTCGACCGCCAGCCCGCACAGCGTGGCCGGGCCGTTGGCCGGGTCGAACTTCGCGGCCGGGATCTTGCGCAGGAAACGGTTGAGCGGCTCGTCCTTGCCCATGCCGATGACCGAGTTGAAATCGCCGGTCATGCCGACGTCGGACACGAAGGCGGTCTTGCCGGGCAGGATGCGATGATCGGCGGTCGGCACGTGCGTGTGCGTGCCGACGATAAGGCTGGCGCGGCCGTCGACGAAGAAGCCCATCGCCTGCTTCTCGCTGGTCGCCTCGCAATGCATGTCGATGACGATGGCGTCAGCCGCGCTGCGCAACGGACAGGCGGTCAGTTCGCGCTCGATCGCGGCGAAGGGGTCGTCGAGCGGGTCCATGAAGATGCGGCCCATCGCGTTGATCACCAGCGCACGCTTGCCGTTCTTGGTGTCGATCAGCGCGGCGCCGCGGCCGGGCGTGCCGGCGGGGAAGTTCACCGGCCGGATCAGACGCGGCGCGCGCTCGATGAACACCAGCGCCTCGCGCTGGTCCCAGGCGTGGTTGCCGAGCGTGACGGCGTCGGCGCCGGCGTCGATCAGGTCGTTGTAGATCGCCTCGGTGATGCCGAAGCCGCCGGCCGCGTTCTCGCCGTTGATGACGACGAGGTCGAGCTTCCAGTCGCGCACCAGGCCGGGCAGCCGGTCCATCACGATGGCGCGGCCCGAGCGTCCGACAATGTCGCCGATGAAAAGAATACGCATCTATTGGTGTCCACGCAGATCGATCACGTCGCGCTCCGTTAGCACGAGATCGAGCCGCTCGTCGCGTTCCGTCGCGGGAACCTGGGCGATTTCCTGTTGAGCGAAGGCGACGCCGATGGCGGTCACCGTCTTGGCCGCGCGCAAGGCGTGGATGGTCATGTCGTAGTAGCCGGCGCCGTAGCCGATGCGGTGGCCGGCGCGGTCGAAGCACGCCAGCGGCACGATGAGAATATCGGGCGCGACCACCGGCGCTTCCGGCAGCGGCTCGCGGATGCCCCACTGCCCGGTCTTGAACGCATCGCCGACGTTCCAGGCGCGCATGATCAGCGGCTTGCCGCGGCCCGCGATCGCCGGCAGCGCGAGCTGCGCGCCCTGCTCGGCCAGCTTGCGCATGAGCGGCAGCGGATTGATTTCGCTCTTCATCGGCATGAAGCCGGCGACGATCGTGCCGGGCGCGATGGGCAGGGGAAACGCGCGCTGCGCGATGGTCTCGGCCGCCGCCTGCCGCTCGGCCGCCGGCATGGCGTCGCGCCGCGCGAGCGTCGCCGTACGCAGGTCGGCTTTTTGGTCGGAGATCGTTGTGTCTGGAGTCATGACCACTTTTAGCAGTCATTCCGGGACGCCCGCCATAAGCGCGTTTACTTGCATCTTCGACGCACTATGGCGGGCGGACCCGGAATCCAGACACAAGCGCGGTGCTTGTTTCTGGATTCCGGGTTCACGCGCTTCGCGCGTGCCCCGGAATGACAAGAAGTGCGGAGCCGCAATGGCCGTCAGAGCTGATCCCGGGAACCTACATAAGTAGGTGGGCGCCATATGACCGAACCCACGAGCTCGGCCAGGGACAGCTCCCGTTGGGATCGTAAGGCCCCGGGGAATGTG
>CAYJPU010000186.1:0-6795 GCA_964372105.1 uncultured Undibacter sp.
GCACGACGTTACGGCCCTTGGGGCCGAGCGTGACCTTCACCGCGTTGGCGAGGATATCGACGCCGCGCAACATGCGGTCGCGCGCGTCGACGCCGAATTTTACGTCTTTGGAAGCCATTGTTTCGTTTCCTTCAGTGTTTGCCGTCACCCTGAGGAGCGAGCCGCGAATGCGGCGAGCCTCGAAGGGTGACTGTGATTGTGGCTGTCATCCTTCGAGGCGCGCCTTCGGCGCGCACCTCAGGATGACGGTTCGCGCTTAGGCGGCCTTCTTCTTGGCGGCGGCGCCGCCTTCGATCACGCCCATGATGTCGCTCTCCTTCATGATGAGGAGATCCTTGCCGTCGATCTTGACCTCGGTGCCCGACCACTTGCCGAACAGCACGACGTCGCCGACCTTCACGTCGAGCGGGGTGAGCTTGCCGCTCTCGTCTCGGCCACCGGGCCCGACGGCGACGATCTCGCCCTGGCTCGGTTTTTCCTGCGCGCTATCGGGAATGATGATGCCACCGGCGGTCTTTTCCTCGGCATCGATGCGCTTGACGACGACACGGTCGTGAAGCGGGCGGAACTTCATGGCAGTCCTCCTAAGTGATTGAGAAATTTTGATTTTGGTAGCCGGCCGGTTCCCCTGCCAACACCTGGGGTGGAGGTGGGGGCGGCGTTTCTGCCCGCAAGAGGGGTCGGAAAATTTTTTAGCACTCATCTCGCGGGAGTGCCAACAATTTCGGGTGCGCAGTCCGGCCTATGGTTAAGGCCGCCGGCAGGAACCGTTATCGGCCTTTCCGGATTATCGGAACCCGACCAAAGGCGGCCAAGGCAAGGCTGTTAGCAGGCCGGCCTGGGTGCTGCTAACGCCTTGAAAATGCACAGTTTGTTTACTTTTTCGGCTTGCAATGGCGAGTGCTGGAAACGGAAACTTGGAAGTCCGACCATATGGAGGGCTGAAATGGTTTCGACGGATTTCGTGAAGCAGGTGAACGGCTACGGTCTGACGACCGCCGAAATTCTCTACCGCATGCCAGACCACCCGGCGTTGCTGCAAACCTTCGTTTGGCAGGACTATGATCTCTGTCCCAAGTTTCCGGAGCTGTTCAAATTCCTATGCTTTTGGCAGAAGTCGCTGGATGGCGCTCTATATTCCGTGCAGGTCGCCCATTGCCTGTTGGTGAAGCCTGCCGAGATCAGAGCCGTGGACGGTGTTTTCCAGCTCAACTAAAGGCTGGTTTTCACCGTGTTGAGCCATTAACTTGAAAAAAGAGGGTCTAGTCATGGTCAAACGCGCGGTTGATCTGACCTTGGAGGAGTTGGCGGCTCTGGGCGGCAAAGCTGCACGTCAGGCCGTTGCAACAGCGCAGCAGCGCGGCCTCACCGTCACCGGTACGGTGGAATTCTTCGACGGCCAACAATCCGTTTCCTCGCTGGCCGAACTCCAGCCTTCGGGAACTGTTACGCTGGTCGAAGCAGGTGAAGAGAAAAGTACCGAGGACGACCTTGCCGCCGAGACGCCCTTTCGCCGGATATAGAGCGTTTGGACGAACCGCCATTCGTACTTGTGATTGCAGGTCCGAACGGGTCCGGAAAGAGCACCCTTACGAATTATCTCGTAAGAGCCGGAATTGATTTCGGCGACTATATCAATCCGGACGAAATTGCCGCCACGCTGGATCTTCCAGAGCCGCAACGATCCCGTCAGGCCCAGCAGTTCGCCGATTTCTACCGCGACCGGTGCCTGACTGGACGAACAAGCTTCAGTTTCGAAACCGTGATGTCGCATCCCAGCAAGATCGAGCTGATGATGCGGGCCGAACGTGCGGGCTATGATGTTACGGTCTATTTCGTCTGCACGTCGGCCCCCGAAATCAACGTCCGACGCGTCGAGAACCGCGTGAGCAGCGGCGGCCACGATGTGCCGCATGATCGAATCGTCGCGCGGTACTGGCGGTCGCTGGCGCTGCTGCCGCAGGCGGCGCTGACGGCGCGCCGAACGGTGTTGTTCGACAACAGCGCCTTGGTCGGCTATCCGAACCATCGGCGATTGCCAAATCCGAAAAGCGGATTGCGGCCGGTAGCCGTCGTCATGCGCGAGGGGATGCGTTACGATATCGCGCTGGAGACCGATGTGCCGGAATGGGTCGTCACACATCTGGTGCGTCCGTTGGCGAAACTGGCCACCGAACGGGAGGGCATGGAGGTCACGGTTCATCAAAGAGATGGTTTTCTTGGATGATCGTTGCTGCGGATTTGACTGTGCTAAAAAGTCAAGCGTCCGTCGCCCCGGGCTTTCTCATCAAAATTTGTCACCCAGAAATCGAAAAACGCGTATGGCGCGTTTGGCGGAAAGAAAGCCTCTATATTAGGTGGACGGCTCGTCCGGGTATAACGCGCATCTCTTTCCGTCAGACTTCGGATTTCCTTTGAAAACCTTCTTGCCCCGCCTGGTCCTCTTGACCGGCAACATCGTCGTCGGCCTCGCGATCCTCGGGCCGGCCGGCATGTTGGCCGAGCTGGCGGACGGCCTGCACGTCGGCATCCACGACACCGGCCTGCTGGTGACCTATGGCGCGGCGGTGCTGTGCATCGGCTCGCCGGTGATGGCGTGGCTGACCACGCGCATCGACCGCCAGCTGCTGCTGGTCGGCACGCTGGCGCTGATGGCGGTAGGGCAGGCGCTGTCGGCCATGGCGCCGAACTATGCCGTCATTCTGGTGTTGCGTCTGGCCATGCTCGCGGTGGCCGCGGTCTACACGCCGCAGGCGGCGGCCACCGTCGCGTTGATCGTGCCGGAGAAGCAACGGCCGAGCGCCATCGCCTTCGTGTTCCTCGGCTGGTCGCTGGCGATCGCCGGCGGTCTGCCGCTGGTGACGCTGCTCGCCACGCATTTCGGCTGGCGCGCGGTCTACGGCGTGCTGGCGGCGGTGTCGGCGCTCGGCGCCGGTTTGCTGTACGCGACCTTGCCGGCGGGCTTGCAGGGCCGGCCGCTGTCGCTGCTGAGCTTCGTCGAGATCGCGCGCAGCAAGCGCATCGTCTCCATCCTGTCGGTGACGCTGCTGCAGACCTCTGGACAATTCACGGTCTTCATCTATCTCGCGCCGCTGCTCAAGGAACTGACCGGCGCCGGCCCCGCGGTGATCGGCGGCTTCTTCGCCTTCTATGGGATCGTCGGTCTGTGCGGCAACATGCTCGCCAGCGCGATCGTGACGCGGTTCGGCCTCGAGCGCACGCTGATGCTGTTCCTGGCGTCGGCGCTGACCGGCCTGGCGGTGTGGGCCGTGGGCGCGGGCTCGCTGACGGCGATGGGCGCCGGCATCTTTTTCTGGGGGCTCGGCTTCTCCGCCATCAATTCCGTGCAGCAGGCGCGACTGCAGATGGCGGCGCCGGACATCGCCAGCGCATCGATCGCGATGAACACGTCGGTGCTCTATGTCGGGCAGGGCATCGGCTCCGGCATTGGCGGCTTGCTGTTCGCCGCCGGCTTCCTGCACGCCATAGGCTATGTCGGCGTCGTCTTCATGGCGATCGCCGGCACGGTGATGGTGGCGACGCGCCAGCGGCAGCCGGCGCAGCTCTGATCGTTGTGCTCAGCGCGCGGCTTTCGCCTTTTCGATCGCCGTCCAGATGCGCGCCGGCGTCATCGGCATTTCGAGATGGCGGATGCCGTAGTCCGACAGCGCGTCAATCACCGCATTGGCGACCGAGGGCAGGCCGCCGGAGGTGCCGGCCTCGCCGCAGCCTTTGGCGCCGATCGGGTTGCTCTTGGTCGGCACCGGATGGTGCGCCACCTCGATCATCGGCGCGTCGTGGGCGCGCGGCATGGCGTAGTCCATGAACGAGCCGGTGACGAGCTGGCCGTCATTGTCATAGACCGCCTGCTCCAGCAGCACCTGGCCCAAGCCCTGCATCACGCCGCCCTGGATCTGGCCTTCCACCAGCAGCGGATTGACGACGGTGCCGAGGTCGTTGACCGCCGAATATTTCACCACATGGGTCTCGCCGGTTAAGGGATCGATCTCGACCTCGGCGACGTGGCAGCCGTTGGGGAAGGCCGACGGCACCGGTTTGTCGAGCATGTGATCGACGTCGAGCGAGGCCGGCGCGCCCTCCGGCAGCTTCAAGCCCGAGCGCAGTCTGACGGCCAGGTCGAGCAGGCCGATCGAGCGGTCGGTGCCGGCGATGGTGAAGCGGCCATCCTTGAACTCGATGTCGCCGGCGGAGGCTTCCAGCGCGTAGGACGCGATCTGCTTGCCGCGCTCGATGACGAGCTTTGAGGCCTCCATCAAGACGGCGCTCGCGAACATGATCGAGCGCGAGCCGCCGCTGCCGCCGCCGAAGGTGACCTGGTCGCTGTCGCCCTCGACGACGCGGATGCGGTCGAACGGAATCCCGAGTTGATCGCTGAGCACCTGCGCGTAGGCGGTGGCGTGGCCCTGGCCGTAGTCGAGCGTGCCGGTGACGATGGTGACGGTGCCGTCCGCTTCGAAGTGGATGTTGCCGAGTTCCTTGCCGCCGCCGAAGGTGACTTCGAGATAGCAGCCGATGCCGATGCCGCGCAGTTTGCCCTGCTTCTTGCTCGCGCGCTTGCGCTTGGCGAAGCCCTTGTAGTCGGCCATCTCCAGCGCCTGCTTGAGCACGGCGGGGAAGTCGCCGCAGTCGTAGGTCATGTCGGAGGCGGCCTTGAACGGCAGGTCGCGCGGTTTGATCATGTTGCGCTTGCGCAAGTCGATGCGGTCGAGGCCGAGCTCGCTTGCGGCGAGATCGAGCGCGCGCTCCATGTAGTAGTTGCCCTCGGGGCGGCCGGCGCCGCGATAGGCCGACACCAGCGTGGTGTTGGTGAACACGCACTTGCTCGACACTTCCAAGAGCGGCGTGCGGTAGACGCCGACGACGTTCTTGACGATGTTGCCGGTCGGCAGCAGCGGGCCGTACTGGCCGAGATAGCCGCCCATGTCGCCGAAGCCGGTGATGCGCACGGCGAGGATGTGCGCATTGTCGTCGAAGGCGACCTCGACCGTCATGTCCTGGGCGCGGCCGTGATGGTCGGAGACGAACGAGCCGGAGCGCTCGTCGGTCCATTTCACCGGGCGGCCGAGCACGCGCGCGCCGTGCAGGACGCAGATGTATTCGGGATAAGGCTGCGCCTTCATGCCGAAGGAGCCGCCGACCTGGCCGGTGATGACGCGCACTTTGTCGGCCGGCGCGCCGAGCATGTCCATCAGCGTAGTCTTCTGGCCGTGAACGCCCTGGCTGCTGGCGGTCAGCGTCCACTTCTCGGACGCCGCCTCGTATTCGCCGATCGCCGCGCGCGGCTCCATCGGCGCGACGATCATGCGCTGGTTCGAGGTCTTGAGCCTCGTGACGTGCTTGGCCTTGGCGAAGGCCTCCGCGACCTTGGCGGCATCGCCGAAGTGAAAGTCGAGCGCGACGTTGTTCGGCACCTCGTCGAACACCAGCGGCGCGCCGGGCTTCACGGCTTCCGCCGGGTTGAGCACCACCGGCAAGGGCTCGACGTCGAGCGCGACAGCCTCAGCGGCGTCCTTGGCCTGGTCGACGGTTTCCGCGATCACGCAGGCGACCGGGTCGCCGACGAAGCGCACCTTGTCGGACGCCAGCGCCGGGCGCGGCGTATAGCGGATCGGCGAGCCGTCGCGGTTCTTCAGCGGCATGGTGCATTTGAACGGGCCGTAGGCCGCAAGATCGGCCGCGGTCAGCACCGCCAGTACGCCGGGCATTTTCTTGGCGGCGTCGGCGTCGATCGCGCGGATGATGCCGTGCGCGTCGCGCGAGCGCACCATGACGGCGTAGGCCTGGCCGGGCGCGTTGACGTCGTCGGCATAGCGGCCTTCGCCCCGGACCAGCTTGGGGTCCTCGCTGCGGCGGACCGGCTGGCCGACGCCGAATTTGGTCAACGAGAGGGCGGCTTGCGTGGTGCGGTCGTCCATGCCGGGGGGCTTTCGTGGCGTTTTGACGGGGAAGCAATGAAATAGGGCAGCGCGCCGGCTTGTACAACAAGTCGTTCCGGGACAGAGGGTTGCGTCAGGGCCCCACGCTGTTACACTTTTCGTGATTATCGGAAAATTGCCGCAACTGTGAAGCGCCGGAAGGCGGCCGGGGGCGGCAGGAAGGCTTGGTTTCATGAGCGGCGAGGCCGGGGATATCCCAGGCCTCGACCCTGCCATCGATCGGGCGCCGTCAGCGCGGCCCCGGGGGGGTCGGCGGTCGCCTGGACAGGACGGCAACGGCTTCGGCGGCGATCGGGGCGGGCCGACCTATGCCGCGCTCGACCTCGGCACCAACAACTGCCGCCTGCTGGTGGCGCGGCCGGCCGGCGACGGCTTCCGCGTCATCGACGCGTTCTCGCGCATCGTCCGGCTGGGGGAGGGCGTCTCGCTCACCGGCTGCTTGAGCGAGCCGGCGATGGAGCGCGCGCTCGGCGCGCTCGCGATCTGCCGCGCCAAGATGAAGAACCGCGGCGTCACGCGCGCGCGGCTGATCGCCACCGAAGCCTGCCGCGCGGCCGTAAACGGCGCCGAGTTCCGCGACCGCGTCGCCGCGGAACTGGGCCTGTCGCTCGAGGTGATCGACCGCGAGACCGAAGCGCGGCTCGCCGCCACCGGCTGCACGCCGCTGATCGATCCGCAGGCCAACGGCGTGGTGCTGTTCGACATCGGCGGCGGCTCGTCCGAACTGGTGCGGCTCAATCAATCGGGCGCGACGCGGCGCGGGCCGCCGCTGCCGCAGATCCGCGGCTGGATCTCGGTGCCGCACGGCGTCGTCACGCTGGCCGAGCGCCACGGCGGC
>CAYJPU010000187.1:0-6715 GCA_964372105.1 uncultured Undibacter sp.
GCCGAAGGATTTCGTCAAGTTTGCGGGCGCTGCGCGCACCAAGGTCGGCCAGGAGCTCAACCTGATCGCGCAGGATCGCTTCGACCTGTGCTGGATTGTCGACTTCCCGATGTACGAGTGGAGCGACGAGGAGAAGAAGATCGACTTCTCGCACAACCCGTTCTCGATGCCGAACATGGGTGTCGAGGAATTCCTGGCGCTCGACCCGGCCGACACCGACAAGCTGCTGGCGATCAACGCCATCCAGTACGACATCGTCTGCAACGGCACCGAGTTGTCGTCCGGCGCGATCCGGAACCATCGCCCCGAGGTGATGAAGAAGGCCTTCGCGATCGCCGGCTACGGCGAGGACGTGCTGGAAGCGAAGTTCGGCGGCATGTTGCACGCACTGTCGCTCGGCGCGCCGCCGCACGGCGGCATCGCGCCCGGCATCGACCGCATCGTTATGCTGCTTGCCGGCGAAGAGAATCTGCGCGAGGTGGTGCTGTTCCCGATGAACCAGCGCGCCGAAGACCTGCTGATGGGCGCGCCGTCGGAAGTGACGGCGAAGCAACTCAAGGAATTGCACATCAGCCTGAACTTGCCGAAAAAGTAGTTAGTCGGCGCTGCACGACCCGCATCCGCTCATTCCCGCGCAAGCGGGATCCAGGAGCCGCAAGTGAAGGTCTGGGTCCCCGCTTTCGCGGGGACGAGCGGATGGATATGCTCTCATCCAAATAGCGTATGCTCTCAAATCGGGCGCGACCATGCGGACTTGGTGCAGAACACTGTTTCTCGTCGCGCTGTGCGCCTTCGGCCTTGCCCCGGCGCGCGCGCAAGAACTCAAGCAAGAGATCAAGATCTTCGACGCGCACCTGCATTACAATCAGGAGCCGGCGCCGTTCTATTCGCTCGACAAGGTGTTGGAGCTGTTCCGCCGCAACAACATCACCGGCATCCTCGCCACCAGCCGTCCCAACAAGGGCACGCATCAACTGGTCGAGGCGAAAGCGCCGGGCCTCTGGGTGGTGCCGTTCATCCGGCCCTACCGGGTGCGCGCCGACATCCAGACATGGTTCGACGATCCGGCGATCTTCGATCTGATCGAGAGCGAATACAAACGCGGCTATTACCGCGGCATCGGCGAATTCCATCTCACCGGCAAGGCCGCCGCCGGCCCCTGGGTCAAGAAGACGGTCGACTTCGCCGTTGAGCGCGACCTCTATCTGCACGCCCATTGCGACGAGGAAGCGCTGCTGATTTTGTTTGCGCACAATCCGCGCGCCAAGATCATCTGGGCGCATACCGGCTTTTCGGTTGCGCCGGCGCGCGTCGCGGAATTGCTGGAGAAATATCCGGCGGTGTGGGGCGAGTTGTCGTATCGCAGCGGCATCACGCAAGGCGGTACGCTCACGCCGGAATGGCGCGATCTGTTCGCGCGCTATTCCGACCGTTTCCTGCTCGGCTCCGACACCTGGATCAACGAGCGCTGGTTCGCCTATGACGGCATCATGCGCGAGTATCGCGGCTGGCTGGCGCAGTTGCCGCCACAGCAGGCGCAGCGCATCGCCTCCGGCAATGCCGAGCGGCTGTTCGGACCGCGCAAGGCGGACTAGGGTGGAGCTTGTGTCCTGGGCGCTGCGCAGCATGAGCGTCAGCGAATGATGCGCTGCAGGCCCGGGATCCAGCTTTCTTCTTAGATAGAATAACCGGGGTCCCGGATCAGCGGAGCACCACCATAGGCTGCCTCCGGCGGCCGTAAGCACGCTGACGCTTCGCGTCAGCTATGGTGCTGCACCGCATCCGGGACACGAGGCACCTCACTTCTCCGGCAACGGAATGAACTCGATCTCGTCGCCCGGCACGGTGCCGAAGTGGCCGGCCGTCCAGTCCGCCTTGGCCTGCTCGATGCGCTCTTTGCGCGACGACACGAAATTCCACCAGATGTGACGGGGACCGTCCATCGGCGCGCCGCCGAGGATGGCGAAATGCGCATCGGTGGTGGCTTTGACGGTTACCGTGTCGCCGGGCTTGAACACCAGCAATTGCCCGGGCCCGAAGCGGTCGCCTGAAATATCGATGGCGCCGTCGACCACGTAGAGCGCGCGCTCTTCGTGCTCGGCATCGAGCGGCAGGGTGTGGCCGGCGGCCAGATGCACATCGCCGAACACCGTCTCGTGCACCGTCGGCACCGGCGACGCCGCGCCGTAGAGCGAGCCGACGACGACGCGCACCTGCTTGCCGTTGTCCTTGACCAGCGGGAACTCCTCGGTGGCGTGATGCGCGAAGCCCGCCTCCATCTCCTCCTTGGCCGACGGCAGCGCGACCCACATCTGCAAGCCATGGATCGGCTCGTGATCGACGCGCCGCTCGGGCCGCGTGCGCTCGGAATGCACGATGCCGCGCCCGGCGGTCATCCAGTTGACCTCGCCCGGGCGGATCGGCGCGGCGGTCCCTAAGCTGTCGCGGTGCATAATCTCGCCGTCGAACAGATAGGTGACGGTGGCGAGCCCGATATGCGGATGCGGCCGCACGTCGAGCCCGTTGCCGCCGCGGAACTCGGCCGGGCCGAAATGGTCGAAGAAGACGAACGGGCCGACCATGCGGGTGCGCGCCGACGGCAGCGCGCGCCGCACCGAGAAGCCGTCGCCGAGGTCGACCGTGCGCGGCGCGATCACCTGCGCGAGCGCGTCGCAAGCGTAGGCATCGCCCGCCTGCGGGTCCTTGCCGGGGAAGAAGCTCATGCTGTGACTCCTCTTGCCGGTCGTCCCGGCGCAGACGCCGTCAGGCCAGGGTGACGAAGTTCTGCCCCTTCAGCGCGTCGCGCAGGCCGTAAAAGGCTTCGTTCACCTTGGGCCAGTTCGGCCGCTTCGCCATGGTGTATAGCCAGCGCTTCACGTTCGGGTAGGGCGCGAAATCAACGCCGATGATCTCGCCCAGCGAGACGATGCCGGCGCCGAAATAGTCGGCGATGGTGATGTCGTTGCCGCACAGATAGGTCTTGTTCGGCCCGAGCCAATGCTCGTCCAGCACCTTGAGCCAGCGCTTGGCGTTGGCCGCGCCGAACTCGAGCGTCGCCGCTTGCGCCTCGTCGCTGCGCCGTTTGACGTGCGGGAAGAGCTGCGGGTAGCAGAGATTGTAGCCCCAGTCGCGATAGAAGTTGGAGTTGATCCAGTCCATCATCTCGTTGACCTTGGCGCGCGCCTTGAGGTCTTTCGGATAGGCCGGCGAGCCGATCTTGTCGGCGAGATATTTCAGGATGGCCGAGCTCTCGGTGAGCTTGAGGTCGCCGTCCTCGAGCATCGGCACCAGGCAATTCGGATTGATGGCGGCATAGTCGGGCTGCATGTGCGCGCCGGTCATCAGGTCGACCAGCACCTCGTCCATGGCGATGTTGTTGTCGGCCGCGAACAGCCGGATCGGCCGGCAGGTCATGGACACCGGATGCATGTAAAATTTCATCGTGACGTCTCCCCGAGCTTCGATTGGCCGCGACTTTAGCGCATCTACGCGCCGCCGGCACGCGGCGTTTACACTTGGCTAACCATAACGTCGCGGTTGCAACTATTTTGCTGCTGAATCGCGCGGCATCCGCGGCGACTTAAGCCGGCCTTTACGGGCTCATGGCTCACTGTTGCGGCACCAGGAGGGGGCTACGGTTCGGCGTCGTGATGGAGATGTTTAAGCGCGTTTTCACGCGCCGCAATCTTGTCGCGATCGCCGTTGGCGTGCTGCTGGCGGGCGCCCCCCTGGTTATTTTCGACTTTTGGATCGCCGGCCTGATCGAGCGGCAGGGTCAGGACGAGGCGCTGACCTCCGCCAAGCGGGCCATGGGCCTTGCGGAAACCCGCGTGTCCCAGGTGGTTGGCGCGCTCGACCGCTTGGCCGCTGCCGGCGTGTCGTCATGTCATTCCGATCAGGTGCAGGCGCTGCGGCAGGCCGCCTTCGCCACCATGCCGATCAAGGAAGTCGCGCTGATCGCGTCGGGTGGGCACATTCTGTGTACGCATCTCGGCATCCCGCTCGGCCGGCGCACGGTGCTCTCGACCGAGCCGCTTCCTGGGACGGATGGGTATTCGCTGGAGATCCTGACGTTGGAGGACGGCGAGCGCATGGTGCGGGTGCGGCGCGCCGTCGGGGCGGAAGGCCACAGCTTGGCCGCGCTCGTGCCGGCGATGCAATTCCTGCCCCAGGTCGCCAATCATGGCGGACCGTTCGACAGTTTTGCGCAGATCACGACCGGCGCGGGCGCCGTTATCGGCGAGCTCGGCACGCGTCCACCGGCCGAGACCGCGCTGTTCACCGCCGGGATCAAGTCCGACAAATACGCTTTCCATGTTCAAATCCTGTCGCCGCGCGCCCACATGAAAACCGACCGCGCCGAGCTGAAATGGCTCGGCGTCTACGTCGCGTCGGCGATCATTTTGATTCTGGCCGCGTTCCGGATCATGACGCCGCGGCGGACCACGGGCGATCCGGTCGCCGATCTCTCGCGCGCGCTCGAAGCCGGCGAGTTCGTGCCGTACTATCAACCGATCGTCGACATCCGCTCCGGGCAGTTGCGCGGCGCGGAGGTGCTGGTGCGCTGGCGCAAGCCGGACGGCTCGCTGGTGTTCCCGGGCTCGTTCATTCCGCTCGCCGAGTCGAGCGGCATGATCCGCGCGATGACGCGCGACCTGATGCAGCGGGTCTGCGTGGAGGCGGGCGCGGCCATCGGCCTGCGCCCCGCGCTGAAGGTGTCGTTCAACTTCACCGGCAAGCTGTTCAGCGACGAGACCATCGTCAAGGAAGTCCGCAACATCTTCGCCAAGTCGCCGATCAAACTGTCGCAGGTGGTGCTGGAATTGACCGAGCGCGACCCGATCGAGAACTTCACCGAGACCCGCCAGGTCATCGCCGCGTTGCAGGGGCTCGGCGTGCGCATCGCCATCGACGACGTCGGCACCGGCCACAGCGGTCTGTCCTACATGCTCAAGCTCGGCGTCGACATCATCAAGATCGACAAGATGTTTGTCGATGCCATCGGCACCGACCGCAACTCCACCACCATCGTCGAGACGCTGGTCGACCTCGCGCACAACATGCGCATGGACGTGGTCGCCGAGGGCGTCGAGAATTTCGAGCAGGTGATGCACCTGCGCGAGCTCGGCATCCGCTCGGCGCAAGGCTACGTGTTTGCGCCGCCGCTGCCGGGCAGCGCCTTCCTGCAGCTGATCGAGGCAATCGACCCGCTCAAGACCTCGGCGGCGTCCGAGGAAGCGCCCAAAGAAGCATCTAAGGCGGCGTCCCAGACCGCGTCCAAGCAGGCCCCCAAACCGGCCCCCAAGCAGGCCGCCTGAGCGCTGAGCCGGATGGGCCGGCCGCCCCGGGCGGCGGCTCGAATTGATCGGCATCAACATTCTGGCCTACAAACCGTCCTACGAAGCAGAAATCACGGAGGGTATGACATGACACGCATTCTCACGGTTGTTGCGCTGCTGGCGCTGGTCGCGCTTATGCCCATGCGGCAGGCCTCGGCTCAGGACAACGTGCTCGGCGGCGCCATTATCGGCGGCGGCATCGGCGCGATCGTTGGCGGGGCGGCGACCGGCAGGGGCGAAGGTGCGCTTGTCGGCGGCATCATCGGCGCGGCGGCCGGCGCGGCGCTCGGCGCGCAGATGGAGCCGCGGCGCGGTCGTTATTACTGGTACCAAGGCCGCTGCTGGCGCCGTTACAACGACGGCAGCTATCACCGCGTGTCGCGGAACAACTGCTACTGAGCAGCCGTCCGCGGGCGGACGACGAAAAGAGCGTCCACGAAAAAGGGCGGCCACTTTGGCCGCCCAGTTCGAACGCCACGCGGGAGGAACCTAGCAACGGGTCGGCTACCCAACGCCGCCGGCCCGCGTGACCGAATGTCGAGAGACAGTGCGACACGGGCGTGGTGATTCGTCAATTCACAACTTGAGGGCGGCGGGGCAGGGCGTGGGCGGCGTGGCCGGGTAGCGCCACGCCTGCGGTGCGGCGTTACCCGGCCGCCAGTTCCTGCTCGAGCGCGCTGATGATGCGCGGGTCGCCCGGCTCCACGGCCGAGGTGAAGCCGGCGCGCAGCGTGCCGTCGCGGCTCACCAGATACTTGTGGAAATTCCAGCGCGGCGCTTCCTGCGGCCGCTCCTGCGCCGCCCAGCGATAGAACGGGTGCGCGGCGGCGCCTTTCACCGCCACCTTGGCGGTGAGCGGGAAGGTGACGTGATAGTCCGAATGCGCGGTCTTGCCGATGTCGGCCGCGCCGCCCGGTTCCTGGCCGCCGAAATCGTTGGACGGTACGCCGAGCACGGTCAGGCCTCGGTCGCGGTAGCGCGTCCACAGCGTCTGCAGCCCGACATATTGCGGCGTGTAGCCGCAGAGCGAGGCGGTGTTCACCACCAGGATGGGACGGCCGGCGTAAGACGACAGCAGGATGTCGCCGCCGCCGAGCGCCGGGAAGGTGAAGGCATAGGCGGTCGTGCGGCTCATGGACGCGGCCGGCGCAAGGCGCGGGGTGAGGCCCGCGAGTGCGGCGCCTATCACTGCGAGCATGGTGCGGCGGTTCAGCATCGCCGCCTGTATAGCAAGGCTGCAGGCGGCGTCTTGTGCACAAGCGCGTGAAGGCCGCGCCGGTGGGAAACACGGGCCTTGGACGTTGTTGCCGGCCAGCCGGCGGCGCGCGCCGCACGCGGGCAAGCGTCATGTGACAAGCGTCATGTGACAAGCGTCA
>CAYJPU010000188.1:0-6511 GCA_964372105.1 uncultured Undibacter sp.
AGTGTGAGGAACCGGACTTATGCGCGGCGAACGCCGGCGAATGTGTGCAAGGTGTCGTTGCGTTCGACGGCGCTGACGCGCGGCGTTTCGGTTTCCCGGTGCGCGGAGCAAATGGAGCCGGCCGCAACGGCCGGCTCCGGCCGATGCGATCAGGCGTGCTTGAGCGCGGGAACGACGCGCGCGAGAGCCGGCAGGCGCAACGCATAGGCGCCGCTGCCGAGCAGGGCCTGAACGACGAGCGCGACGGTCAAGAACACCGGGAATTCCCAGCCGCCGCCCTGGTTGGTGAACAGCCAGCCGCCGGCAATGTGCTGGAGGGTGGCACCGATCATGATCGGCAGCAGCAGGATCGAGACAGTGCGCGTCCAGACGCCGAGGATCAGCGCCAGGCCGCCGCCGATCTCGCCGAGCATGACGAGGTAAGCGAAAAAGCCGGGAAAGCCGATGCTCTCGAAGTAGCCGACGGTGCCGGCGATGCCGAAGGTGAGGACCTTCAACAAGAGCCCGTGGGCGAGGAAGAGAACGCCGAGGCTGACGCGAAGCAGCAGCGCGGCGTAGGGAGTGTTGCGGGTATCCATGGGGGTGTCTCCGGTTGACCAGGCCCCCATATGGCTTATTCTTATAAGGATGATAATATCATCCATGAGAATGATATTCATTCCTAATGGTATGAGATATCCATGCTCGACCGCCTGACCGGTCTCGAAGTCCTCACTAAGGTCGCCGCAACGGGCAGCTTTTCCGGCGCCGGCCGCGCACTCGGCCTGTCGCAGAGTATGGTGACCAAGCACGTCGCCGCGCTCGAAGGCCGTCTTGGCGTGAAGCTCTTCCACCGGACGACGCGCCGCCTGTCGCTGACCGACGCGGGCCAAAGCTATCTCGAAGCCTCGGAACGGGTGCTGGCGGACATGGAAGCCGCCGACGCCGCCATCGCCGCCGGTGTCGAACCGCGTGGCCGGCTGCGCCTCAACGCCCCGGTGGCCTTCGGCGTGGGGCATATTGCGCCGCTCCTGGCGGAGTTCGCGCGGCGCTATCCGCAGGTCTCGGTCGAACTGGGTCTCAATGACCGCTTGGTCGACCTCGCCGAAGAGGGCTGGGACCTGACGATCCGCATCGGCAGCCTGGCCGATTCAAGCCTGATCGCGCGCCGGCTCGCGCCATGCACCAACGTGGTCTGCGCCGCACCGTCCTATTTGCGCGAGCACGGCACGCCGCGGACGGTGGCGGAACTCGTCGGCCACAATTGCCTCGGTTACACCTTGTCGCGCCTCGTCGGCGCCGACCGCTGGGCCTTCGGCGCGCGCGCCGACGTGAGCGTCGCCGTGTCTGGCAATCTGCGCTCGAACAACGGCGACGCCCTGCGGATGGCCGCGCTGGCGGGGCAGGGGATCATCTACCAACCGACTTTCTACGTCGCCAGCGACCTGCGCGCCGGCACGCTGGTCGCACTGACGCTGGACCAGCCCACCATCGCGATCGAGGGCATCTATGCCGTCTACCTGCCGGACCGGCACCCGGCGGCGAAGGTACGCGCGTTCATCGACTTCATCGCGGACCGTTTCGCGCCCGAAACGCCCTGGGATCGCGTTGTCCCCCGCTAGCTGCGGCACGCCGGTCCGCCGGCACAATCCGCGCTAGGAATCGCGGGGCGACCGTGCTACCGACCCCAGCCAACCCAAAAGCGGGCCGTGACGCGGCGAGGACCTCCTCGCACCAGGCATCTTTTCAGCCGGCGGCAGGCCTTTTTCCCTTTTCGGGTGTGACGGAGTTGGCGATGGCCGCAAGAAACAATTCAAGCCCGCGCGAAGCCCTGACGTTCGACGACGTGCTGATCAGGCCCGGCCTGTCGGTGGTGATGCCGGCCGATGTCGACCTCCGCTCGCGCATCACCCGCTCGATTTCGGTCAATCTGCCGATCATCGCCTCGGCCATGGACACGGTGACCGAGAGCCAGATGGCGATCGCCATGGCGCAGGCCGGCGGCATGGGCGTGCTCCACCGCAACATGGAGCCCGAGGAGCAGGCGGCGCAGGTCCGCCAGGTCAAGAAATTCGAGAGCGGCATGGTCGTGAACCCGCTCACCATCGAGCCGACCGCGCCCCTGCACGAAGCGCTCGACCTGATGAAGGCCAACCGCATCTCCGGCATTCCGGTGGTCGAGCACGCCACCGGCAGCAGGCCGGGCAAGCTGGTCGGCATCCTGACCAACCGCGACGTGCGCTTCGCCACCGATCCCGAACAGCGCGTCGCCGAACTGATGACCAAGGACAAGCTCGTCACGGTGCGTGAAGGCGTGAGCCAGAACGAGGCCAAGCGCCTGCTGCACCAGCACCGCATCGAGAAGCTGTTGGTGGTCGACGACCAGTATCGCTGCGTCGGCCTGATCACCGTCAAGGACATGGAAAAGGCGGTCGCCAATCCGAACGCCTGCAAGGACGAGCAGGGCCGTCTGCGGGTCGCGGCCGCGACCACCGTCGGCGACAAGGGCTTCGCGCGCACCGAGGCGCTGATCGCCGCCGGCGTCGACCTCGTCGTGGTCGACACCGCGCACGGCCATTCGCAGTACGTGCTCGACGCCGTGCTGCGCATCAAGAAACTGTCGAACGCCGTGCAGGTGGTGGCCGGCAACGTCGCGACCGCCGAAGGCGCCAAGGCGCTGATCGACTGCGGCGCCGACGCCATCAAGGTCGGCATCGGCCCGGGCTCGATCTGCACGACCCGAATTGTCGCGGGCGTCGGCGTGCCGCAACTGACCGCGATCATGGATTGCGTCGAGGCCGCGCAGAAGACCGGCACGCCGGTGGTGGCCGACGGCGGCATCAAGTATTCCGGCGACCTCGCCAAGGCGATCTCGGCCGGCGCGGACGTCGCGATGGTCGGCTCGCTCTTGGCCGGCACCGACGAGACGCCGGGCGAGGTGTTCCTGTATCAGGGCCGCTCGTACAAGACCTATCGCGGCATGGGCTCGGTCGGCGCGATGTCGCGCGGCTCGGCCGACCGCTACTTCCAGCAGGACATCAAGGACTCGCTGAAGCTGGTGCCGGAAGGCGTCGAGGGCCAGGTGCCGTACAAGGGCACGGCCGGGACCGTGCTGCACCAGCTCGCCGGCGGCCTGCGCGCCGCCATGGGCTATGTCGGCGCCAAGGACATCCCCGAGATGCACGCCAAGGCCGAGTTCGTGCGCATCACCGGCGCCGGCTTGCGCGAGAGCCACGTGCACGACGTGACGATCACGCGCGAAAGCCCGAACTATCCGACCCGGGTGTGAGCGGCTAAGGCTTCGTCCAGTCCGGCACGCGGTAGCGGATTTCGAAGTTCTCGGCGCTGCCGGGGCGGCGCGGCGAGGAATCCGCTTTCATGTCGTCGAGAAAATCGACGCGCTGCCAGTCGCCGTAGCTTCCCGACGCGGCCGGTGTTGCCGCGAGCTTGATGTTGAACAGCAGTTTCGGCTCGCCGGGCCGCGACACCACCAGCATGCGCTGCGACGTGCGCGTGTAGAGCGGCACGAAACCGACGACCACCGGCCGGTCGCCGTCCTGGCGCAACCATTCGTCGCGCAACAGGCCGCCGCTGCGTTGCGAGCCGGCCTGCATCTCGACGTCGAGCCCTTGTTTGCTGGTGATGACGGCGTGCGCGGGCAGGCGGATTTCGAACTCCATCTGCGGCGACGGCCCGTTGCTGAAACTCTCCAAGGTGGCGAGCCGAAGCTGCACGCCGGCCGCGGCGACCACCGCGATGGCGACGACGATGAGCGCGCTGCGGCCCGCGATGGCGGAAAAAGTGCGGTAGCCGCCCTTGTAGCGGAGTACCAGCCAGAGGCCGAGCACGAGCCCGATCAGGCCGCCGACCGGACCGACCACGAACACCGCGAAATAGCCGGCGGCGCCTTCAAAGTTCGATATGCCGAGCGCCGGCGCAAGCACGCTGCCCAGCGCGGATGCGAGGAAGAAGCCGGCGACAGTGCCGGCGACGGCGGCGAGGAAGGCGAGGACGTAGGTCATGGTGTTGGTCACTGTGGCGGGGCGGGGTTCCTTGGTGAGTGTGCCGGATGGCCCGGCCGGTTCAAACCAAGCCTTTCACCCTGCGCGGACCGTGCTATGAGCATGGCCGCAGCGGCCGCCGCTCGAACCCCGGAACCCGATCATGACGCTGCCAACCGTACTGCTACCCGTTTTTGTCCTGGTCGTGCTCACGCTCGGCCTGTTCTGCTGGATGGCCTATCACCGCGTCACCCTGGTCCGTAGCGGCGCGGTGCATCCGCGCGACGTCGCGTTGCGCCAGCCGAACTGGCCGCCGCACGTGCTGCAAGTGGCCAACGCCGCGCATAACCAGCTTGAAGCGCCGGTTCTGTTCTATGTCCTGACGATCCTTGCGATCATGACGCGCCACGCGGATTTTCTGTTCGTGGTGATGGCCTGGATCTTCGTGGCACTGCGTCTCGCTCATGCCTACGTCCACGTCACCAGCAACCGGCTGCCGCTCCGCGGCGGCGTGTTCGGCCTCGGCCTGCTGGTGCTGATGCTGATGTGGCTGATCTTCATCGTACGTATTTTGTCTGGATTGCCATGACCCCTGCAGCGCGGCTTGCGGCCGCTATCGAAGTCATCGACGCGCTCGAGCGCGACCGTCGTCCTGCCGCCGACGCGCTCAAGAGCTGGGGGCTGGCGCATCGCTTCGCCGGCTCCGGCGATCGCGCGGCCATTGCCGGGCTCGTCTACGACGCGCTGCGCCGGCGCGCGTCGAGCGCCTATGTCATGGGCGCCGACAGCCCGCGCGCGATTGCGCTCGGCATGCTCAAGCGCGAACGCGCGCTCGACGCCGACGCCATCGCCAAATTGTGCGACGGCTCGCAATACGCGCCCGCCGCGCTCACCGACGACGAGCGCCAGCGCCTGGAGGTCGCCGATGTCAGCGGCGCGCCGGCGCACGTCGCCGGCGATTATCCGGAATGGCTGGACGCGCACTTCGCGCGCTCGTTCGGCGACGACCGGGCGGAAGAAGGCGCGGCGCTGGCCGCGCGCGCGCCGCTCGACCTGCGCGTCAACACGCTGAAAGCCTCGCGCGACGATGCCGCCGCGATGCTGTCCGATCTTTCCCCGGAGGTGACGCGCTGGTCGCCGTGGGGCCTGCGTGTCCGTTTGTCGGCCGAGGCCAAGAGTCCGCCGATCCATGCCGAGCCGGCCTTCCTCAAAGGCATGATCGAGGTGCAGGACGAAGGCTCGCAACTGGCGGCGCTGTTTGCCGGCGCCAAGCCTGGCGAGCAGGTGCTCGATCTCTGCGCCGGCGCCGGCGGCAAGACGCTCGCGCTCGCCGCGATGATGCAGAACAAGGGACAGATCTTCGCCACCGACGACGACAAGCGCCGGCTGGCGCCGATCCACGACCGGCTCAAGCGTTCCGGCGCGCGCAACGTCCAGGTGCGCAATCCGAAGTCGATCGGCGGCGAGATCGACGACCTCAAAGGCAAGATCGACCTGGTGCTGATCGACGCGCCGTGCACCGGCACCGGCGCCTGGCGCCGCAACCCGGACGCCAAGTGGCGGATGCGGCCGGGCGCGCTCGAACAGCGCGCCAAGGAACAGGCCGAAATCCTTGACCGCGCGGTGCCGCTGGTGAAGGCCGGCGGCCGTATCGCCTACGTCACCTGCTCGGTGCTGGACCAGGAGAACGGCGCCCAGGTGCGGGCCTTCCTCGCCCGCCAGCCGGGCTTTGTGCTCACCCCGCCGGCCGACGTCGCCGGCGCGCTGGGCGAGCGCGCCTTCATGTTCGGCAAGGCCGCGCGCCTGTCGGATGAGGGCATCCTGATGACGCCGCGCACCACCGACACCGACGGGTTCTACGTGTCGCTTTTGCGCCGCACCGGCTGAGAAAGGCTGCGTATTAACGCTGTCGTCAGACCGGGAAACGTGAATTCCCCGATTGCGCCGCAATCCGGGCCCAAATTCTCCCCGATACTTTCGTGACTGACCGTCAGCGACTTCTTTTTTAGCCCGAGGCTTTCCTCCCATGTTGGTGGCGTCCCGCGATCCCATACATACCCCGGGGGTGCACGACCCGTTGTCGCCGCGCCGCGACGGCGTGCATGGCCACGTGCCGGCGCCGCGGTCGGCGCGTTTCGTCACCTTGCTGCAGATGGCCGGCTCGCTGCTGGCGATCCCGGTCGCGCTCGGCAGCGCCTATTCGGTCTACCAGGCCAATTTCTCGCCCGACACGCAGTGCCAACAGCTGCGCGCCAACATCATCGCGATGATCGACAAGAAGATCGACGCCGCCACCCGGCGCATGCTGGTGCGGCGCGACGTCGAAGCCTTCGAGAAGTCGTGCGGCGGCTTCGACCCGGACGCCAAGGCGGCCTTCGGGACGCTGCTCGCGGCCCAGCCGCTCAAGGTGCCGGGCCACGCCGCGACGCCCAAGGCCGACGTGCCGAAGGCCGAGGTGGTGAAGGTGGCGCCGAAGGCCGAGGCGGCGAAGGTCGACGTTGTGAAGACCGAAACGCCGGCGAAGGACGCCG
>CAYJPU010000189.1:0-6478 GCA_964372105.1 uncultured Undibacter sp.
CGGCCACGCCGAGCCGGCCAAATAGTTGTCATTCCGGGGCCGGCCGAAGGCCGGAACCCGGCGCCGTCTTTGATCCTTCCAATCCCCGGCCGGACACTTTAGATCAAACGCATGCGCACAGACATTGCCCAGCCGATCCGCCTCAAGGACTACCTGCCGCCCGCCTGGCTGGTGGAGACCGTCCAGCTCGACGTCTCGCTCCACGCCACCCAAACGAAGGTACGGGCCACGCTCACGCTCAAGCCCAATCCGGCCTCCGCGTCGGCGCCCTTGGTGCTGGACGGCGACGAGTTGTCATTGGTATCGCTCAAGCTCGACGGCGCGGCGCTGCCGGCGGCGAGCTACGTCGCCTCGCCGAACCAGCTCACCATCCCGCAGCCGCCGAACGGGCCGTTCACGCTCGAGATCGAGACGCTGGTCGACCCCAGCGCCAACACGCAGCTTTCCGGCTTGTACCGTTCCAGCGGAACCTATTGCACGCAGTGCGAGGCCGAAGGCTTTCGCCGCATCACCTACTTCCCCGACCGCCCGGACGTGATGGCCGTCTACACCACGCGCATCGAAGCCGACAAAGGCGAAGCGCCGGTGCTGCTGGCGAACGGCAACCTCACCGGCAGCGGCGCGCTGCCCGACGGCCGGCACTTCGCGGTCTGGCACGATCCGCATCCGAAGCCGTCTTACCTGTTCGCGCTGGTCGGCGGCGACCTCGCCTGCGTCGAAGACAAATTCCGCACCATGTCCGGCCGCGACGTCACGCTGCGCATCTATGTCGAGCACGGCAAGCAGGACCGTTGCGCCTACGCCATGGATTCGCTCAAGCGCTCGATGCACTGGGACGAGCAGGCCTTCGGCCGTGAATACGACCTCGACATCTTCATGATCGTCGCCGTGTCCGACTTCAACATGGGCGCGATGGAGAACAAGGGCCTCAACGTCTTCAACGACAAATACGTGCTGGCGACGCCCGACACCGCGACCGACGCCGACTTTGCCCATATCGAAGCCATCATCGCCCACGAATACTTCCACAACTGGACCGGCAACCGCATCACCTGCCGCGACTGGTTCCAGCTCTGCCTGAAGGAAGGCCTCACCGTCTTCCGCGACCAGGAGTTCTCCTCCGACATACGCTCGCGGCCGGTGAAGCGCATCGCCGACGTGCGTAACCTGCGCGCGGCGCAGTTCGTGGAGGACGCAGGCCCCCTGGCGCATCCGGTGCGGCCCGAGGCCTACAAGGAGATCAACAACTTCTACACCAGCACCGTCTACGAGAAGGGCGCGGAAGTCGTGCGCATGGTGCAGACACTGATCGGCAAGGACAAGTTCCGCGCCGGCATGGACCTGTATTTCCAGCGTCACGACGGCGAGGCCGCCACCATCGAGCAGTTCATCGCCTGCTTTGCCGAGGCGGGCGGGCGCGACCTGACGCAGTTCATGCGCTGGTACAGCCAGGCCGGCACGCCGGAAGTGACGGTGAGCGGCCGCTACGACGCCGCGCGCAAGACCTACACGCTCGACGCCAGGCAGACGCTGGCGCCGACGCCGGGCCAGCCGGTCAAGGAACCCATGGTCATTCCGCTGGTGACCGGGCTGGTCGGCAGCGACGGCCGCGACCTGCCGCTGACCTTGGCGAACGGCAAAGCGGTGCAAGACGGCGTGCTGGTGCTGGGCGAGCCGGCGCAGACGTTTGAGTTCACCGGCATCGCCGCCCGTCCCGTGCTCTCGATCAACCGCGGCTTCTCGGCGCCGATCAAGCTCGTCAGCGATCTTTCCGGCGACGACCTCGCTTTTCTGGCAGCCCATGACAGCGATCCGTTCAACCGCTGGCAGGCGCTGCAGACCACCGCGATGCGGCTTTTGATCGACAACGTCGCGGCGCTGCGCGCCGGCCAGCCGCCGCGCCACGACGACAAGTTGACCATCGCGCTCGCCAACATCATCGAGGACACGGCGCTGGAGCCCGCCTTCGTGGCGCTGGCGCTGGTGCCGCCCGGCGAAGGCGACATCGCGCGCGAAATCGGCCGCGACATCGACCCGGATGCGATCTTCCGCGCCCGCAGCGCGCTGCGCGTCGAGATCGGCGGCCGGCTCGGCCCGGCTTTGTCGACGCTCTACGACCGCATGACTGTGCACGGCGGCTACACGCCCGACGCCACCAGCGCCGGCCGCCGCGCGCTGTGCAACGTCGCGCTCGACCTGATGGCCGCGCCCGGCTCAAGCCACGAAATCGCCCGCGCCGCGCGGCAATACGACGCCGCCGACAACATGACCAACCGCATGGCGGCGCTCGGCACCCTGTCGCTGCACCACGGCCCGGAGCGCGAACGCGCGCTGGCCGATTTCTATCAGCGCTACGCCGGCGACCCGCTGGTGATCGACAAGTGGTTCTCGCTGCAGGCCATGACGCCGCACCTGGACACGCTCGACAAGGTGCGCGCGCTGACCAGGCACGAAGCCTTTTCGCTCGGCAATCCGAACCGCGTGCGGGCGCTGATCGGCGCTTTCGCCCAAGGCAACCCCACGCAGTTCAACCGCGCCGACGGCGCCGGCTACGATTTCATCGCCGAGATGCTGCTGGCGCTCGACCCGAAGAACCCGCAGGTGTCGGCGCGGCTCGCCACCGCCTTCCGCACTTGGCGCACGCTCGAAGCAGGCCGCCGCGCCAAGGCCGAGGCAGCGCTCCAGCGCGTGAAAGACGCCGGGCCGCTGTCGCGCGACCTTGCCGACATCGTCGACCGCGCGCTCGCAGCCCCTTGAAACTTGGAGGTATTTTCAGCGCGCTTGGCGGCGCGCTGAGCCGGCGCCGACGGCTGCGGGCTGGCGCTTAGCGCTTGGCGTTCTTGTATTTTTTGTGTGTAACGAATTTTAAAGAATTGACTCTTCGGACTCTCGACAAATCAGCGCTCATCGATTCCAATCGACACTGATTCGGGGAGATGCGGCACATCCTTCCGTAATCAAGTCGGCAGGGGAAATTCCGAATGGGGGCCTACATGGCGCGCGCCGAAATGGCGGGTGCGTCCGCACATCCGGATTCGATCAAAGGCCTGGCGCAGTCGATTGCCAAGCCGGCCTATCGACGGCTGCTGACGGCCGAGCCTCTGCTCCGGCGCGCGGTTCCGGTTCTCATCATCGCCTTCCTCGTCACCATCTGCGTCGGCGCGGTCGTGCAGGTTCTCGACCAGCGCCGCCAGACCATCGGCAACAGCACCGCGACACTCGACGCGCTGGCCGATCTCGCCGCCGAACGTCTCACCCAGCCGCTCAAGCAGCCGACCGATGCGGTGATGAAACCGCAGGAGGTGCTCGCCGCCACTTTGCCGGCCTGGGCCCCCTCGTCCGACCGTCACTTTCTGTTGACCAATACCGAAGGCGTCGTCGTCGCCGCCGTGCCGTCCACCGATGGCTCGATCGGCCGCCGGCTGATCGACCTGCTCGGGCCGACGCAGCCGCTCACGACCTTCGGCGCCGGCGCGGGCGTGCTCGAAATCACCCTGCCCGACGAGACCCAGACGCTCGCGACCGTGCGCATGCTCAAAGCCCCGTTCGGGCAACTGGCCGTGGTGCAGCCGCGCGCCGGCGCGCTGGCCAACTGGCGCTCGCTCACCACGTTGACCATCACGCTGTCGGCCACCACCGGCTTCGTCGTGCTCATTCTCGGCTTCGCCTTCCACTGGCAGGCGACGCGGGCCCGCGAGGCCGACACGATCTACGAGACGGTCCGCACCCGCATCGACACGGCGCTCAACCGCGGCCGCTGCGGCCTGTGGGATTGGGACCTGGCGCGCGGCCGCATCTACTGGTCGCAGTCGATGTTCGACATCCTCGGGCTGGAGTCGAAGGACGACCTGCTGTCGTTTGGCGAGGTCAGCGGGCGCGTCCACCCCGACGACGTCCAGCTCTACGACCTCGCCACCGAGCTCGCCGAAGCCAAGATGACGGCGATCGACCATGCTTTCCGCATGCACCACGCCGACGGCCATTGGATCTGGCTGCGCGTGCGCTGCGAGCTGGTGCGGCAGGCCGGCGAGCCCGGCCTGCACCTGATCGGCATCGCCGTCGACATCACCGAGCAGAAGAGCCTCGTGGAGAAGACCGTCGCCGCCGACATGCGCTTGCGCGACGCCATCGAGACCATTCCCGAAGCCTTTGTGCTGTGGGACGCCGACAACCGCCTGGTGTTGTGCAATTCCAACTTCCAGGACCTGCATAACCTGCCCGACGAGGCCATCACCGTCGGCGCGTCGTATGAATCCGTGGTCGCCGCCGGCAGCCAGCCGGTGGTGCGCAACAAGATCGTCGCCGGCACCACCACCGCGCCGGGCGCGCGCACCTTCGAGGCGCAACTGGAGGACGGCCGCTGGCTGCACATCAGCGAGCGCCGTACCAAGGACGGCGGCTACGTCTCGGTCGGCACCGACATCACCGCGCTCAAGACCCACGAGGGAAAGCTGATCCACGGCGAGAAGCAGCTGATGGCGACGGTCGCCGACCTGCGCGCCTCGCAGCAGCGTTCAGCCGAGTTGGCCGAGCAATACGCCGCCGAGAAGACCCGCGCCGAAGAGGCCAACCAGGCGAAATCGAAGTTCCTCGCCAACATGAGCCACGAGCTGCGCACGCCGCTCAACGCCATCATCGGCTTCTCCGAAATCATGGAGTCGGGCATGTTCGGCCCGCTCGGGGCCGACAAGTATCAGGAATACTGCGGCGACATCCGCGGCAGCGGCCAGTATCTGCTCGACGTCATCAACGACATCCTCGACATGTCCAAGATCGAAGCCGGCCGCATCCGGCTCGAATTCGAGGACCTCGCGCTCGATCCGCTGCTCGGCGAAGCCATGCGCGTCGTCGCCGCCCGCGCCCAGGACAAGGAGCTGCAGCTCAGCTCCAAGATATCGCCCGAGCTGCAACTGCGCGCCGACCGCCGCGCCCTCAAGCAGATCGCGCTCAATCTGTTGTCGAACGCCGTCAAGTTCACGCCGGCCGGCGGCCGCGTCACCGTGCGCGGGCGGGCAACCGACCACTGCATCGTGCTCGGCATCGCCGACACCGGCATCGGCATCGCCAAGGACGCGCTGGCCAGGCTCGGCCGGCCGTTCGAGCAGGTCGAAAGCCAGCTCACCAAGAGCCATCAGGGCTCGGGGCTGGGCCTCGCGATCTCCAAGTCGCTGGTGGAACTGCACGGCGGCCGCATGCGCATCCGCTCGACGCTCGGCAAAGGCACGATGGTGGTGGTGCGCCTGCCGCTCGAACCGCAATGCCCGCTGCCGAAGGAAGAAGCGGCGTAACTTCTTTCTTGCCTCCCCCTGCAAGGGGGAGGTCGGATCGCGAAGCGATCCGGGTGGGGGTCACTTTCTTTAAGTAAAGACCCCCTCAAGTAAAGACCCCCTCCCTAACCCTCCCCCTTTCAGGGGGAGGGAATTGAGAGGCCGTCGCCAGTACTACGGCGCCTTGCCCAAAATCCGCACGAAGCTTTCGCGCACCTTGGCCTGCGTATCGGTCACGGTCGCGTCGAGCGTGGCGAAGTCCGGCACGTCGGCGGCGCGCGCCAAGAGGCGCAGCAGCCCGGGACCGGCGGTCTTCGGATCGAAGGCGCCGGGCAGGCAGAGCCGCAGGATCTGCGTCAGGTCCTGATAGAGCTGCACCGCCGGCCGCAGGATTTCCGCGTCTTCCACCGCCAGCAGCCGCAAGGCCCAGGCCTTGTCCAGCACGCGCGCCGTCGAGGTGTCGAGGATGTCCGGCTGTTCGTGTGCATGAACGAGCTGCAGGTACTGGGCGATGAACTCGATATCGACCAGGCCGCCGGCGGCGTATTTGATATCCCAGCGTTCGGCGTCGCCTTTCTCCTTGGCGATGGCGCCGCGCATCTCCACCACGTCGCCGGCGATCAATTCGGCGTCGCGCGGCCGCCGCAGGATGTCCTGGATGACGTGCTGCACGCGCGCGGCGAACGCGGGCGAGGCCGACACCACGCGCGCGCGCGTCAGCGCCATGTGTTCCCAGGTCCAGGCCTCGGTGTCCTGATAGTTGACGAAGCCGTCGATCTGGGTCGCCAGCGGCCCCGATTGGCCGGACGGCCGCAGCCGCATGTCGACCTGATAGAGCGCGCCGTAGTTGGTCTGCGCGGTCAGCGCGTTGATCAGGCGCTGCGTCAGCCGCGCGAAATACTGCCCGCCGTAGAGCGTGCGGGCGCCGTCGGATTCCGGCGCCGACTGGTCGAAATCATAGATCAAAATCAGGTCGAGGTCGGACGTCGCCGTCATCTCGTAGCCGCCGAGCTTGCCCATCGCCAGCACGGCGTTCTCTTCGTTGCGCAGATGGCCGTAGGTGCCGGCAAAGTTTTCGGAGACCGCATGGTGCACGTCGCGGATGATGGCGTCGGCAAGCCGCGCGAAGGCCTCGCCCGCCTGCCGCGCCGTCACGGTGCCGGACAGGATGCGCACGCCGATCAGGAACATGTATTCCAGCCCGAACATGC
>CAYJPU010000190.1:0-6474 GCA_964372105.1 uncultured Undibacter sp.
GCCCAGTAGATCACGAGGCCGGCCGGGAAGGTCGCCAGCATGAAGGTGAAGATCAGCGGCATCCAGTTGAAGATCATCGCCTGCGTCGGATCGGGCGGCGTGGGGTTGAGCTTCATCTGCAACCACATGGTCACGCCCATGATCAACGGCCAGATGCCGAGATGCAGGAAGGGACCGACCACCGGAAGAATGCTCGGATCGAAGGGCAGCAGGCCGAACAGGTTGAACAGGTTGGTCGGATCCGGCGCCGACAGGTCCTTGATCCAGCCGAAGAACGGCGCGTGCCGCATTTCGAGCGTGACGAACAGCACCTTGTAGAGCGAGAAGAACACCGGGATCTGCACCGCGATCGGCAGACAGCCGGCCAGCGGATTGATCTTCTCCTTCTTGTACAGCTCCATCAGCTCTTGCTGCTGCTTCACCTTGTCGTCGGGATAGCGCGCGCGCAGCGCCAACATCTGCGGCTGCACCGCCTTCATCTTCGCCATCGAGGCGTAGGACTTGTTGGCGAGCGGGAAGAAGGCGATCTTGATCAGCACCGTCACCAGCAGGATGGCGACGCCGAAGTTGCCGACCAGGCGGTAGAGCCAGTCGATCGCCATGAACAGCGGCTTGGTGATGAAGTAGAACCAGCCCCAGTCGATCATCAGGTCGAAGCGGTTGAGGTTGAGCCGCTTCTCGTAATCGTTGATGACCTGCACTTCCTTGGCGCCTGCGAACAGCCGCGCGTCGGCCGTGCCGGTCGCGCCCGGCGCGATGGTGACGCCGTCGAGCAGGTAGTCGGCCTGATAGGTCTTCAGGGTCCCGAGCATGCCGGTCGAGAAGCGCGCCTTCAGGTGCGCGTTGGTGTCCGGCAGCAGCGTGGCGGCCCAGTATTTGTCGGTGATGCCGAGCCAGCCGTTGGTGACGTCGAAGTTGACGGTCTTTTTGTCGTCGACGGAGCCGTAGGTGTATTCCTGCAGGCCCTTGTCGCCGAGCACGCCGATCAGGCCTTCGTGCAGGATGTAGTAGCCGAGCGTGTGCGGCGTGCCGTGACGCGAGATCAGGCCGTAGGGAAACAGCGACACCGGCGCCGTGCCCTTGTTCACCACCTCGTCCTTGAGGGTGAACACGTATTTGTCGTCGACCGCGATGGTGCGGCGGAATTCGAGGCCCGCGCCGTTGTCGTAGCTCAGCGTCACCGGATTGGTGACGGTCAGCGTGCCGGAGCCGACTTGCTTCCACACCGTGTTGGCGCCCGGCAGCATCAGGCTGACGCCGGCGGCGTTGGCCCAGCCGAATTCGGCATAGAACGGGTCGGCGGTGCCGGACGGCGACAGCAGGAAGATCGGCGGCGACTTCGGATCGACGGTCTCGCGGAACTTGATCAGCGCCAGGTCGTCGATGCGGCCGCCCTTGAGCGCGATCGAGCCCTCCAGGCTGCCGGTCTTGATCGGCACGCGCGGCGAGGCGGCGAGCGCATCGGCGCGGCTGACAGAGGCGGAGGGGGCGCCAAGCGTGCCCGGCACCTGCGGTGCCGCGCCCTGCGGCACGGCTTGAGGGGCGCCTTGGGTGCCGCCTTGCGCCGGTGCCTGCTGGCCGGGCTGCTGCGCGGTCTGCTTGAGCTGTTGCTGCTGCTGGAGCTGTTCCTGCCGCGCTTTTTCCTGCGGCAGGGCGAAGAAATACTGCCAGCCGATCAGCACAAGGGCCGAGAGCGCAATGGCGAGAATGGTGTTTTTACTGTCGGTCATCGGTATCCCGTGTTGCCGCTGCGCGCCCCTTATGCACTCTCCGCAGCGCCCCCTCGAAGTCTTGTGCGATCCGGGCGAACGGCACAGTGAGGGCCGCGCGCCGGCCGATTAGCACGTAGTCGTGTCCGGTCTGTAACCGGGTCGGTTCGGCCAGCCGCACGATCTCGCGCAAACGGCGTCTGACCCGGTTGCGTTCGACGGCGTTGCCGACTTTCTTGGAGACGGTAAAGCCAAAACGGACCGGTCCTTTGTCGGCCCGCTTGCGCGCCTGCAGCACGAACGCGGTGGCCGGCGCCTTGATCCCGGTCGCCGCTGCCAGAAAGTCCGCCCGTTGCCTCAATCGTTCCATTGGAAGCAATGCGCGGGCTTGAAAGGCACCGCCGTTAGGCCGAAAGCCGCTTGCGACCGCGCGCGCGCCGGGCCTGCACAACCTTGCGGCCGCCTTTGGTCGCCATCCGCGCGCGGTACCCGTGACGGCGCTTGCGCACAAGCTTGCTCGGTTGATAGGTCCGCTTCACGATCAAGATCTCCGCTGGTCGCGCCGTGACGGGGTGGCCAGAGGCCCCCAAAAGCCGCCATGAAGTCCGAACTGGGTTCGAGCCGGCACACGATTTTGCGCGGCTTATAAGGGAGGGGGCCGCAGGCGTCAATGTGAGTCGTGCCAACGTCGCAAGGTCTTGGTACGACCGGGCTTTTTGACGGTCACAATGGCTCACAAGGTGGTGAGGCGGGCGCGTTTCGGCGCCGGGCTCGTGTATAGAGTGCAGATGCCTGGTTCCCCCGCCGCCGACACGCCGTCCGGCCTGACCCGACGGCTGCTCCTTTTGGCGGCGGTCGTGGCGCTGGCGCTGGCCGCCACTTGGGCGCTCGGCCGGGGCGAACTGTCGCTCGAGGCGCTGCTGCGCCACCGGGCCGAAATAGACGCCTTCGTGACCGCCCACGGCACGCTCGCGGTGCTGGCCTATCTCGGGCTCTATATCGGCACGGTAGCCCTGTCGTTGCCGGGGGCGACCATCCTGACGGTCATCGGCGGCTTCCTGTTCGGCCTGATGCTGGGCGGCACGGTGGCGGTGATCGGGGCGACGATCGGCGCGACCGTCATCTTCCTGGTGGCCCGTACGGCCCTGGGCGAGCCGCTGCTGCGGCGCGCCGGGCCCCGGGCCCGCCTCCTGGCGGAGGGCTTCCGCGCCGACGCCTTCAATTATCTCTTGTTCCTGCGGCTGGTGCCGGCCTTTCCGTTCTTCCTGGTCAATCTGGTGCCGGCCTTCGCCGGCGTGCGGCTCGGGCCCTTCGTGGCCGCGACCGCGCTGGGCGTCATCCCGGCCTCGTTCGTCTATGCCCTGGCCGGCACCGGGCTCGACAGCGTCATCATGGCGCAGAAGAAGACCTTCGACGGTTGCCTGGCCGCCGGCCGCGCCGACTGCCGCCTGGCCTTCGACCCGCGCGACGTGCTGACGCCCGAATTGCTCGGTGCGCTCGTGGCGCTCGGGCTGCTGGCGCTGGTGCCGGTGCTGGTGAAGCGCGTGCGCGGCCGCGCGCGGGCGGCCAAATGATTTTTGCGCTAGTGTAAGCGCGGACGAGCGAAGGGCATCGCGCTGAAGGATATGGCGGAAGTTCTCACCCCAGACATCTGTGTGATCGGCGCCGGCGCGGGCGGCCTCTCGGTCGCGGCCGCCGCGGCCGCGTTCGGCGTTTCGGTCGTCATGACCGAGAGTCATGAAATGGGCGGTGATTGCCTCAACACCGGCTGCGTCCCCTCGAAGGCGCTGCTGGCGGCGGCCAAGCACGCCGAGCTCGCGCGCCATTCGCAGGTCTTCGGCATCAAGCCGCTGAGCGTCGATATCGACTTCGCCGCCGTGCACAAGCACGTCCACGACGTGATCGCTGCGATCGCGCCGACCGACTCGGCCGAGCGCTTCACCGGCCTTGGCGTGCGTGTCATCAAGGGCCACGCCAAGTTCAAGGATGGCCGCACCGTCTCGGTCGGTGAGCAATACGAAATCCGCGCGCGGCGCTTCGTGATCGCGACCGGCTCGAAGCCTTCGGTGCCGGCGCTTCCCGGCCTAGAAGACGGTCCTTATTTTACCAACGAAACGATTTTTGATCTCAAGGAGTTGCCTCCGCGTCTTATCGTCATCGGCGCAGGTCCCGTCGGTCTGGAAATGGCGCAAGCGTTCCGCCGATTCGGCAGCGCGGTCACCGTGCTTGAAGCGGGGCAGCCGCTGGCCAAGGACGACCCGGACTGCGCCGGCGTCGTGCTGGCTCAACTCGAGCGCGAAGGCATCGTCATCCGGACTGGAGTCAACATCGCGCACGTTTCATACGTCCGCGCGTCGGTGGCGGTCACCATCGAAGCCGATGGCCGTCAGGAGATGATCGAAGGCAGCCATCTGCTGCTGGCGGCCGGACGCAAAGCTACCGTCGATAACCTCGGACTTGAAGCGGCCCGCATCAAATACGACCGCTTCGGCATCGCGGTGAACAAGAAGCTGAAAACGTCGAACCGCCGAGTCTACGCCATCGGCGACGTCGCGGCCGGGCAAATGCAGTTCACGCACGCCGCCAATTATCACGCCGGGCTGGTGATCCGGAACGCACTGTTCAGGTTGCCGGTGCGCGTCGACAACAGCGCCGTGCCGTGGGTGACCTACACCGACCCGGAATTGGCGCAGACCGGGCTCACCGAAGCGCAGGCGCGTCAGCGCCGCATCAAGTTCCGCATCCTGCGCTGGCCGTACCACGACAACGATCGCGCGCAGACCGAGCGTACGACGCACGGGCACATCAAGGTCATCACCGACAAGAAGGGTAAGATTTTAGGGGCCACGATCGTCGGCGCGCAGGCCGGAGAACTGATTTCAATGTGGACCTTGGCGATCGCGCAGAAGCTCAATATCCGCGCGATGACCGGTATCGTATTGCCCTATCCGACGCTGTCGGAGATCGGAAAACGCGCAGCGATCGACTTTTTTACGCCAGATTTGACGCGCCCATGGGTGCGGCGCATCATTGCTTGGTTGCGACTCTTCGGTTGAGAAACGCTTTGGAACGCCAAACCCAGTCAGCGGACGGAGACCCGGCGCCGGGTGCGCCGTCGTTGGTGCGCAAGCTGCGTCTCGGGCTGTCCGGAAAACTGCTGTTCCTCACCGTCCTGTTCGTGATGGTCGCGGAAATTCTCATTTACGTGCCGTCGATCGCCAATTTCCGTTTGAACTGGCTCAACGACCGGCTGGCCGCCGCGCACACCGCCGCGCTCGTGCTCGACGCCGCGCCGAGCGGCATGGTGCCGGAGAGCCTGGCGAAGCAGATCCTCGACAGCGTTGGCGCGCGCGCGGTGGCAATGAAGATGGGGACGCAGCGGCGGCTGCTCGCGGCCTCGATTCTGCCGTCTCAGATAGAGAATGACATCGACATGCGCAGCGTGCCGTGGTGGCGCGCCATCACCGACGCCTTCGAGGTGCTCTTTCTCGACGAGCCGGACGATGTAATTCGGGTGGTCGGACCGGCGCCGATGGGCGGCGATTTCCTCGAGATCATTCTCGACGAAGCGCCGCTACGCAAGGCGATGATGACCTTTTCCGTCAACATCCTGCTGCTGTCGCTGGCGATTTCCGGCATCACCGCGATGCTGGTATTCTTCGCGCTGCATTATCTGCTGGTGCGGCCGATGGAGCGCATTACATCGAATATGGTCGCGTTCCGCGCCGATCCGGAAAACCCGTCGCGTGTCATCGACGGCTCCGGTCGCCGCGACGAGATCGGCACCGCTGAAGAAGAGCTCGCGGCGATGCAGCGCGAACTGGCTTCGATGCTGCATCAGCAGAGCCGGCTGGCCGCGCTCGGCCTCGCGGTGTCGAAGATCAACCACGACCTGCGCAATCTGCTGGCGTCGGCGCAGCTGTTCTCCGATCAGCTTTCGACGTTGCCCGATCCCAAGGTGCAACGGTTTGCGCCCAAGCTGATGCGCGCGCTCGAACGCGCGATCGCGTTCTGTCAGTCGACGCTGTCTTACGGTGCGGCGCAGGAGCCGCCGCCGGAACGCAAGACCATTGCCGTCGAGCCCCTGATCGACGAAGTGCACGAGGCACTCGGCCTCGGTCTCGACGTGCCGATCCGCTGGATCGTCGCGGTCGAGCGCGGCCTGACGGTCGAAGCCGACCACGACCAGATGTTCCGCGTGCTGGTCAACGTGGCGCGCAACGCGATGCAGGCGCTGGACGCGCGCGGTGCGCGCGACCCGGCGCGCGATCAGATCCGCATCACCGGCCGGCGCGAAGGCAGCGTGGTCGTGATCGAGGTGTCGGACACCGGGCTGGGCGTCTCGGAGAAGGCGCGCGCCCATCTGTTCCAGGCGTTCCAGGGCTCGACCCGCGCCGGCGGCACCGGCCTCGGCCTCGCCATCGCCGCCGAGCTGGTGCGTGCCCATGGCGGCGAGATCCGGCTGGTGCCGGGCACCATCGGCGCGACCTTCAGCATCACGATTCCCGACCGGGCGGTCGACCTCGATGCCCGCCGCGGCGAGCGCGCCCGCGCCTGAGCCGCCGGATAGGGGTCCCGAACCCCCTTTGGCGTGCCGGCGAGGGGTCCGACAGGGGCGGGGCAATTTCGCTCGCGACCCTTGCCAAGGGGTAGCCAAGACGATAGCTAATGCCCCGTCTCGCCACCGGTTTTCCGGCGGCGGCGGCATCAGCGCCCGTAGCTCAGCTGGATAGAGCACCAGACTACGAATCTGGGGGTCAGGAGT
>CAYJPU010000191.1:0-1534 GCA_964372105.1 uncultured Undibacter sp.
CCTCCTCGCTGATCTCCTGCGGCGTGCGGATGCCGGCGACCACGTCCTCGCCCTGCGCGTTGATGAGGAATTCGCCGTACAGCTTCTTCTCGCCGGTCGACGGATTGCGGGTGAAGGCGACGCCGGTGGCCGACGTCTCGCCCATGTTGCCGAACACCATGGCCTGCACGTTGACCGCGGTGCCCCAGCTTTCGGGAATGCCGTGCAGGCGGCGATAGGTGATGGCGCGCTGGTTCATCCAGGATGAGAACACGGCGCCGATGGCGCCCCAGAGCTGCTCGTGCGGGTCCTGCGGGAACGGAGCCCCGAGTTCGTCCCGCACGCGCTTCTTGTAGAGCACCACCAGGTCGGCCCAGTCGTCGGCGGTGAGATCGGTGTCGAGCGAATAGCCCTGGCGTTCCTTGTGATGATCGAGCAGTTCCTCGAAGTGCTCGTGGCCGAGCCCCAGCACCACGTCCGAATACATGGTGATGAAGCGGCGGTAGCTGTCATAGGCGAAGCGGCGGTCGCCGGACTTCGCCGCCACCGCTTCCACGGTCTCGTCGTTGAGGCCGAGGTTCAAGACGGTGTCCATCATGCCCGGCATCGAGGCGCGCGCACCGGAGCGCACCGACACCAGCAGCGGGTTCGACTTATCGCCGAAGATCTTGCCGGTGATCTTGCCGACCTGTTTCAGCGCCTGCTCGACCTGGGCGCCCAGCTCCTTCGGGTACTGCTGCTTGTTGGCGTAGTAGTAGGTGCAGACCTCGGTGGTGATGGTGAAGCCCGGCGGCACCGGCAGGCCGAGGCTGGCCATTTCGGCGAGGCCGGCGCCCTTGCCGCCCAGCAGATTGCGCATGTCGGGCTTGCCCTCGGCGCGGCCGCCGCCGAACGAATAGACCCATTTGCCCTTGGCCGGCTTGGCCGCCGCGACCGGCTTTTTGGCGGGCTTGGCCGCAGGTTTGGCCTTGCGGGTCGCCTTGGCCGGAGCCTTGCGAACAGCGGATTTCTTCGCCTTTGCGGCGACGCGCAGGGATTTTTTCTTCGCCATGGGTCTTCGATGTCTCGGGGTTAAGCCGGTGGGGCCTTAAAAGCACTCCGGACGCAGGCGGCGCAAGCCCCCGGAAAGTCGTTAGCGGATGATTCCCAGGCCCATGATGCCGATGAAGATGAGATAGGCCGCCACGATGAAGTTGAGCAGGCGCGGCATGACGAGAATGAGAATGCCTGCGACGAGCGCAACGATAGGCTGCAAATGCGTGATGCCGATGGTCATGGTGGGGAGTCCCTGTTGGTGGCGGGGATGAAACGGAAAAGGCGGTGAAGAGTTCCTTGTTGGCAGTCATTCCGGCCGAGCAAAGCGAGAGCCGGAATCCAGTAACCCCTGTCATTCCGAAATGTGCAGGCCGGGGTTACTGGGTCCCCGCTTTCGCGGGGACGACGACCGCAGCTACCCCTCGATCTTCGAGAAGTCCGCCACCGCGCGGGTGGCCTCGCGGATCTCGTTCAAGAGCTTGAGCCGGTTCTCGCGCACCGCCTTGTCGTCGGCGTTCAC
>CAYJPU010000191.1:1634-6472 GCA_964372105.1 uncultured Undibacter sp.
CCCTTCGGCTTGTAGTGGTCCTCGCAGGCGTGCGCGACCGCTTCGTCCTCGTTCTGCGCCTCGGCGTAGTATTTGCCCATCAGGCCTTGCAGCTCGGGGAATTCGCCGACGACTTCGGTCAGCAAATCCGCCTTGCACAATTGTGCCGCGCGCTCGGCTTTCGCCACATCGGCGTTAACGAGCGGCGCAAGCTGGCCGGCGAGCGCGACGATGCGCGCGATGCGCTCTTCCTGCGTGCCCAGTTTCTCGTGAAACACGATCTGCGAAAACTTCGGCAGCCGGTCTTCCAGCCGCGTCTTCAAATCGGTGTCGTAGAAGAACTTGGCGTCCGACAGGCGTGCGCGGATGACGCGCTCGTTGCCGGCGACGATCGCGGCGCCGTGGTCGGTCGCCTCGATGTTCGCCACCAGGATGAACTTGTTGACCAGCTTGGCGGTCTGCGGATCGCGCAGCACGAAGCACTTCTGGTTGGCGCGGATGGTGGCGCGGATCACTTCGCCCGGGATCGTCAGGAAGGCTTCGTCGAACGAGCCCATCAGCGTCACCGGCCATTCCACCAGCCCCGACACTTCCGCCAGCAGGCCTTCGTCCTCGACCAGCTCATAGCCTTGCGCAAAGGCTTGGGTTTTGGCGTCGGCGCGGATGATGTCGGCGCGGCGTGCCGGGTCCAGCACCACCTTGGCGTCATGCAGCTTCGCGACGTAGTCGTCGAAGCGCTTCACCTTGATCGCACCGGGCGCCATGAAACGGTGGCCGCGCGTCGTGTTGCCGGCCTCAACGCCGTCAACCGCGAAGCGCACCACGTCCGGTTCCTCGGTTTCCGGCCCGAAGGTCGCGACGATCGAATGCAGCGGCCGCACCCAGGTGAGCCGGCCGTTGCCCCAGCGCATCGACTTCGGCCACGGGAACGCGCGCACCACCTCGGGCACGATCTCGGCAATCACGTCGATGGCGGCGCGGCCCTTCTTCTCGGTGACGGCGACGTAGAAGTCGCCCTTCTTGTCGGCCTGCACCTTGGCCTCTCCGATCGAGGTCAGGCCTGCCGCGCGCAGGAAGCCGGCGATGGCCTGCTCCGGCGCCCCCACTTTCGGACCTTTACGCTCTTCCTTCAGGTCCGGCTGCTGCACCGGCACGCCGTGCACGGTCAGCGCCAGCCGGCGCGGCGTCGCAAAGGCCTTGGCGCCCTCGTAGACGAGCCCGGCCGCCACCAGCCGGTCGGTGACCATCTTGCGCAGGTCGTCGGCGGCGCGCGCCTGCATGCGCGCGGGGATTTCTTCGGAAAACAGTTCGAGCAGGAGATCGGGCATTGCGTCTCTCTTACCCTCCCCTGGAGGGGGAGGGTCGGCGCGCGTTAGCGCGCCGGGGTGGGGTGAGCTTCCTCGCAGTTTCCTAGCGCAAGCGCTTCAGGAGGCGCGTCTCGGCGTAGCGTGAGCCATAAAGCCCCGCATAGACCACGTCCAGCACGACATTTTAAAGAAGGTCACCCCACCCCGCCCCGCCTTCGGCCATAGCCGATGCTTCGCATCGGCGTTCTTTCGTTAAGAACGGCGGCCGAAGGCCGCCTATGCCTCCCCCTCCAGGGGAGGGCGAAGGGCAGCTACCACCCACCCCCGCCGCCGCCCCCACCGCCGCCGCCGGACCCGCCGCCGCCCGACGAGAAGCCGGACGAGCCCGACGACACCGGCACGGCGCTCGACAGGGCACTGCTGGTGCTCGCCACCGTCGCCGCCACGGCGCTGCCGAAATTGGCGCCCGACCAGGCGCCGCTGTGCCAGGTGGGCTGGTAATGGTGCATCGGATCGGCCTCGCCCGGATAGGCGCGCTTGAGCGCGGCCGCAAACGCCTCCGACCACGGCTCCTCGACATTGAGCGCGACCGCATAGGGCAACAGCGCCTCGAAGCGTTCGGCGGTGATTTCCGGCGCACCCATGTTGAGACGCGCGGATTCCGCCGTCTCCAGGTACAGCTTGAAGCCGGCGAGCTGATCCATCACCGGCCGGCCGAGCGCGGTCGGCGCCCGCATCAGATAGAAGAACAGGCCGTTGAGTGTCGCGAACGCCGCCACCAGCGCGAACGGGAACGGGTGGCTCGCCACGAACGACTCGACCGCCGGCAACACGTCGTCGAAACCGGCGGAAAACAGGCGTTGCAGCACCAGGGCGGCGATCGACATGAAAATGCCGAGCACAACCAGGGTCAGCAGCACGCGGAAGACCGATTGAAAAGTGCTGGCGGAGAACACCGCCAGCGCGATCGGCACCAGGAACATGCCGAGCCAGACACCGGCAAAGCCCACGCCGGCGATGATGAAGATGTCCTCGTCGCGCAAGCCGCCGAAGGCGATGACGCCGGCGATCACCGCGACCGTCATCAGCACGCCGGCGAAGGCGAAACCGAGGTTGCGGCGGAAGAAGCGGTTCTTGTTTTCCGCTTCGATGCTGGTGCTGAAATCGGCCGCCACCTTGGCGACCGCCGTGCCGTTGGTCTTGTCGATCGTGGCTGCGCCGTCATGCGCGTTGAGCCAGGTGGCGATGGCGCGCTCGCCCGGCGGCAATAACGCAATGCCACCTTTGGGCTCTTGGCCGGTCATCCGCCAGGTCAGCTTGCCGTCGCTGTCGTCGAAACGAACGAGGCCGCGCACCGCCAGCGACAGCGCCGCGGCGGTGAAGGCGCGCCACTTCTCGCGTCCGAGACCCCAGTTCTCGATGTAGTTGGCGAGCGCCGGCGAGACGCCCTTGGGCGGATAGAACAGCGGAATGATGGTGCCGCCGCGCGGATCGCGGCCGACCGCGTTCCAGGCGGCGAAGTAATAGCCGAACACCAGCACGAAGCCGAGCCCGCCGAGAATCCAGTGCCGGTTGTCGATGAACGAATACCAGAACTCTTGCGTCTGCGTCGGCGGCGTCACTGCGCCGTCCGGCAGGGCCGCGACCACCGTGAGGCCGTCGCGCGCCGCCAGCGCGCGCGTGGTCGTGACCGTCAGCACGCCGTTATTGTCGATCGCGCCGCGCCAGTCGGTGCCGCGCGCACCGCGCGGGCCGGTGAAGGCGGTCCAGCGCGTGACCTTGAGCTGGTCGGCAAGTTCGAGCCGGTAGCTCGCGCTCAGGATCGGGAAGCTCCAGAAATTGCCGGTGACGTTCCAGTTCAGTTCCGGCTTGCCGTCGAACCAGCGCACCTGGCGGGCGGTGCGATAGCGGAACACATAAGTGTAATCGCCGCGCGCGAGCGTTACGTCCTTGTCGCCGGCATAGATGCGCAGCACGCCGCCGCTTTTGTGCTCGGTGAAATGCGGCTCCGGCTTGCCGTCGCGGGTGACGTCGAGGAGCTTGAAGTCGACCTCGCGCAGCGTGCCGTGCGCATCGGTGAAGGTGAGCGGAAAGTCGCGGAAGATGCCGCGCTTGATCTCCCGCCCCTCCGCGCGCACGCGAATGCGCTCGGTGACGGTGAGCGTGCCGTCCTTGGCGAGGGCGACATGGGAGTCGAAGGCGAGGATCACCTCGGCGGCGACACCGGGTGCGGCGCCGGCGCAGCAAAACGCGAGGACGATCGCGACGCGCCGCGCGAGGTCAACGAACCGCCGCATCGTCGGCCGCCGTGTCATGGGCGCTGGCCGAGCGAGACTTGCGGGACCGCGCGTTCGGCGGCGTTCGACAGCTCAAAATATTGCCGCTCGCCAAAGCCAAAGGCGCCGGCGATCAGGTTCGACGGGAACGACTGCACCAGGACGTTCTGGTTGCGCACCGCGCCGTTGTAGTAGCGCCGCGCCATCTGCAATTCGGTTTCGAGCGTGCTCAGCCCCTGCTGCAATTCCAGAAAGTTCGCGCTGGCTTTGAGGTCTGGATAGCTCTCGGCGAGCGCGATCAGCCGGCCGAGCGCGATCGACAGCGCGCCCTCGGCCTGCGCGCGGTGCGCCACGTCCTCGCGCGGCAGCGCGCTCGCGGCGCCGCGCAACTTGGTGACGTCTTCCAGGAGCCCGCGCTCATGCGCGGCATAACCCTTCACAACCTCCACCAAATTGGGCACCAACTCGGCGCGCCGCTTGAGCTGCACGTCGATGCCGCTCCAGGCTTCGTTCGCCATCTGCCGCGTGCGCACCAGCCGGTTGAAGACGACGGCCACCGCGACGGCGGTGACGACGACGATGATGAGAATGGTCCACGTCAGCATGATGGTTGGTCGCCCCTCCACAGCAGGAGGTTCAACTATAGCTACAATTACGGAAACGTGCAGATCACGGGAAAGAGCGCACCACAAAGCGCGGCGCTATTCCCCTCCCCCCGCCTGCGGTGGGGAGGGGTTAGGGGTGGGGGGCTCGGCGCGCAATGCCGATTGGATCACCTCGCAGACGCCCTCGATGTTGCTCAGAACGTCGTTATTCCAAAACCTGATGACGCGGTAACCGTGCACATTTAGATATGCCGTCCGCGATGCGTCGCTAATGGCGCGTGATATATCGTTATGCTGCCCACCATCGACTTCGACGATCAGCCGACGTTGATGACATGCAAAATCGGCGAAAAACGGACCAACAGTTGCCTGCCGTCGGAAATGGGTGCCGTTGAGGGAAAGACTTCGCAGATAGCGCCACAATTTTCGCTCTGCGTCCGTCATGTCGCGGCGCAGCCGGCGTGCCCCGGGTACGCGACCATCGCGTAGGCGCGTTGATGATTTCATCCCCCCACCCCCGACCCCTCCCCACCGCAAGAGCGGGGGGAGGGGCGAAGCACATCGCCCCACCCCGCTCGCTTCGCGAGCGACCCTCCCCCTCCAGGGGAGGGTAAAACTACCAGCCCCCGCCGCCGCCGCCCCCCCCCCCGCCGCCGGAGCCGCCACCGCCC
>CAYJPU010000192.1:0-6400 GCA_964372105.1 uncultured Undibacter sp.
CCCTCCCGGCTCGCTGCGCTCGCCGACCTCCCCCCTCCAGGGGGAGGTGAAGAGAGTGTGTGGCGCGCTCAGCATTTCAAATCGCTCACACCGCCGGCAGGCGCACGACGAAGCGCGCGCCGAGAACGCGCGGCTCGCTGTCGCCTGGCTTGGCCGGCGCGACGCGGTTCTCGACGCGGATGGTGCCGCCGTGCGCCTCGACGATCTGCTTGGAGATCGACAGCCCCAGGCCGGAGTTCTGGCCGAAGCCCTGGTCGGGCCGGTCGGTGTAGAAGCGCTCGAAGATCTTTTCCAGCGCCTCCGGCCGGATGCCGGGGCCGTCGTCGTCGACCACGATCTCGACGTCGTTCTTCACGCGCCGGCAGGTGACGCGCACGCTACCGCCCGCCGGCGAGAACGAGCGGGCGTTGTCGACCAGGTTGCTCACCACCTGGCCGAGGCGCGAGTCGTGGCCCGGCACCTTGAAGATCGCCGGCGGGCCGCCTTCGAAGCCGAGCGTGACGTTGACGTCGCTGCGCACTTCGTTCGCGGCCTTCACCAGCGCCTCGAGCAGATTGGCGAAGTCGACCGGCGCGGCCTCCTGGCGCTGCAGTTCGGCGTCGAGGCGGCTGGCGTCGGAGATGTCGGAGATCAACCGGTCGAGCCGCTTCACGTCGTGCTCGATGACGTCGAGCAGGCGCTTGCGGTTGGCGTCGGTCTTGGCCATCGGCAAGGTCTCGACCGCCGAGCGCAACGAGGTCAGCGGATTGCGCAGTTCGTGCGCGACGTCGGCGGCGAAGCTCTCGATCGCCTCGATGCGGGTGTAGAGCGCGCTGGTCATGTCGCGCAGCGCGCCGGACAAGTGGCCGATCTCGTCCTTGCGGCGCGTGAAGTCGGGAATCTCGACGCGGGTGCGGATGCGCCGCCGCACGCGCTCGGCGCCTTCGGCGAGCCGGCGCACGGGACCTGCGATGGTGCCGGCGAGCAGCATCGACAGCACCGTCATCACGCCGGCGGCAATCAGGAACACCTTGAAGATGGCAAGGCGTTCGGCCTCCACCATGTCGTCGATGTCGGCGCCTTGCGTCGACAGCATCAGCGCGCCGCGCACGGCGCGGAAGCGCTGCACCGGCACCGCGACCGAGACGATGACCTCGCCGCGGTCGTTGACGCGCACCATGCTGGCGTGCAGGCCGTTCAACGCTTGGCCGATCTCCGGATAGCCCTTGCCGTTCTCGGGGCCGAGCTCCTTGTAGAGCGGCAGGTCGCCGCGCCCGAACCAGCGGCGCAGCGCGATGAAGCCGCGCTCCATCAGGCCGGGCTTTTCGGCGTTCGGCGGCGGCAGGTCGAAGCGCAGCACGTCGCCGCGGCCGTACAGGTTGCGGCTGTCGAGGATCAAGACGCCGTCGCGGTCGTAGATGCGGGCGCGCGTCTTGGTCGGCGACACCAGACGGCGCAGCACCGGCGCGACGCGTTCGGGGTTGATCGGGAATTCGATGCCGGACAGCGCGTCGTCGGAGGGGCCGTAGCTTTCGCCGGCCTGCAATTCCAAAAGCCGTTCCGGATCGATGGTGATGGAATCGGTTTCGACCGTGGCGGAGGCGGCAATCGCCCCGGCGATGATCTCGCTCTGCACCAAGAGGCTCTGCACGCGCGCGTCGATCAGGCCGGCGCGGAACTGCGACAGGTACATCACGCCGATGACGAGCGCGACCAGGCCGGCCAGATTAAGGAAGACGATGCGGCGGGTGAGGCTGGAAAAGCTCTGCGCGACGAAGAAAGCCCAGGCCGACTTCAGCGGCCGGCGCCGCGCGGGGCTGCGCTGTTCGGCGCGCGCCGGCGCGTCGCCGGTGCGCTCCTGCTGGCGCCCGGCCTCCGCCGCCTGCGCCTGATTTTCCGCAATACGATCGAGCACGTCGTTTGATCCAGCCGGGTGGTGCGTCTGAAAAGTCTACCGCAAACTTGCGGTTTCCGCTCATTGCCATCCCCGCCTGCGCGGGGACAGGCTCCAGCGGGAATCCAGGGCCGCAATCACAAAACCACGTGCTTAAAGCACTGGGTCCCCGCTTGCGCGGGGACGAGCGGCTGAAGGGCTCAGGCTTCCTTGAAGCGGTAGCCGACGCCGTAGAGCGTCTCGATCATTTCGAAATCGTCGTCGACCACCTTGAACTTCTTGCGCAGCCGCTTGATGTGGCTGTCGATGGTGCGGTCGTCGACGTAGACTTGGTCGTCGTAGGCGGCGTCCATCAAAGCGTTGCGGCTCTTCACCACACCGGGGCGGGTGGCGAGCGCCTGCAGGATCAGGAATTCGGTGACGGTCAGCGTGACCGGCTCGTTCTTCCAGGTGCAGGTATGGCGTTCCGGGTCCATGCGCAGCAGGCCGCGCTCCAGCACCTTGGCGGCGTCGACTTCCTTCGGCGCGGAGCCGTCCTTCGGCGTGGCGCGGCGCAACACCGCCTTGACGCGCTCGACCAGGAGCCGCTGCGAGAACGGTTTGCGGATGAAGTCGTCGGCGCCCATCTTGAGGCCGAACAGCTCGTCGATTTCCTCGTCCTTGGAGGTGAGGAAGATGACCGGGATGTCGGTCTTCTGGCGCAGCCGGCGCAGCGTCTCCATACCGTCCATGCGCGGCATCTTGATGTCCAGGATGGCGAGGTCCGGCGGCGAGGTCTTGAAACCGTCGAGCGCGGAGGCGCCATCGGTATAGGTCATGATGCGATAGCCCTCGGACTCGAGAGCCATCGACACGGAGGTCAGGATGTTGCGGTCGTCGTCGACGAGAGCGATGGTCGGCATGAGCCCCTCTGAGCGCGCTTGATGCGCCTTTGGCGTGACGTCCAGCCTGTTTTGAGCCCATAAACGGGGGCTGAAATGTGACCTCTTTGCAACAACTATGTGATTCCCTGGGCAATTCAACCCCGGCTTGGCAAAAGATCGCCCGATAAGACAATGCGTTAACAATCGTTAATGCGCACGAGGACACTGATGAAGGCCGAAGATCCCGCCCCGCCGCCGCTCCCGGGCACCATGCCGGGCCGCACGCCGGAGAACGCGCCGCAGCCGGCCGACTTCGCGCCGCGCGCGTTGGCCAGGACCATCCTGCGCACCGGCCGCACCGCGACGCTGGCGACCCTCGACCGCCACGGCGGCTTCCCGTTCGCCTCGCTGGTGAACGTCGCGACCGACGCCGACGGTGCGCCGCTGATCCTGGTGTCGCGGCTGGCGACCCATACCGCCAACCTGGAGCAGGACGGCCGCGCCTCGCTGCTGCTGGCCGAGACCGGCAAGGGCGACGCGCTGGCGCATCCCCGGCTGACGGTGCTCGGCACCCTCCGGCCGGTGGCGCGCGACAGCGCCGACGATGCCCGCATCCGCCGCCGGTTTCTGGCGCGGCATCCGAAGTCGGCGCGCTATGCCGGCTTTGCCGATTTCGCGTTCTGGCGGATGGCCGCGGTCTCGGCGCATCTCAACGGCGGCTTTGCGCGCGCCGCCGATCTCACCGCCGCCGATATCCTGACCGACGTGTCCGACGCCGCCGCGCTGATCGAGGCCGAGGCCGGCGCCATCGAACACTTGAACGGCGATCACGCCGACACCTGCCGGCTCTACGCCACCAAGCTGATCAAGGCCGCGGACGGCGACTGGCGCTGCGTCGGCGTCGATCCGGACGGGCTGGAATTGCAGCAGGGCCGCGACGCGCTGCGGCTGGATTTTCCGCAGCGCGTCACCGGGCCGGGGCCGCTGCGCGCGGTGTTGAAACAGTTGGCCGACCGGGCACGGAGCGCCTGACGCAAAAAAGGGGGAAAACCATGAAGATCATTCCCGTTTTTGTTGCCGCTTTCTGCATCGCCGCACCCGCGTTCGCACAAGAGACCATCGCGCTGGCCGTTGACGGCTGGAGAAGCGAGTCCCGGTCGGACGGCGTCGTCTATTACCGTTGCGCAAGCCAAATCTGCGCCGCCGGTTCGGTGGTGAGCTACAAGGCTCAGCCGCATCGGACGACGCTGACGCTCGCCGACTTTGAAAACCATCATCGCGGACTTGCCGAGCGCAACGCCGGCAGCGGGCGCGTTCGCGCCGTGCGCGTCGCCGGCGTGAAGGAACGGACGATCGAAGGCGTCCGCGTCATGCAGATCAGCCGGGAAGTCGACTGGAGCGACAACACGACGACCTTTTCGATCGAGGCGCGCCTGATTGGACCGGACCGGAGCTTCAGTCTGGTGAGCGACAGTCCGAAGCCGGATTGGACCGCCAACAACTTCGAAGGCTTCCTGCGCTCCATGGTTTCGATCGCCGGTGTTCGGACGCGGTAACCCTTGAGCGGCGGGCTGCTTCCCACGTTTATGCGTTGGACTCGCGCGGCCGGCGCACGCTGCCACCGCCGGCATCGTCGCCAATGCCCCCACGCTGAAGGACGAGCCGGTGCTGATGGTGTTCGGCGATCACGTCAACGCGCATCCGCGCTGGGCGACGTTCAAGAAGATCGATCTCGCCTATGGCGACGCGATCAAGGCCGCCGGCGGCAAGGTCGACGTCGTCATGCTCCCCGAGGTCGGCATCACCGGCAACTCGCACATGCTGATGATGGACAAGAACAACGGCGCCATCGCCGACATGATCAACACGTGGCTGGCCGGCAAGGGCCTGTCCGACCGACCGGGCGGGGGCGGGTGTTTCCTCCCCCTTTTCGGCCGCGCGGGGGGCGGCGGTCTGGTGCGGCCGGCCTATGCCGCAGTGCATCATTTTTCCGGCCGGCCCGGGCGGGCGTGCCGGAACGAAGCAGCCGCGCCGCATCTCCGCGCTTGAAATCGTCAAGGCGGTACGGCCCGCTGATGCATGGAACATCACCGCCGCCTGACCGGCGAAACATCGGCATCCATTGATGCAGCGCAAAGCCCTACGCCGCGTGCGCATGGCATTTAATCTTGGCTTTCAGGACGTTGGTGACTATGGTCGCGCGCCGTGGGACGGGCGGCTATACTTACGTCTTAATACGGATCACACAGATATCACCTTGAGCAGCCGGAGGGGGTTCGCCACGCGCGATCCGGCTGAGTTTCGGAGGACATAGCGTGCAAGAGACTGGTGTGCGAAACGGCGCTTACGGCGCCGACAAATTCGGCTTTAAAGACCTCGCCGGCGTGAACTGGAATCTGACCGAGGCGCCGCTCTACGAGCACGCGATCGCGGCGGGCGAAGCCACCATCGTTTTGAGCGGTGCGCTCTGCGCCGAGACCGGCCACCACACCGGCCGCTCGCCCAAGGACAAGCACACGGTCGTCGACGACCTCACGCGCGATTCGGTGTGGTGGGACAACAACCGCAAGATGACGCGCGAGAACTTCGACGCGCTGCTGTCCGACTTCATCGATCACTGCAAAGGCAAGAAGCTGTTCGCGCAGGATCTGTTCGGCGGCGCCGATCCGAAGTACCGCATCCGTACGCGCGTCTACACCGAGCTCGCCTGGCACTCGCTGTTCATCCGCCAGCTGCTGATCCGCCCGGAGCGCGAAGACCTCGCCAAGTTCGTGCCCGAGATGACCATCATTGACCTGCCGTCGTTCAAACCGGACGCCAAGCGCCACGGCGGCCGCGAAGGCTCCGACACCATGGTGGCGATCGACTTCACCCGCAAGATCGTCTTGATCTGCGGCTCGTCCTACGCCGGCGAGATCAAGAAGTCGGTGTTCACCACGCTCAACTTCTATTTGCCGGCCGAGAACGTCATGCCGATGCACTGCTCGGCCAACGTCAGCCGTGACGGCGAAAGCGCGCTGTTCTTCGGCCTGTCCGGCACCGGCAAGACCACGCTGTCGTCCGACCCGAACCGCATCCTGATCGGCGACGACGAGCACGGCTGGGGCCCCGACGGCATCTTCAACTTCGAGGGCGGCTGCTACGCCAAGTGCATTAAGCTCAGCCAAGAAGCCGAGCCGCAGATCTGGGACGCCACCAACCGCTTCGGCGCCGTGCTCGAGAACGTCGTGTTCGACAAGGACATGCGCCGTCCGGACTACGACGACGGCTCCAAGACCGAGAACACCCGCTCGGCCTATCCGATGCACTTCATCCCGAACGCCTCGTCCAGCGGCCGCGCCGGTCATCCGAAGAACGTCATCTTCCTGACCGCCGACGCCTATGGCGTGATGCCGCCGATCGCCAAGCTCGACCCGAACCAGGCGATGTACCACTTCCTGTCCGGTTACACCGCCAAGGTGGCCGGCACCGAGAAGGGCCTGGTCGGCGTGCAGCCGGAATTCTCGACCTGCTTCGGCGCGCCGTTCCTGCCGCGCCATCCGGCGGTCTATGCCGACCTGCTGAAGGAGTATATCCACAAGCACAAGGTCGACGTCTGGCTGGTCAACTCCGGCTGGACCGGCGGCAAGTACGGCGAAGGCCGCCGCATGCCGATCAAGGCGAC
>CAYJPU010000193.1:0-1225 GCA_964372105.1 uncultured Undibacter sp.
TCTTGGTTCTGTTGGTCTTGGCCTTGGCCCTGCTGCGGCGGGTCCGCCCACGGGCCGCCGGCCGCGTTCTCGATCTGGGCCTGTTCAGCCGGCGCGTCGAGCGCCAGCGGTCCGCTGTCGTGGCCACCGGCGTATTGCACCAGCGCCGCGACCCGGGCGTCGACCGAAGGATGGGTGGCGAACAGGTCGGCGAAGCCCGAGCGCGGGTTGTCGATGCACATTTCCATCACCGCGGAATTGGCCGCCGCCAGCTCGCCGCGGTTCTCGATCTTGCGCAGCGCCGAGATCATGGCGTCGGGGTCCTTGGTCAACTCCACCGATCCGGCGTCGGCGAGATATTCGCGCCGGCGCGACAGCGCGAAGCGGATGACGATCGACAGGATCCAGGCGACGGCGACCAGCGCCAGCGCGATGACGATGGCGATGGCGGCGCCGCCGCCTTTCTTGTCGCCGCTGCCGCGCGAGCTCCGGAAGCCGCCGAAACGCGCGCTCTGGAAAAACAGCCGGAACACCATCTCGCCGAAGAACGAGATCACGCCGGCGATCACCACGGCGATCACCAGCATGCGGACGTCGCCGTTGCGGATATGGGTCAGCTCGTGGCCGAGCACGGCCTCCATCTCGCGGGCGTTGAGCGCGCCCATCAGGCCGCGCGTGACCGTGATGGAGTACTGCTTGTCGTTCAGGCCGGTGGCGAAGGCGTTGAGCGCGTCGTCGTCGGCGATCTTGAGCTTCGGCATGGTGATGCCGCGCGAGATGGTGAGGTTCTCGAGCAGGTTGTAGAGCTGCGGCTGTTCCGCGCGGGTGACGTCGTGCGCGCCGGTGATGGCGTCGATCATCGCCTGGTGGAATTTGTAGGCGATCAGCACCCAGACGACGGTGCCGATCGTGGCGAAGGGTGCGGCCCTGGTGAAGTCGTAGGCGGCCGCCCGCAACAGATAGTCGAGCGGCGCGTCGCCGAGCGTGAGCACCTCGGCCACCAGCGCGCCGGCAAAGACCAGCACGTAGACCAGGACGAACAGCCCGATCAGCAGCGCGACCGACCGGCGTCTGTTGGCCTGGATGTGGGTGTAGAGACCGTAGGCGGCCATTGTTCTTCCTTTACCTCCCCCTGGAGGGGGGAGGTCGGATCGCGAAGCGATCCGGGTGGGGGTGAACGTGGGGGCGCACTGAAGCCCCCCCACCCCGGACCCCCACTCGCCGGCATAGCCCAAGCAAATCAAAA
>CAYJPU010000193.1:1235-6370 GCA_964372105.1 uncultured Undibacter sp.
TGGTGGCGGTTTCAACGCCCCCCCCCCCCCGGCCCCGCTCCGGCGAAGCGACCCTCCCCCTACAGGGGAGGGTGTTAGAACTTCACGCCCGGCGCCTGCTCGAGCTGCGGGCGCGCCTCGCCGAGGTCGAAGAAGGTGCGGTGCGTGAAACCGAACATGCCGGCGAACAGCGCCGCCGGGAACTGCTCGATGCCGGTGTTATATTCCTGCACGGCGTTGTTGTAGAAGCGGCGCGAGGCGGCGAGCTTGTTCTCGATGTCGGACAGCTCGGACTGGAGCTGCTGGAAGTTCTGGTTGGCCTTGAGGTCCGGATAGGCCTCGGACAGCGCGAACAACTGCCGCAGCGCGCCGGTCAGCATGTTCTCGGCCGCGACCTTCTGCTCGACGCCCGGCGCCGCCATGGCGGCGTTGCGCGCCTGCACCACCGCTTCCAGGGTTCCGCGCTCGTGCGAAGCGTAGCCTTTGACGGTCTCGACCAGGTTCGGGATCAGGTCGTGGCGCTGCTTGAGCTGCACGTCGATGTCGGCGAACGACTGATTGACCCGCTGCCGCATGGCGACCAGGCTGTTGTAGATGCTGATAGCCCAGATCGCGATGACAACGACGACGCCGAGGATGATCCAGCCGGTGGTGGACATGTGAGCGGCTCCTGGAAGTGGAAAACGGAATTATGGAACTAGCCTAGCCCAGATAGGCCAGGGGCCGCCAACGGCAATGGGGTTGCCGGGGGCGGTCGGGAATTAGTCGCATGTCGCGCCCGGCCGGTTCACGGCGCCTTTCGGCTAAAAAAAAGCCCCGAGCGAGACGCTCGGGGCCTTTTCGCCAGACGGCTATTCGGGGGGTAAGGGGGGAGCCGCCCGACTGAAACGTTACGGGTCATCAACGCGGCCGCCGGGGTTTGGTTCCGGGCCGGGTTGCGATCACGGAAACTTTTTTCACGGCCGGGGCCGTTGTCGCACGGCGGACACGTTTGGAGAGTTCCATCTCGCCCTGCGGGGACGAAATCCAATGGAGGCTCTGTCATGAGCGCCGTGATGATCCGCTGCCCCACGAGCGGCCGCGCCGTTTCGACCGCCATCGAGACCGAGCCCGGCGATTTCCGCCGGCTTCCAACCATAGCGGCGCGGATGCGCTGCCCGGCCTGCGGTCGGGACCATGTCTGGACGGTGCGTTCGGCGTGGCTCGACGGCGCGCCAAAGCCGGCGGCCGCGTCGCTGCGGCTGTTGGAATCTCCGGCAGAAGTCGCGGCAGCCTAATCTTCCGTCATTCGGGGTTCGCTCGCAGGCGCTCGCGCCCCGGAATGACCAGGGTGCTCAGCCCGCTTCGCGGAACCGCACGGCGGCTTCGAGGTCCACCGACACCAGTTGCGACACGCCGCGCTCGGCCATGGTGACGCCGTACAGCCGGTTCATCCGCGCCATGGTGATCGGGTTGTGCGTGATGATCACGAAGCGGGTGTCGGTCGACTTGATCATCTCGTCCAAGAGGTCGCAGAAACGCTCGACGTTGTGGTCGTCGAGCGGCGCGTCGACCTCGTCCAGCACGCAGATCGGCGCCGGATTGGTGAGGAACACGGCGAAGATCAAGGCCATGGCGGTCAGCGCCTGCTCGCCGCCCGACAACAGCGACAGCGTCGCCGGCTTCTTGCCCGGGGGCTTGGCCAGGATTTCGAGGCCGGCTTCGAGCGGGTCGTCGCTCTCGATGAGCTGCAGTTCGGCCGTGCCGCCGCCGAACAGCTGCGTGAACAGGTGCTGGAAGTGCTTGTTGACCTGCTCGAACGAGGCCAGCAGGCGCTCGCGCGCTTCGCGGTTGAGGCTCTGGATGCCGAGGCGCAGCTTCTTGATCGCTTCGACCAGGTCGTCGCGCTCGGTGGTCAGCGAGGTGTGCTGGGCTTCGACCTCTTGCAGTTCCTCGTCGGCGCGCAGGTTGACCGCGCCCAGGCGCTCGCGCTCGCGGCGCAGCCGTTCCAGCGTGGCCTCGGTCTCGGAGAGATCGGGCAGCGAGTCCTCCGGCTTGATCTCGGCCAGTTCGGCGACGTCGGCCGGCTCGACCTCGAGCATGTCGTGGATCTCGCGGGCGATGTCGGTGAGCCGGCGCTTGGCGCCCTCGAACCGCTCCTCGGCGCGGGCGAAGTCTTCGCGTGCCGCGCTCGCCGCCTCTAACGCTGCGCGGGCGTCGCGGTCGGCCTCGGCGAGCTTGTTCTCGGCTTCCTGCAAACGATCGGCACAGGCGCGGCGGTCGGCTTCGGCCAGCTGCACTTCGCTGATCAGCGCGTCGCGCTTCTCGGCGAAAGCCTGCGGCGCGTCCGCCAGCTCGGCGCGCGCGGCCTGCGCTTCGGTGACGCGCTGTTCGAGCGTCGCCATCTGAATGCGGGCGCCTTCCTGACGCTGCAGCGAGCCGGCCATGTCGGCGGCCAGCGCCTTGAGGCGGCGGTCGGCCAGTTCGGCCTCGCGCACGATGGCCTGCTGCTCGGCGCGGATTTCGGCGAGCGCGGCGCGCTTGGCGGCGATGTCGTCGCGCACCGCGCCGAGTTCGGTTTCGAGGTCGGCGGCGGGCGCCAGACCCGCGAGCGCGGTTTCAGCTTCGGTGCGGGCGGTGGCGGCTTCGTCGCGGCTGGTGGTCAGGCGCACCTGCGCCTCGGCCAGCGCCGACTTGCGGGCGGCGTGGCGGCTGCTCTCGCGCTCGGCCGCTTCATAGCGGTCGCGTGCGGCGGAGGCTTCGCGCTGACGCTCGCGCGCGGCGGCGCGGGCTTGCGTTTCGGCTTCGGCGGCGGCGCGCAGCGCGGCGTCGGCGGCTTCCGACTGGCCGCGCGCGGTGTCGGCTTCGCGGCGCGCGACCTGCAACTCGGCTTCGATGTCGGCGAGGCGGGCACGTTCGGCCAGCCGGCGCGCGGCGCCGGTCGGCGCGTGCGCGGCGGCGGCAAAGCCGTCCCAGCGCCACAGGTCGCCTTCGACCGACACCAGACGCTGGCCGGGCTTGAGCAGCGCGGCAAAGCGCGGCGCGTCGGCGCGGTCGACGACGCCGATCTGGTTCAGGCGGCGGGCGAGTTCGTCGGGCGCCAGCACGTGCTTGGCGAGCGGCTCGACGCCTTCCGGCAAGGCCGGATCGGACGCGTCGACGGCCGAGCCCATCCAGCGCATCGGCGCCGACGGATCGACCGGCGCGTCGAGGTCGTCGCCGAGCGCGGCGCCGAGCGCCTTCTCGTAGCCCTTGTCGACGGCGACATGGTCCATCACCGGCGGCCACAGGTTCTTGGTCTCGACCGCGAGCACCTTGGACAGGGTCTTGGCTTCGGTCTCCAGCCGCTGCACGCGGCGTTCGGCCTCGGCGAGGGGAGCGCGCGAGGCTTCCAACGCCTGGCGCGCGGCCTGATGCGCGGCTTCGGCTGCGAGCGCGGCAGCATCGGCGGCGGCGACCGCGGCCTGCACGTCTTCCACCGCGGTGGACAGCGCGGCAAGGTCGGGCCCGTCGGTCGCCTGCAGCGCGGTCAGTTCGCGCTCGATCTCGGCCATCTCGTTTTCGAGACGCGCGGCGCGCGCGGAGTGATCGCGTACGGCGTTCTCGAGTTGATGGCGCTGCGCGGTCAGGTCGGCGAGCTTGGCGGTGAGTTCGGAGAACACCTTCTCCACCGCCGACAGTTCGCCGTCGGCTTCCGCCACCCTGGCGTCGGCGCCCGAGCGGCGGCCGGCATTGGCCTGCGCTTCGGTGCGGATGGTTTCTTCTTCCGCCGCGATGCGCGCGATCGCTTCTTCGGCGTCGGCGGCGAGCCGCTGCTCGCGCTCGCGGTCGGCGGCGAATTGCACCAGCCGCTTGTCGAGCTCGGCGATGCGGTCCTTGGCGCGCTGCTCCTCGCGGTCGAGGTCGGCGAGCGCCAGATTGAGACGGTGCAGCGCCGCGCCGGCGGCGGCTTCGGCCTCGCGCAATTCCGGCAGCGACGCGGCGGCGAGCGCCTGGCGCTTGGAGGCTTCCGCCTCGGCTTCGGTGCGGGCCGCGACCTCGCGCACGCACATATCCTTGGCGTGCTCGGCTTCGGTGACCTCGATGCTCGCGGCGGTCCAGCGCAGGTGATAGAGCGTGGCTTCCGCCTTGCGCACCTGCGCCGACACGGTGCGGTAGCGTATGGCTTGGCGGGCCTGCTTCTTCAGCGCTTCCATCTGGGTCGCGAGCTGGCCGACGACGTCCTCGACGCGCAGCAAGTTGTTTTCCGCCGCCTTCAGGCGCAGCTCGGCCTCGTGCCGGCGCGCATGCAGGCCGGCGACGCCGGCGGCTTCTTCCAGCACGCGGCGGCGCTGCTCCGGCTTGGCCTGGATGATCTCGCCGATGCGGCCCTGGTGCACGAGCGCGGGCGAACGCGCGCCGGTCGAGGCATCCGCGAACAGAATCTGCACGTCGCGGGCGCGCACGTCGCGGCCGTTGATGCGGTAGTTCGAGCCGGCCTCGCGCTCGATGCGGCGCGCGACCTCGAGCATATCGGTGTCGTTGAACGACGCCGGCGCGGAGCGCTCGCTGTTGTCGATCGTCATCGCGACTTCGGCGTTGTTGCGCGCCGGCCGCGTGTTGTTGCCGTTGAAGATCACGTCGTCCATCGACGCCGCGCGCATGGACTTGTGCGAGGACTCGCCCATCACCCAGCGCAGCGCTTCGACCAGATTGGACTTGCCGCAGCCGTTCGGACCGACCACGCCGGTAAGGCCCGGCTCGATCATGAAATCGGTGGGTTCGACGAACGACTTGAAGCCTAAAAGGCGCAGCCGTGTGAGCTTCATGCTTCAGGCCTCATGAATCCCGAGCGGGATAAAGCCTGTCCGACCCGCCGGTTCTGCATTGAAGAAGAGCGCTAACCGCCGCGGGCGATCGGCCCGGACAGTCGTTACCAGTTGCCGCATTGGCCGGGAGAATGGACAGCCGGGCCCGCTTGAGCAACACCGCTTCGCGAATCGGCGGCGGTTTTCCAGACATTTCGATGAATCGCGCGGCGAAATTAGGGCTTGTTCCGCGCAAAAAACGCTTGCCAGGCGGAAAAACCGCGGGCCGCCGTCATTCCGGGTCCGGCCCTTTCGGGCCGTCCCGGAATGACCGGATTACGACTTCAGCAGCGGGTCGATGGCCTTGGCCATGTCCCCGATCGACAAAGC
>CAYJPU010000194.1:0-6354 GCA_964372105.1 uncultured Undibacter sp.
TCACCCCACCCCGGCTCGCTACGCTCGCCGACCCTCCCCCTCCAGGGGAGGGTAAAAAACGGACATCTTGGAGAGGTTGTTGTGAAACTCGAAATCCTCCACGCGCTCAACGAAGACCGCGCGGCGCGCCGCGCGGCGGTGGTCGTCACCGACGTCGAGAGCGGCGCGCAGCGGCTGGTGAAGGCCGCTGACGTCGCCAAGGATCCGCTTAGGGAGACGATCGACAAGCGCCTGCGCATGGCCAAGAGCGGCATGGAAGAGACGCCGCAGGGCCGCGTCTTCCTCACCGTCCATGTGCCGTCGCCGCGCCTGGTGATCACCGGCGCGGTGCACATCAGCCAGGCCTTGGCGCCGATCGGGCAACTGCTCGGCTACGAGGTCACCATCATCGATCCGCGCACGGCCTTTGCCTCGCCCGAGCGTTTCCCCGATGTGAAGGTGCTCGCGGAATGGCCGGACGTGGCGCTGCCGCCGCTCGGCGTCGACCGCTACACCGCCTTCGTCGCGCTCACGCACGACCCGAAGATCGACGACCCCGCGCTCATCCATGCGCTCAAGCGCGACTGCTTCTACATCGGCGCGCTCGGCTCGCGGAAGACGCACGCCAAGCGTCTCGCGCGGCTGAAGGAGGCGGGGCTGACCGACGCCGACTTGGCGCGCATCCATGCGCCGATCGGCCTCGGCATCGGCGCCATCTCGCCGCCGGAGATCGCGGTGTCGATCATGGCCGAGATCACCCAGTGCCTGCGCCAGAAGGCCGACAAGGACATGGCGGCATGAAGTTCGGCGCGGTCACCTCTTCTTATCCCTCCCCTGAAAGGGGAGGGTGGTCCGTGCGAAGCACGGACCGGGTGGGGTCATCTTTCGGCTTTTCAGTGACCCCCACCCGATCCGCTTCGCGGATTGACCTCCCCCTTTTAGGGGGAGGTACAGAAAGAGGCTCGCCATGAAGTTCGGCGCCGTTCCGGTGGCTGAGGCGCAAGGCGCCACGGCGGTGCATTCCATCCGCCAGGGCGAGGTCGTGCTCAAGAAGGGCACGCTGATCGGCCCCGCCGAGGTCGCCGCGCTCACCGCCGCCGGCATCAAGGAGATCGTGGTCGCGCGGTTAGAGCCCGGCGACGTGTCGGAGGACGAGGCCGCCGCCGGCATCGCCGCCGCGGTGAAGGGCGCCGGCGCGCGCACCGACCGCGCCTTCACCGGCCGCTGCAATCTGTTCGCCGAGAGCGCCGGCGTGCTGGTCATCGACCGGCCGGCGGTCGACCGGCTCAACCGCATCGACGAGGCGGTGACGCTCGCCACGCTGCCGGCCTTCAAGCCGGTGGTGGAAGGCGAGATGGTCGCGACCGTCAAGATCATTCCGTTCGCCGTCGCCGGTGCCGCGCGCGACCAAGCGATCGCGGAGGCGCGCGCCGCCCAGCCGGTGATCCGGGTCGCACCCTACACGGTGCGCAAGATCGGCATCGTGTCGACGCTGCTGCCGGGGCTGTCGCCGAAGGTCATCGACAAGACGCTCAAGATCACCGCGGCGCGCATCGCGCCGACCGGCGCCACGATCATCGCCGAGAAGCGCGTGCCGCACGAACAGGCCGCGCTGGCGCGCGCGATCGACGAACTGCTGACCGCTGGCGCCGAACTCGTCATCGTGTTCGGCGCCTCGGCCATCGCCGACCGGCGCGACGTCATTCCGATGGCGGTCGAAGCGGTCGGCGGCGAGATCGAGCATTTCGGCATGCCGGTCGATCCCGGCAACCTGATGCTGATCGGCCGCGCGCGCGGGCAAACGGTGCTGGGCGCGCCGGGCTGCGCCCGCTCGCCCAAGGAGAACGGCTTCGATTGGGTGCTGATGCGCCTGCTGGCGGGCCTCACCGTCACGCGCGAAGACGTCACCGGCATGGGCGTCGGCGGGCTCTTGATGGAGATCGTGACGCGGCCGCAGCCGCGCACCGAGCCGCAGCCCGAGAAGGGACGCCGCATCGCCGCGGTGGTGCTGGCCGCCGGCCGCTCCACGCGCATGGGCGCGATCAACAAGCTGATCGCCGAGATCGGCGGCAAGCCGCTGGTGCGCATCGCCGCCGAACAGGCGCTGGCCTCGCGGGCCGCCCCGGTGATCGTCGTCACCGGCCACGAGCGCGCGCAGGTCGAGGCTGCGCTCGACGGCCTGCCGGTGCGTTTCGTTCACAATCCCGACTACGCCGAAGGCCTCGGCACCTCGCTCAAGGCCGGCATCGCCGCCGTGCCGAAAGAAGCCGATGCCGCGATCGTCTGCCTCGGCGACATGCCGCAGGTCGACAGCAGCCTGATCGACAAATTGCTTGCCGCCTTCGATCCCGAGCGTGGCGCGCTGGTGGTGGTGCCGTCGATCGACGGCCGGCGCGGCAATCCGGTGGTGTGGGCGCGGCGCTTCTTCAACGACCTGATGACGATCACCGGCGATGTCGGCGCCCGTCATTTGATCGCCAGCTATGCCGAGGCGGTGGTGGAAGTGCCGGTCAAGGGCGAGGCGGCGCTGACCGACGTCGATACCCCTGAGTCTCTTTCCGCCGTCAAGGCCGAAATCGAACGCGCCTGAGACTCGAATCGTTGATCGCGCATGGCGACTCACCGTTAGCTTTGCCCGACGCTCGGGTAAGGGACGATGATTGCGGACAACTACACGCCGGTCTTGCGGGCGCTGGTGGCGGCGGTTTTGCTGCTTGCCTGCGTGACGCTGATGCTGGTCACGGTGAACACGGCGCGCGCCGCCGGGGCGCTGGCGATCGGCGCGTGCGGCGCGTTCGGCGAGGCCTATGATTTCCGCTCGCTCGACGAGGCGAGCAGCAGCGCGCTGTCGAAATGCCAGGGCGCGACCTGCCGCGTGGTCACCACCGTGAAGCGCGGCTGCGCGGCCTTCGCGGTCGATTTCAGCAACCCTTGCGGCGGCAACGGCTGGGGCAAGGGCCCGCGGCTCGGCCGCAGCCAGAACGAGGCGCTGAAGGCCTGCTACCACGCCGGTGGCAAGGAGTGCGTCATCCGCACCTTCTTCTGCGACGCCAAAGGCTGACGGCGGCGGTTCGTCGCTGCGGCAGACGCCAAGAGCGCCGAGACCGCGCGCATGGCCGGCCTGCGCGTGTTCGGCTGCCGGCGCTGCTGACGATTGACGCCGTCCCGGCGGCACCAGCCATCCGAATTTCCAGCAAAAACAACCGATTTTCTCCATCTTGCGCGCGCCCTCAATCTGCGCTAGATAATGACTGACCAGTCAGTCAGTACGAGACGGTCTCAGGACGAGGCGGTCATGGCGCCGAAACGCAAGACAGCCAAGGCACCCGTGCGGCACGGGCCGCCGCGCCAACGCGCGCCCGCCAAGCTGCCGCCCGCCAAGCCGCCTGCAGCCGGAACCGGCGCGCGCGAGGCCCGCAGCACCGCGCGCCGCGAGGCGATCCTGGCCGCCGCGCTCGATGAATTCTCCGAACGCGGCTACGAGGCGACGCGGCTCGACGACGTCGCCAACCGCGCCGGCATCGCCAAGGGCACGATCTATCTCTACTTCCGCGACAAGGAGAGCCTGTTCCAGGAGCTGATCCGGACCATGCTGACGCCGCTGGTCGGCACCATCGAGGCGTTGGGCGCGGCCGACCTGCCGCTGTCCACGGTCGCCGGCCACATCGTCGATGTGTTCATGCGCGAGGTCTACGACACGCGGCGCAAGGACGTCATCCGCCTGATGATCGCCGAGGGCCGCCGCTTTCCCGCGCTCGCCGAGTTCTATTACCGCGAAGTGCTGGCCCGCATCATCGGCGCGGTGCGCGCGCTGCTGGCGCGCGCGGCGGCGCGCGGCGAGGTGGCGCCGGGGCTGGTTGATTTCCCGCAACTCGTCGCGGCGCCGGGCTTGGTAGCGATCGTCTGGAACGGGCTGTTCGAGCGCTTCGAACCGCTCGACGCGCGGGCGATGATGCAGGCGCATGTCGAGTTGCTGTTCGGCGCCAGGAGAGGACAATGACGGGTACGCGTGCCGGTGTGGCGGCGATCGTGCTGGCGGCGTTCGCGCTCGCCGGCTGCGACAACGCCAAGGACCACCAGTTGCAGGGCTGGGTCGAGGCCGACATGATCTTCGTCAGTCCCGACGAGCAGGGCCGCGTCGAGACCTTGAAGGTCGCGGAAGGCGACAGCGTCCGCAAAGGCGAACTGCTGTTCACCGTCGACGACGATCTGCAGAAGGCGGACGTCGAAGTGCGGCGCACCGCGGTGGTCAACGCGCAGCAGGCCTTCGACCGCGCCAAGGAATTGCTGAAGTCCGCCGCCGGCACGCAGAAGACCTACGACGACGCCTTCGCCTCGTTGCAGCAGGCCAAGGCCAACCTCGACTGGTCGCAGACGCGGCTCGCCCGCCGCAGCGCGTCGAGCCCCGCCGACGGCACCGTCCAGCAGGTCTATTACCGGCCCGGCGAAACCGTCGCGCCGGGCAAGCCGGTGCTGTCGCTGTTGCCGCCGGGCAATCTCAAGATCCGCTTCTTCGCGCCGGAAGCGACCTTGCCGGCGATCAAGTTCGGCGACAGCGTGACTGTGTCGTGCGACGGCTGCGAAGCAGGCCTCACCGCCAAAGTGAGCTTCATCGCGCGCAGCTCGGAATACACGCCGCCGGTGATCTACAGCCTGCAGGAGCGCGCCAAGCTCGTGTTCATGATCGAGGCGCGCCCGGCGCAGCCGGAGAAGTTCCGCGTCGGCCAGCCGGTGACGGTCATCTTGGCGCAAGCCCCGCCGAAAGAGGCCGCGCGATGAACGGCCCGCACGGCGCGCAGGACGTCGTCATCGACGTCCACGGCCTGACCAAGAAGTTCGACGGCCGCGCGGTGGTGCGTAACCTGTCGATGCAGGTCAAGCGCGGCAGCATCTACGGCTTCCTCGGGCCGAACGGCTCCGGCAAGACCACCACCATCCGCATGCTGTGCGGCCTGCTGACGCCGGACGAAGGCACCGGCACCTGCCTTGGCTACGACATCCGCACCGAGACCAACCAGATCAAGACCCTGGTCGGCTACATGACCCAGCGGTTCAGCCTGTACCAGGACCTGTCGGTGCGCGAGAACCTGGAGTTCATCGCGCGCATCTACGGCATCGCCAAGCCGGCCGCCGCCGCGCGCGCGGCGATCGCGCGGCTCGGCCTTACCGGCCGCGAGGAGCAGATCGCCGGCGAACTGTCCGGCGGCTGGAAACAGCGGCTCGCGCTCGGCGCCTGCACGCTGCCGAACCCGCAATTGCTGCTGCTCGACGAGCCGACCGCCGGCGTCGATCCCAAGGCGCGGCGCGAGTTCTGGAACGAGATCCACGCGCTGGCGAACGAGGGGCTGACCGTGCTGGTCTCGACCCATTACATGGACGAAGCCGAGCGCTGCCACGAGATCGCCTACATCGCCTATGGCGAACTGCTCGCGCACGGCACGGTGGAGCAGGTGATCGCGGGCTCGCACCTGACCACCTATGTGGTGAGCGCGCCGGACAGCCAGAGCCTTGCGGCGCTGGCGGATGAGCTCGGTCATGCGCCGGGCGTCGACATGGTGGCGCCGTTCGGCACCAGCCTGCACGTGTCCGGGCGCGACAACGCCGCGCTCGAGGCGGCGATCGGTCCCTATCGCGCGCGCACCGGCCTGGATTGGAAGCACTCCGAGCCCTCGCTCGAGGACGTGTTTATCGATCTAATGAGCAAGGCGCGGGATAATTTTCAATGACCGGGGCTTCGAACCAGAGGCCGGTCAACCGTGTCATGCCGGGGCCGGAGCAGCGCCGCCTTCGGGGCCGGGGCTTCCTGCGCAAGACCTGGGCGGTGCTGATCAAGGAGTTCATCCAGCTCCGCCGCGACCGCGTGTCGTTCGCGATGATCATCATGATCCCGCTCATTCAGCTCCTGCTGTTCGGCTACGCCATCAACACCACGCCGCGCGACCTGCCGACCGCGGTGCTGCTGCAGGAGAACAGCGACCTCGCGCGCTCGATCCTGGCGGCGCTGCAGAACACCAAATACTTCAAGGTCACCCAACTGCCGCGCAACGAAGCCGAGTTCGACCAGTTGCTGGCGTCCGGCAAGGTGCTGTTCGCGGTCGAGATCCCGGCGAACTTCGAGCGTGCGGTGCGCCGCGGCGACAGACCGGCGATGCTGGTCGCGGCCGACGCCACCGATCCGGTCGCCGCCGGCTCGGCGCTGTCGGCGCTCGGGCAACTGGTGCAGAGCGCGCTGTCGCACGACCGCGCCATTCCGGTGGGCACGGCGCTGCCGTTCGAGATCCGCACGCATGCGCGCTACAACCCGGCCGCCGTGACCCAGCTCAACATCGTGCCGGGGCTGGTCGGCACCATCCTCACCATGACCATGCTGATCTT
>CAYJPU010000195.1:0-6300 GCA_964372105.1 uncultured Undibacter sp.
GCTGCAGCGCGATCGAGAAGCCGAGATTGGGGATGAACGGGAACGGATGCGCCGGGTCGATCGCCAGCGGCGTCAGCAGCGGAAACACATGGGTGAGGAAGTGTTCCTCCAGCCAGGTGCGTTCGGCCTTCTTCAGGTCGGCGCCGTCGACCAGCGCCACGCCGGCGGCGGCGAGAGCGGGCCGCAACTCCAGCCAGCGCTGCTGCTGGTCGTGCGCCAGGCTGGCAACCGCCTCGCCGATGCGCGCCAGCTGCTCGGACGGCGTCAGGCCGTCGGGACTCTGCGTCGCAATGCCCTCGCGCACCTGGCCCTTCAGGCCGGCGACGCGCACCATGAAGAACTCGTCGAGGTTGTTGGCCGAGATCGACAGGAAACGCACGCGTTCCAGCAGCGGATGCTGTTCGTTCGCGGCCTCTTCGAGCACCCGGCGGTTGAAGTGCAGCCAGGACAGTTCGCGGTTGATGAAGCGCGACGGGCTCTGCCTCAGCACGGTCTCAACGGCCCTGTCCCTGGCCGCAGCGGCCTTGTCCGGCTCCACAACGGCCGGAATTTCTTCTGTCCGGGCAATAGCTTGGTTGAGGTCGGCCATGGGGATTCCGAGGAAAGGCGCTGTCTAACCGAGAAACATGGCGGTGGGATGACAGTTCGCGCCGGTTCGGCGCCGCCGTCAAGCAAGGTCCGTGATCGTCATTAAGAATGAACGAGCAGGCGCTTTAAGCGGTGGCGTCCCGGAACAGCTCGGCGGCCAGCGCCCGCGTCACCGGCCGGTGCTGGCGCATGGCCTCCTCGTCGAGATGCGCCACCGCCGCGCGCGCGGCGGCAAACGACCGCTCGATGCGGTTGGCGACGTAGTTCACCAGCGGCTCGTCGACGCTGAGCTGGCGGTCGGCGGCGAGCTTGACGATCAGCGAGCGCAGCAGCGCGTCGTCGGGCGCATTGAGCGCCACCGCCGGAATGCTGCGCAACCGCGACGCCAGGTCGCGGATAGTGACCGGAAACGTGTTGGGCGCCGCGCGCGCGGTGATCAGCACGAAGGCGCTCTCCTCGCGCGCAAGGTTCAAGAGATGAAAAAGCGCGCGCTCGTCGAGGCCCTTCGGCTCCAGGTCTTCCAGCACCAGCGCGCCGGTCGCGAACGCCGCCGGCAAATTCGTCTCGCCCAAGAGCTTGCCGGACAAAACGCGCGCGCCGGCCGCCTCCGCCCAGATCGCGGCGAGATGGCTCTTGCCCGCGCCCTCCGGCCCGGTCAGCGCCATCACAGGGTTGGGCCAGTCGGGCCAGCGATCGACCAAGGTCAGCGCCGCGGCGTTCGACGGCCCGGACAGAAAGTCCTCGCGCGCGAAGCTCACGGCATGATCGAGCGCGAGCACAAGCTGCCGCGGTCCAAACGAACTCACCATGCCGCTCAACCCGTCTTCTCGCCGGTGTAAAGTGTGCTGCCCAGATAGCGCCGCAGCGCGAAGCGCGCCAGCACGCCGATGGTGGCGGCGAGCGGCACGGCAACCAGCAGGCCGACAAAGCCGAACAGGTAACCGAAGGCCAGCAGCGCGAAGATCAGCCACACCGGATGCAGGCCGACGCTTTCGCCGACCAGCTTCGGCGACAGCACGTTGCCTTCGAGGAACTGGCCGACGAGGAAGATGCCGAGCACCATCAGGATCGAATAATAGTCGGGCCAGAACTGCGCGACCGCGACGCCGAGCGACAGCACCAGCCCGGTCATCGAGCCGACATAGGGGATGAAGGTGATCAGCCCCGAGATCAGCCCGATCAGCAGGCCGAAGTTCAGCCCGGAAAGCGTCAGCGTGACGGCGTAGAACGAGCCCAGGATGAGGCAGACGGCGGTCTGCCCGCGCACGAAGCCGGCGATCGCCGCGTCGATTTCGCGCGCCAGCTGGCGCACGGTGTCGCGCTGATTGACCGGCACCCAGGCGTCGACGGTGTCGATCATGCGGTGCCAGTCGTAGATCAGGTAGAACGCCACCACCGGCGTCACCACGATCAGCGAGAACAGCGACACCAGGGCGCGGCCGCCCGACCACAGCGATTTCAGGAACGCCGTGATCCAGCCGACGCCCTGCGTCACCAGATCGCTCAGGCCCTTGTCGCCGCTGAAGCCGGCGCCGAGCAGCTTCCGCACCCAGGGGCGGCTCGGGTCGCTGACCAGCGTCTGCAGCTTGCTGACGTAACCCGGAATGTTGTCGATGAACGAGCCGAGCTGGCCGCCGAGGATCGGCGCCACCAGCAAAATGAGCAGGATGAAGGCGAGCACCATCACGCTGATCAACAGCAGCGCCGCCGCCAGCCGGTTGACGCCCATCCGCTCGATCCGGTCGGTCGTCGGTGTCAGCAGATAGGCGAAGGCGAGGCCCGCGACGAAGGGCAGCAGGATGTCGCTCAGCAGCCAGAGCAGCAGCACGAACGCGGCCAGCGCCGCCAGCCAGAACGTGAGCTGCCGCCGGAACGCACCCTCGCCGGACGGCGTCCGGACCGCCCGCGGTTCGGGGAGCGTGCTCATCGGCCGGCCATCGACGAATTCATGTGCCGGATCCATTCAGCCACATAGGCCGCGACCGACAGCGACGTCAAAGCGGCGACCAGCCCGGTCAGCACCAGGTTCAACAGCGGCACTTCGAGGCCGAAACCGAGCGAGCCGAGCACCGCGCAGGCGAAGGCGATCTGCGCCACGGTGTTGAGCTTGGACACCAGCAGCGGCTTGATCTTGAGCGGCGTGCCCAGCACCCAGGACAGCATGATGCCGCCGATGATCAGGATGTCGCGCGACACCACCAGGATGACCAGCCAGCGCGGGATCAGGCCGTTGACGCCGAGAGTGACGTAAATCGAGACGATCAGCGCCTTGTCGGCGAGCGGGTCGAGATAGGCCCCGAGCACGGTGGTCATGTTGAACCGCTTGGCCAGGAAGCCGTCGACGGCGTCGCTGACCCCGGCGGCGAGGAACAACACGAAGGCCAGCCACATCAGCCCCTGCGAGATCGCCCAGACGACGATCGGCACCAGCAGAATGCGGCCCAGCGTAATGAGGTTTGGAATACTCAAGGCGGTCCCGGCTCGCAGGCACGGCCCACCCGCGAGTGGAAGCGCGCCAATCCCATCGGCAGAGTATAACGGCCGGCGGACCATTGCACGCCTCGCGATTTCAACGTACGACCCCGGCGCAAACGAGGGGTGTCATGGCAGAAACCAAGCCGGGCCTCACTTACGCGCAGGCCGGTGTGGATATCGACGCCGGCAACCGCATGGTGGAGCTGATCAAGCCGCTGGTGCGCGCCACCGCGCGGCCGGGGGCGGACGCCGAAATCGGCGGCTTCGGCGGCCTGTTTGACCTCAAACGCTGCGGCTTTACCGATCCAGTCCTGGTGGCGGCCAACGACGGCGTCGGCACCAAGGTCAAGATCGCCATCGAAACCGGCCGCCACGACACCATCGGCATCGACCTGGTCGCCATGTCGGTGAACGACCTGGTGGTGCAAGGCGCCGAACCGCTCTTTTTCCTCGACTATTATGCCTGTGGAAAGCTCGAGCCCGAGGTCGGCGCCGCCGTCGTCGCCGGTATCAGCATCGGGTGCCGCGATGCCGGCTGCGCCCTGATCGGCGGCGAGACCGCCGAGATGCCGGGCCTCTACAGCGGCGACGACTACGACCTCGCCGGCTTCGCGGTCGGCGCGGCCGAGCGCTCCGCCCTGCTGCCGCGGCCCGACATCGCGGCCGGCGACGCCATCATCGGCCTCGCCTCCTCCGGCGTGCATTCCAACGGTTTCTCGCTGGTCCGCAAAGTGGTGGAGAAATCGGGGCTGGCCTGGACCGCGCCGGCGCCGTTCGCGCCCGGCGAGACGCTCGGCGACGCCATCCTCACGCCGACCCGCATCTATGTGAAGTCCTGCCTCGCCGCGATCCGCGGCACCAACGCCGTGAAGGGCCTCGCACACATCACCGGCGGCGGCTTTCCCGACAACATCCCGCGCGTGCTGCCCAAGGGCCTTGGCGCGCGCATCGACCTGACCAAGGTGCCGGTCAAACCGGTGTTCAAGTGGCTGGCCGACGTCGGCAACATCGCGCAGAACGAGATGCTGCGCACCTTCAACTGCGGCATCGGCATGGTCGCCGTCACCGCGCGCCAGGACGCCGACGCCGTGATGGCCGCCTTCGCGCAAGCCGGCGAGACGGCGATCCGCATCGGCGAGGTGACACCCGCGCCGGACGAGCCGCGCGTCGTCTATGACGGCGCGCTCGATTTGGGCCAGTAGCACGATGCAGCGCCGCCGCGTCGCTGTCTTGATCTCCGGGCGCGGCTCCAACATGGCGGCGCTGATCGAGGCCGCCAAGGATCGCGACTTCCCGGCCGAGATCGTGCTGGTGCTGTCGAACCGGCCCGACGCCGGCGGGCTCGCGACCGCGCAGGCCAACGCCATCGCCACCGCGGTCGTCGACCACAAGAGCTACGGCCGCGACCGCGCCGCGTTCGAGCAGGCGCTGCAGACCGAGCTCGTCAAGCACCGCATCGAACTCATTTGCCTCGCCGGTTTCATGCGCATCCTGACGCCCTGGTTGGTCGGCCAGTGGCAGGAGCGCATGCTCAACATCCACCCGGCTTTACTGCCGTCCTTCAAGGGCCTCGACACCCATCAGCGCGCGCTCGACAGCGGCGTGAAGCTGCACGGCGCCACCGTGCATTTCGTCGTGCCGGAGATGGATTCCGGGCCGATCATCGCGCAAGGCGCGGTCGCCGTGCGGGACGACGACACCGAGGCGACGCTGGCCGCGCGCGTAATCGCGGTCGAGCACCGCCTCTATCCCCTCGCCCTGCGGCTGGTCGCCGCCGGCCGCGTGCGGGTCGAGAACGGCCGCTGCCGGATCGCCGACGCGCCTGCCCCGGCCGAGGCGCTCCTGGTGCCCGGCGACCGGGCCTGACCTATTTCCCGGCCCCTCGCCGTAGTTTTCCACCGTTCTTGACGCCTTCCGCCAATACCGCACTGGTACCAGCAGTATAGACTTTAGTATAAAGGACCGCCGTCCCAGCCGGGCGGAACGAAAAACAACAGTAAGTCAGGGGGAAATCTTGAACGGACGGGCAGGCGAACCAAAACTCATTTTCCCGGGTCTGGCAGGGTTCTACGCGATGATGGAGCCCATCGCCTACACGATCACGCGCGTCGTGTTCGGCATTATCATGATCATGCACGGCTGGCCGAAGCTGATGGTCGCGGGCGTCGACCGCGTGGGCATGAACTTCGTGAAAAACTACGGCCTACCGTACTGGTTTGCCCATCTCGCGGTCTTCTTCGAGGTGGTCGGCGGTGCAGCGCTGATCGTCGGGCTGTTCACGCGCTTTTTCGGCGCGGCGCTCGCGATCGAAATGCTCGTTGCAATGTTTGTATCGCACTGGGCGAAGGGCTTCAGCGTCGGCCAGGGCGGCTACGAATACGTGCTGTTCCTTGGGATCGTCTGCTTCTTTATCGCGATCCGTGGCGGCGGGCGGTACTCGGTCGACGCCAAGATCGGCAAGGAGCTGTAAGCAATCACGTGAGGCGCGCGCGCTAACCCGCGCGCGCCTTGCGCACCCACACCTTGTTGTCGTGGAACGCCGCGCCGCCATAGGGCGCAATCGGATCGGCGCCGGTGAGCGAATTGATGCCGCAGCCGTCGGCATAGGCCGCGTTCGGCCAGATCGATTCCGCGATCAGCACGCCGCGCCGCACGCCGGGAAACAGCTTGGCGTGCAACCGCACCTGCCCACGCGTGTTGCCGAGCACGACATAATCGCCGTCGCCGATGCCCTGCGCCGCGGCATCGTCCGGGTGGATCATCACCGTCGGGCGCTTTTCGTTGGCGAGCGAGGTCGGCGTCTCGGTGAACGTCGAATTGAGGAAGCCGCGCGCCGGCGAGGTCGCCAGCCGGAACGGATGCGCGGCGTCGGCCTCCTCGACCACCGCCCAATAGTCCGGCAGCCGCGGCATCTCGGCGACCGGTCCCGACTGATAGGGGCTGCGGAACGGCACCGTCTCCCACTGCGGCTTGAAGCGGAACTTGCCGTCGGCCCAAGGGAAGCCGTCGAGGTAATGGGCCTGCCGGAACGCCGGCTGGCAATCGAGCCAACGGTTGGCCTCCAACTCGGCCAGCGTGCCGCGCTTCGACACCCGCAGCATCTGGTCGATCAGTTCGCGCGGGCTCATGGCGAAGCCGGGATGTGAGGCGCCGACGCGCTTCGCCAGCTCGGCGATCACCGTGTGATTGTCGCGGCATTCGCCCGGCGGCTCGACCAGCTTGGGGCCGAGGATGATG
>CAYJPU010000196.1:0-6263 GCA_964372105.1 uncultured Undibacter sp.
GGATTTCACCGACGACGACCTGCGCACCTTCTCGGATTTTCTTGCCAAGCAGCCGCCGCCGAAAGCGCCGAACGGTGCGCCGCCCGACGCGGCACGCCTTGAGCGCGGACGCCTGCTCATCACGCAGCATCGCTGCAACGCCTGCCACAATCTCGATCTGGCCGGCCGCGAAAGCATCCCGCACATCGCCAATCAGGGCGAAACCTATCTCGTGAAGACGATGCGCGAATACAAGAACAACACGCGGCACGGTTACGATCCGGCCATGGCGAGCGTGCTGGCGCCGGTGACCGACGCCGAGATCCTCGACCTCGCCTATACGATCGCGCGCTTTCGCTAGCGTGCCTGTTCAGCGCCGCTTGCGGCCCGTTGCCCGGTCCTGGGCGCGCCGGGTTTCCACCGACAGCAACAGCTTCGACAAGAGGGCGGCGAGTTGATCGCGCTCGGCGCGGTCGATGCCCGACAGTTCCTCGGCCAGCGCCTCGAAATGCAGCTTGATGGCGCGGTCGGCGACCGTGCGGCCCTTTGCCGTCAGCTGCACGATGGTGCCGCGCCGGTCGTTCGGGTCGGGCAGGCGCTTCACCAGACCTTGCGCCTCGACGCGGTCGATGCGGTTGGTGATGGCACCCGACGACAGCAGCGACTCGCGATACAGCGCGGTCGGGTTGAGCTCGTAAGGCGGCCCCGAGCGCCGCAGCGTCACGATCAGGCTGAACGACTCGAAGGTGAGCCCGACGGGCGCCAGCCACTTTTCGGCGTCACCGAGCAAGTTGGCCGACAGCCGCCAGACGCGGCCGAAGATCGCAAACGGCCACGGATCGAGGTCCGGCCGCTCGCGCCGCCATTCGGCCAGCAGGCCCTCGATGGAATCGGCGGCGCCGCCGGCCGCCGGCTCTTTGCGCGCCGGAGCTGCCCGTTTGGACGGCGCCGGCCGCCGCCGTGATTGTCTTGACATTAAGATACTTGATGTCATGATTTCTTTTATCAGGCTGTCAGGCCGCGCGCGACGGAAAAAAAGCTTCCGGGCGGCGCGGCCGTTGCGGGGAGACGATACGTGCAAAAGACCTTCGTTCGCGGCACTTGGCAACAGAAGCGTGCGTTTTCCCCCGCGGTGGTCGTCACCGGGGAGGCCAAGACGGTTTACGTCGCCGGCCACACCGGACAGACCGACGCCGACGGGCGCTCGCTCGCGGGCGACTTCGAGGCGCAGTGCCGGCAGACCTTCCGCAACATCGAAAAGACCATGGCCGAGGCGGGCGCGGGCCTCCCTGATCTGGTGACGATGACGGTGTTCCTGATCGATAGCCGTTACACGACGCGGATGACGGAGCTGCGCACTGAAATCTTCGGCAAGGATTTCCCCGCCAGCGCCGCCATCACGGTAAGCGGCTTCGCCGATCCCTCGATCATGATCGAGGTCCAGGGCGTCGCGGTCGTGCCATGAAGGTCACGCGCCGCCACGGTGCGACGGTGACGGGTTCATCCGTCGAAGTGCGCATATAGGGCGGGGGTCATGGACATCGTCGTCAATGACCTGGTGCAAGTCTTCGGTGAACCGCCTCACCAGGTTTTGGCGCTCGATCGCGTGTCGCATCGTTTTCCGTCGGAACGCGTCACCTGCATCCTCGGACCTTCTGGCTGCGGCAAGAGCACGATGGCGCAGATCATCGGCGGCATCGAGCCCTACACCAGCGGCACCGTGACGGTGGGGAGCGGTACGGAGGCCGGCCGCCAGCCGCTCGGCACCCACTCCGTCATGGTGTGGCAGCAGCTCAACCTGTTTCCCTGGCGCAGCGTCATCGACAACGTCGCCTTCGGCCTGGAAATGCAGGGCGTGCCGCAGGTGGAACGGCACGAACGCGCCCGCAAGCTGATCGCCACCGTGGGCCTGCGCGGCTTCGAAAACCATCGCCCGCCGCAGCTTTCCGGCGGCATGCGCCAGCGCGTCGCGCTGGCGCGCGCGCTGATCATGGAACGGCCGATCATGCTGATGGACGAGCCGTTCGCGGCGCTCGACGCCCAGACCAAGATCGTGATGCAGGAAGAACTGGTCCGCATCACCGAGCATTCCAAGAAGACCATCCTGTTCGTCACCCACGCCATCGACGAGGCCATCCTGCTCGGCGACGAGGTGGTGGTGATGACTGCGCGGCCGGGCCGCATCAAGGAGGTCATCAAGGTCGACCTGCCGCGCCCGCGCTCGCAGGACATGGTGAACACGCCCGAATTCGGCCGGCTCTACGACCGCGCGCTGCATCTCATCCGCGAGGAAGTGCTCAACGCCATGCGGCAGCAAGAAGAACTGGCGATCTAGCCCCATGACCTCAGGCGCCAAAACAAGGAGCAAGGCCGGCGCGATCTTCTACGCCGTGGTGCCTTATCTCGTGATTGCCGCCGTGCTGTTCGCCTGGGAGTTGGCGGTGCGGATCAACGGCATTGCCCCCATTTTTCTGCCGGCGCCGAGCGCGATCCTGAAATACCTGGTGGCGATGATCCTCGACGGCTCGCTGCTTCATCATCTGGCGATCACCTTCCTGCGCATTATCGGCGGCTTTGGCGTCGCGGCGGTCACCGGCATCGCCGTCGGCGTGGTCATGGGCATGTCGCCGCTCGCCGCCCGCATCGTCGATCCGTGGATCGCCGCGCTCTATCCGCTGCCCAAGATTTCGTTGATCCCGCTGCTGATCATCTGGCTCGGCACCGGCGAGTCCTACAAGATCGTCATCAGCGCGGTCACCGCGTTTTTTCCGGTCGCCATCAGCACCTTCGCGTCGATCCGTCAGGTCGACCGCGGCCTGATGAAGACGGCCAAGGATCTCGGCGCCAATGCGCGGCAGATCCAGCTCAACATCGTCATTCCGGCGGCGCTGCCCGGCATCTTCTCCGGCCTTCAGCTCGGCATGGGCGTAACCATCATCATGGTGGTGGCGGCCGAGATGATCGGCGGCTCGAGCGACAGCGGCATGGGCTATCTGCTCATCCATGCCGGCCAGGTGATGGAAACCGAAAAAGTGTTCGCCGGGCTCATCGTGCTCGCGGTGTTCGGCGCCGTCATCACCAATGCGCAGAAACGCATCGACCACCTGATCGCTCCCTGGGTGGAGAAAGAACACTAGCGCTACCGGAGCGCCTTCCGGCCGTCGATCGACATCAATCGGAGGTTACGCATGTTTATGAAATCGCGACTGACGAAATCCCTCGCCACGCTGCTCGTCGCCGCCTCGGCGCTGGCCGGTGCAAGCCTCGCGCGCGCCGACGACGTCGTGCGGGTCGGCGAGGGGCCCTTCATCACCGGCGGCGGGTTTTTCATCGCGCAGGAGCGCGGCTACTTCAAGAAGCTCGGCATCGAAGTGCAGCCGAAAATGTTCATCGACGGCGCGCTGGCGGTGCCGGCGCTCATTTCCGGCGAACTCGACATCTCGTTCATGACGGCCAACGCCGGCCTGTTCAACAGCATTGCCAAGGGCGCTCCGCTGGTGTTCGTGCTCGACCGCGGCAACAACAAGAAAGGCCGCGGCTACACGGTCATCAACGTCACGCAGGAGATGTACGATAGCGGCGTGAAGTCGCTGGCCGATTTCGCCAAGCTCAAGGGCAGGCGCGTCGGTCTGAGCGCCACCGGCAGCATCAACCAGTACCTGTTCGCGCGGGCGCTGCAGAACGCCGGGCTCGACCCACGCAAGGACGTGCAATGGGTCACCAACGTGCCGCAGCCCGACCTGATGAAGATGCTCGGGCAGAAGCAGGTGGACGCCACCGATCTCGCCTATCAGTTCGGTTATTTCGCACAGAAAAACAAATGGGGCCCGATCGTCGCGGTCGATGACGCGATCGATCCGGACGGCGCGGTCGGCCTCTATGCCGCGCGCAAGCAGTTCGTGCAGAACAAGCGCGACGTGCTGGTGCGCTTCGCGATGGCCTATCTGCAAGGCGTCAAGGAGTTCAACGCCGCCGCCGGCGCGCCCGACCAACACAAGGACATCGTCGACATTCTCGCGCGCACGACCGCGCTCAAGGATGCGAATTTGGTGAAGGCGATCGCGCCGAACTGGTCCTACACCAATGAAGACGGTATCCCGAACGTGAAGTCGGTGATGGCGATGCAGGACTACTGGTCCGGCTATTTCACCTATGTGGAAAAGAAGGTACCGGAGGACCAGTTGTTCGACCTCAGCATCGCGAAGGAAGCCAAGGCGCGTCTCGATCGCGAGAAGCCGTTCGGCAAGTAAGCCGACAAGTGAGCCGATTTGTCGCGGCGTCAATCGGACAAGAAAAAACCGGACCCCATAAAGGGGTCCGGTTGCAGTATGCCGGCGTGGGGGCCGGCTACTCTTCCAGAGGGGAACATGCTGCGCACCGGTTCATCTGGGAGGATACATCCGGCGCAACAGCGAGCCCGCAGTATGCGAGCGGTGCGCTCGCCCGGCAATGCGGTGGGCCGCATGTCAGCCATGCCTAAACGCGTTCCGCCAAAAACACCCGTGATTTGAGGCGTGGCGCATAAAGCCCGCTTCGAAAGCGAACGCGTTTTTAAGTGCTGGAAACCTCAGAAATGCCAGCGCTGGGCGTTGGCGACCAGGAAGTCGCGGAACACCTGGATGCGCGCCACCGACTTCAACTCTTCCGGGTAGACAAAGTAGGCGTCGAGCGCGAGCGTGTCGGCTTCGCCGAACAGCTGCACCAGGCCGCCGTTTTCTTCGACCAGATAGTCGGGCAGCATCGCCACGCCCAGGCCGCGCTGACAGGCGCGCACGACGCCAAGCACGTTGTTGATGGTCAGGCAGGGCGTGCGCGGGTTCTTGCCGTCGCGGCTGACTTCCAGCAGCCAGCGCCGGCTGGCGAAATGCGCCGGCACCGAGCCGCCGAGCAGGATGATGCGGTGCTTGTCGAGTTCCTCATGCGTGCGCGGCGTGCCGAAGCGCTTGAGGTAATCGGGCGAGGCATAGGCGTGGAAATGCACCGAGAACAGCTTGCGCTGGATCAGGTCCGGCTGCGTCGGCTGGCGCATGCGGATGGCGACGTCGGCCTCGCGCATCGCGAGGTCGAGCTCTTCGTCGGTGGTGATCAGCGTGATGTGGATGTCGGGATAGAGATCGAGGAATTCGCCGAGCCGCGGCGTCAGCCAGTGCACGCCGATGCCGGGCGATGTCGACACCTTCAATTCGCCATTCGGCCGCTCGCGACTGTCGGTAAGTTTGGTGCGCGCGGCTTCCAGCTTCATGAACACTTCATGGGCCGTGCGGTAGAGCAGCTCGCCTTGTTCGGTGAGGATGAGGCCGCGCGCGTGGCGGTGGAACAGCGAGACGTTGAGCTCGGATTCGAGCGCCGAAACTTGGCGCGACACCGCCGACTGCGACAGGCCGAGCCGCTCGCCCGCATGGGTGAACGAGCCCGCTTCGGCGGCGGCGTGGAAAACCTTCAGCTTGTCCCAATCCATGGAATTGCTACTCGCCCGCATGGTCATTCGGCTGCCGCGCGCTCATGCTCGTGCGCGGCGAGGAATTTCTCCGCTTCGAGAGCCGCCATGCAGCCTTGCCCCGCCGCGGTAACCGCTTGGCGGTAGATGTCGTCGGTGACGTCGCCGGCGGCGAACACGCCGGGCACCGAGGTCGCGGTCGAATGGCCGGCGGTGACGATGTAGCCGGACGGCTTCATCTGCACCTGGCCGGCAAAGAGTTCGGACGCTGGTTGGTGGCCGATGGCGATGAAGACGCCGTCAACCTGTCGCTCGGTCATGAAGCCGGTCTTGATGTTCTTCAGCCGGACGCGGTTGACCTTGAGCGGGCTCTCGGAGCCCAGCACGTCGTCGAGCGCCGTGTCCCACACCACCTCGATCTTGGGGTTCTTGAACAGGCGGTCCTGCAGGATCTTCTCGGCGCGGAAATGGTCGCGCCGGTGCACGACCGTGACCTTGGAGGCGAAATTGGTCAGGAACAGCGCCTCTTCGACCGCGGTGTTGCCGCCGCCGATCACGACCACTTCCTTGTTGCGATAGAAGAAGCCGTCGCAGGTGGCGCAGGCCGACACGCCGTAGCCCTTGAATTTCTGCTCCGACGGCAGATCGAGCCAGCGCGCCTGCGCGCCGGTGGCGATGATGAGGCTGTCGGCCATGTAGACGTCGCCGCTGTCGCATTCCAGCCGGAACGGCCGCTGCGCCAGGTCCACCTTCAGCACGGTGTCGGTGACGATCTTGGTGCCGACGTGCTCCGCCTGCTTCTGCATCTGCTCCATCAGCCAGGGGCCCTGGATGACGTCGGCGAAGC
>CAYJPU010000197.1:0-6146 GCA_964372105.1 uncultured Undibacter sp.
GCATGACCGTGAAGCCTATCAGCATCACGATCATCATCACCGCGCCGAGCAGCGCCGGGCCGATGATGTCGTTGGTGACGAAGCCCGAGACCGCGAGCGCGGCGGCCGCCGTCCACACCACCAGCAGCAGCCAGGTCGGGATCAGCAGCACCGCGCGGTCGAAGCCGTGCGTCGAGAGATAGATGACGAGCGCCAGGCCGAGCACCGCGATGCCGGCGAGCGAGATGCGCGCGATGCCGGCGGCGACCGCGGGGTCGAACACCGCGACCGCGACCAGCGCGGTGAGCGCCGCGAGCCAGGCCAGGGTGATGTGCGCGTAGCGCACGTGCCAGCGCGACAGGTTCAGATAGGCGAACAGGAACACCAGCAATGTCGCCGACAGAATCGCCTCGCCGCAGGCGCGCCAGACGCGCTCGGCGCCGGCCGACATGTCGAACACCTTGCCCCAGAAACCGAAGTCGATGCCGATGTAGATCAGCACCGCCCAGCCGAGCGCGGCGGCGGCGGGGAACATCACCGAGCCTTTCACCACGAACAGGATGGTGAGGAACAGCGCCAAAAGGCCGGCGATGCCGATGACGATGCCGTAGTACAGCGTGAAGGAGTTGACCTTGTCCTTGTAGGCGTCGGGCTCCCACAGATAGATCTGCGGCAGCTTGTCGGTGCGCAGTTCGGCGACGAAGGTGATGACGGTGCCGGGGTCGAGCGTGACGCGGAAGACGTCGGAGGTGGTGTTCTCCTGGCGCACCGGACGGTCGCCGGTCGAGGGCGTGATGGCGGAGAGGCGCGACAGGCCGAGGTCCGGCCAGATCAGCCCGGAGCCGACCATGCGGTAGTGCGGCACGACGATGAGGCGGTCGATCTGCTCGTCGCTGTTGTTGGTGAGCGCGAACACCGCCCAGTTGGTGCTGCTTTCGCGCGCGCGCACCTCGATGCGGCGGACGATGCCGTCGGGGCCGGGGGCGGTGGAGACCTGGATGCGGTCGGTGTCGGTCTTCAGGCGTTCGGTGGCGGCGGTCAGGTCGATGGCGGGGGCGTCGAGCCGCACGTTCACGGCCTCGACCGCGCACGCAGGCTCAGCCGCGACCAGCGCGGCGGCCAATGCGAGCACAGCGGCGACCGCATGAACGGCGCGCGAAATCTGCAACCTTTTGACCCTCCCGGCCTTGGTCCCCACACCAGCCAGTCTCCCGATCAGTAGCCGGGGGGAAGGGCCATGGGCAAGGGCTGACGATATCGGCCGAAATTGTGGCGATAAGTAGCGTTAACGCTACCGGGCGGGGGCTGGTTTTGGTCCCAACGATCAGTTTGGCTGTCGCCACCGGGACAAGCCCGGCCTTGGCAAAATTAATGAATTGAGCCACCAGCCTCGCGCTCGCCCGGGACGACAGAATTCACACCGTCAGCACGATCTTGCCGATGTGGGCGCTGGATTCCATCAGCGTGTGAGCCTGAGCCGCTTCGGCCAGGGGGAAGGTCTTGAACAGGACCGGCTTGACCTTGCCGGCGGCCAAGAGCGGCAGCGCGTTGTCCTCGACCGCGCGGGCGATCGCGGCCTTGTCGGCGACCGAGCGCGACCGCAGCGTCGAGCCGGTATGGTGAAGCCGCTTCAGCATGAGACGTTGGAAGTTCACCGTCGCCTTGGGGCTGCCCATGAATGCGATCTGGACGATGCGGCCTTCCACCGCGGCGGCTTCGTAATTCCGCGCGATGTAGTCACCACCGACCATGTCGAGGATAACATCCGCGCCCTTGCCGTCGGTGGCGGTCTTGGTCTTCTCGACGAAGTCCTCGGTCTTATAGTTAACGGCGACGTCGGCCCCTAACGCGCGGCAGGCGTCGCATTTTTCGTCCGAGCCGGCGGTGGCGACGACGCGCGCGCCGAAGGCTTTGGCGAGCTGGATGGCGGTGGTGCCGATGCCGGACGAGCCGCCGTGCACCAGCAGCGTTTCGCCGGCCTTCAGGCCGCCGCGCTCGAACACGTTGTGCCAGACGGTGAAGTAGGTTTCCGGCACGGCCGCGGCCAGTTCCAGCGGCAGCGTGCTGACGGCGAGCGTGTGGCTCGCATGTGCGACGCAGTACTCGGCGTAGCCGCCGCCGGACACCAGCGCCATCACGCGGTCGCCGACCTTCCAGCGCTTGACGCCGGGGCCGAGCGCGGCGACCTCGCCGGCGATCTCGAGGCCGGGAATGTCGGAGGCGCCGGGCGGCGGCGGGTAGAGGCCTTTGCGCTGGACCACGTCCGGACGGTTCACGCCGGCGGCGCGCACCCGCACCAGGATCTCGCCGTCGCCGGGGGTCGGCACCGGGCGCTGCTCGGGCACCAGCATCTCGGGTCCGCCGGGCTCCTTGATGCCGATCGCGGTCATGGTGGTCGGAAGAGCGGCCATCGGGTTCCCTCGTTCATGAACGAAGGGCATGTTTAGGGTGCGCCCGCCGGTGTGACAACCCGCCCGGCCACCGCTAAATTCAAAGCGTCCGGAGAGTGAAATGGCCGCATTCGACGACGACGACCGCCCGAAGAAGAAGATCGTGCACGAGATCGGGCAGGAGCTCGGGCTCCTGTCGGTCGAAGAGCTCGCAGCCCGCGTGCAGTTGATGCAGGACGAGATCAAACGTCTCGAAGCCGACATGGCCAAAAAACAGGCGACGCGCACGGCCGCCGATCAGTTCTTCAAGAAGTAGCGCGAGCGGTAACGCTGTGCCGAAAAGCCCAAGCATTGCGATAAATTTAATCGCTTTCGCCGTTTCAGGCTTAAGGCTCGATTAAGCTTTCTCGTTCATTACTATAGGCGTCCATCTTCATGGACGTGAGTGGCTCCTGTCCACTCTGTTTGACGCCTCCCTGTTATCACCTTCGAGCCGCCGGCAACGGCGGCTCTTTTTTTGTCCCATTTTGAAACATGCGTGACGGCGCGCCGGCTCGTTTCGGCACCTTAAGCACGCCTTTCAACTATGTCCGAAGGTCCGGCTTCGTTCCGTCTGGACAGAACGCCCCGGGGAGCGCCATGCTTACCCAATCGTTACGGAGCGCGGTCCTGCTCCGGTGTTAGTGAGGCGTTTGCGTATGTCCGAGAAATCGATGCTGAGCGAAACGCAGCCGGTGTCCTTTGGCGAGCGGCTCGCGAACTCCCAGGCCTTCGCCGCGCTGTTTCGCGACGGCATGGCGCTGGTCGAGGAAACGGCGACTTATCTCGACGGCCCCGGCCGTCAGGAATCCAAAAAGCTGGAGCGCTCCGCCGCGCTCGCCTACGCCACCGAAAGCATGCGGCTCACCACGCGGCTGATGCAGATCGCGTCCTGGCTGCTGCTGCACCGCGCGGTGAAGGAAGGCGAAATGTCCCTCGCCCAGGCCGGCAAGGAAAAGAGCAAGGTCAAGCTCTCGGCCGCCGAGACGCACGACCCGAACAATCTCGAACTGGTGCCGGCGACGCTGCGCGAACTGATCGAACGGTCGCAGACTTTGCAGGGTAAGGTGCGCCGCATCGACAACACCATCCATAACCGCACCGCGCCGGACGCGATCGTCGCGCCCAATCCGGTCGAGCGTCAGATGGGTCTGTTGAAGGCCGCCTTCGGCAACGAGGGCGTGTAGCTGTCATTCCGGGACGCGAGCCATTAGCGCGTTTACGCGCGTCTTCGACGCGCTATGGCGAGCGGGCCCGGAATCCATACACCGCAGCGTTGAGGATTATGGATTCCGGGCTCGCGGCCTCCGGCCGCGCCCCGGAATGACGATTGAATGTTTGCCACGTTCGCCACAACAAAAAACCCCCGCGGCCAGGCCGCGGGGGTTTTCATGTGCGCGGATCGCGCGAAGCTTACTTCTTGTCTTCCTTGAGGAAGCCCGAGAACTTCTTCTGGAAGCGCGACACGCGGCCGCCGCGGTCCATGATCTGCTGGTTGCCGCCGGTCCAGGCCGGGTGCGACTTCGGGTCGATGTCGAGGTGCAGCGTGTCGCCTTCCTTGCCCCAGGTGGAGCGGGTGGTGAATTCGCTGCCGTCGGTCATCACGACCTTGATGCTGTGATAGTCGGGATGGATATCGGGCTTCATGGCTCTGGTTCTTCGTTCTGTCTGGTTCGAAATACGGGGCGTATCGGGGCGCACGAAAACGGCGCCGGATAGCGCGCAATTTGGCGGCTCTATACAGGACCGGGGCGCTGCGGGCAAGCCGCCCCGGGCCGGCCCCCGGATTGACCGGTGTCGAGCCCGCAGGGCATTGTCCGGCCTGCATTTTCGAGGCGTCGCCCGGCCCTGGGTTCCCGACATCCGGCCCGGCCGCGCGGGGATGACGCCGGACGGGCGTAAATGAAGGCGTCGCAGAGACATGGCCAATGATGGACGCGGCCTCGGCGGGGACACCGCGCTGGCCGACGGCGAAAAACGCCGGGTGCGGCTGAAGCCGCTCGCCGAGCTTGCCCCCTATCTCGCCCGCTACCGTGGCCGCGCCGTCGCCGCGCTGGTGGCGTTGACGGTCGCGGCGCTGACCACGCTGGTGGTGCCGGTCGCGCTGCGGCGCCTGATCGACTTCGGCTTTTCCGACAAGGCCGCGCAGCTCGTCGACAGCTACTTCGCGGTGATGATCGCGGTGGTGGCGGTGCTGGCGGCGTCGAGCGCGCTGCGCTACTACCTGGTCACGACATTGGGCGAGCGCATCGTCGCCGACTTGCGCAGCGACGTGTTCGCGCACCTGACGCGGCTGTCGTCGTCGTTCTTCGACAACGCCAGGACCGGCGAGATGGTGTCGCGGCTCACCGCCGACACCACGCAGATCAAGTCCGCCGTCGGCGCCTCGGTGTCGATCGCGCTGCGCAATTTGATACTGTTCCTCGGCGGCGCCGTGATGATGGTGGTGACCAGCCCGCGGCTGTCGCTGTTTGTGCTCGCTGCTATACCCGTCATCGTGTTGCCGCTGGTCGGCTTCGGCCGCGCGGTCAGGAAGCGCGGCCGCGCCGCGCAGGACACGCTCGCCGACGCCTCCGGCTACGCCAGCGAACTGATCGGCGCGGTGCGGGTGCTGCAGGCCTTCACCAACGAGCTGCTGGCGGCCAAGCGCTTCAAGGGCGCGGTGGAAGAAGCCTACAGCGCCGCGCGCGGCGCGACGCAGGCGCGCGCCGTGCTGACCGCGGTGACGATCTTCCTGGTGTTCGCCAGCGTCGTGGTGGTGCTGTGGGTCGGCGCGCAGGACGTGCTGGCGCAACGCATCACGCCCGGCACGCTCGGCCAGTTCGTGCTCTACGCCGTGTTCGCCGCCGGCGGGCTCGGCGAGTTGTCGCAAGTGTGGGGCGAGATCGCGCAGGCTTCCGGCGCGGCCGAGCGGCTGTTCGAGATCCTGCACGTCGAGCCGCAGATCAAGGCGCCGCCGCAACCCGTGGCACTGCCGAAGCCGGCGCGCGGCGAGGTCGAGTTCCGCGACGTGCGCTTTGCCTATCCGGCGCGGCCGGACGTCAGCGTGCTGGACAGCCTGTCGTTCCGCGTCAAGCCGGGCGAGAAGCTGGCGGTGGTCGGCCCGTCGGGCGCGGGAAAAAGCACGATCTTCCATCTCATTTTGCGCTTCTACGATCCGCAGTCGGGCAGCGTGCGCTTCGACGGCGTCAACCTGACCGACGCCGACCCGGCCGACCTGCGCCGCCAGATCGCGCTGGTGCCGCAGGACCCGGTGGTGTTCGCGACGTCGGTGCGCGAGAACATCCGCTTCGGCAAACCCGACGCCAGCGACGCCGAGATCGCGCGCGCGGCCGATGCCGCTTCCGCGACCGAGTTCATCGCGCGGCTCACCGACGGCTACGACACGCAACTGGGCGAGCGCGGCGTGATGCTGTCGGGCGGCCAGCGCCAGCGCATCGCGATCGCACGCGCGATTCTGCGCGAGGCGCCGCTGCTGCTGCTCGACGAGGCGACGTCGTCGCTCGACGCCGAAAGCGAAACACTGGTGCAGCAGGCGCTCACCAGGCTGATGCAGTCGCGCACCTCGATCGTGATCGCGCACCGGCTCGCCACCGTGCAGTCGTGCGACCGCATTCTGGTGCTCGACCACGGCCGCATCGTCGAGGAGGGCACGCACGCCGCGCTGTCGTCCGCCGGCGGCCTCTACGCGCGGCTGGCGAAATTGCAGTTCGAGCAGGCTTAGTTCTTTAAGCATCA
>CAYJPU010000198.1:0-4092 GCA_964372105.1 uncultured Undibacter sp.
GCCCCCTAATTTTTTGCGGCGGGTTTCGGGCTCTCAAACACCCCCCCCCCCCCCGCCGCGGCCCGCGCCCCCCCGCGACCCTCTCCCGCAGGGGGAGAGGGTGGCCGTGCAGCGGGAAAGGCCTGAAGAAATGCGCCGCGTTCTCGATACCCTCTATCAACTCTCGCTCTATGCCGCGGCGCTCTGCCTCGCCGTCATCGCCATGATGGTCGGCGCGCAGCTCGGCGGCCGTCTCATCGACGGCACGCTCGCGCTGGTCGGTCTGCCGCGCACCGACTTCGTCATCCTGTCGCTCGCCGAGATCTGCGGCTATCTGCTGGCCGGCGCGAGCTTCCTCGCGCTCGCCGGCACGCTCAAGGCCGGCGCGCACATCCGCGTCACCATGCTGCTCAACGCCTTTTCCGAACGCACGCGGCGCTATGCCGAGATGCTGGCGTTTGCGCTCGGCGCCGCGGGCGCCGGCTACATGACCTGGAACCTGACGTCGTTCGCCTGGGTGTCGTACAAGTTCAACGAAGTCTCGCCCGGCGTGATCCGCGTGCCGCTCGCTTTTCCGCAGGCCGCGATGGCGCTCGGCGCCTTGATCCTGACGATCGCGATCCTCGACGAGCTGGCGATCGTGATCGCCAGAGGCCGTCCGAGCTTCCGCGCCGCCGAGGATGCCATCACCTTGGGCAAGGAGGGCTGACACCATGTCGGTCCTCACGCTCTCCCTTGTGCTGATGCTGCTGTTGTTCGCGATCCTCGGCGCCGGCGTCTGGATCGCGCTGGCGCTCGCCGCCTGCGGCTTCGTCGCCATCCTCACCACGGCGTCGACGCCGGCCGGCCAGGTGCTCGCCACCTCGATGTGGACGGCGTCGAACTCCTGGGATCTCACCGCGCTGCCGATGTTCATCTGGATGGGCGAGATCCTGTACCGCACGAAATTGTCCGACGACATGTTCGAGGGGCTGGCGCCCTGGCTGCAGAAGCTGCCGGGCCGCCTGCTGCATGTGAACGTCGTCGGCTGCGCCATCTTCGCCGCGGTGTCGGGCTCGTCCGCCGCCACCTGCGCCACCATCGGCCGCATCGCGCTGCCCGAACTGCTCAAGCGCGGCTACGACGAGAAGATGGCGATCGGCACGCTCGCCGGCGCCGGCACGCTCGGGCTCTTGATCCCGCCGTCGATCATCATGATCGTCTATGCCACCGCCACCGACCAGTCGATCGCGCGGCTGTTCATCGCGGGCGTCGTTCCCGGCATCATGCTGGCGGCGCTGTTCATGGGCTTCATCGTCGTCTGGGCGCTGCTGAACAAATCGCGCATGCCGCCGCCGGAGCCGTTCGTGCCGTTCCGGCAGCGCGTCTATGCCTCGCGCCGTCTGATTCCGGTGACGCTGCTGATCCTCGGCGTCATCGGCTCGATCTACGGCGGGCTGGCGTCCGCCACCGAAGCCGCGGTGGTCGGCGTGTTCCTCTCGCTCGCACTGTCGTGGTGGTCGGGCACGCTGACGCGCGCCGGCTTCACCGACTCGCTGCTGGCCGCGACGCGCACCAGCTGCATGATCGCCTTCATCCTCGCCGGCGCCGGCTATCTCACCGCCGCCATGGGCTTCACCGGCATCCCGACGGCGCTCGCCGAGTGGATCGGCGCCTTCAAGCTCTCGCCTTTGGCGCTGCTGAGCGTGCTGACGGCCTTCTACATTCTGCTTGGCTGCTTCCTCGACGGCATCTCGATGGTGGTGCTCACCACCTCGATCATCATTCCGCTGGTGGAGAAGTCAGGCTTCGACCTGATCTGGTTCGGCATTTATGTCGTGCTGGTGGTCGAGATGGCGCAGATCACGCCGCCGGTCGGCTTCAATCTCTATGTGCTGCAAGGCATGACCGGCCGCAACATCTTCACCATCGGCGCCTACACGCTGCCGCTGTTCGTGCTGATGGCCGTGGCGGTGGCGCTGGTGGCGACCTTCCCCGGCATCGCGCTCTGGCTGCCGTCGACGATGCTGGACGCGCGTTAGCCGCGCGTTACCCGCATGCGCTGGCCGACCAGCACCGTCGCCACCACGGCGGCGGCGAAGCCGAGCGTGACGAGCCGGATCGGTTCGCCGTTTACCGGCGCGGCCAGCGCCACGATCACGAACGGCTGCAGCAGCATCAATTGCCCGACGCGGGCGACGCCGCCCATGGCCATGCCGGCGTTGAAGACAAAGAAGGCGCCGTACTGGCTGACGAGGCTGACATAAGCGAGGCCGGCCCAACCGTCCCACGGAACATCGGCGAGGTTCGGCGGCCAAAGCATGAATGTCGTGATGAGCGCGACCGGCAGGAACGCCGCCACTTGCCAGGAGATCACTTCCCAGCCGGGCATGCTTCGGCTTAATTGTCCCGACAGCGCATAACCGAATCCGCCCGCCACCACGGTACCGAGCAGGTAAAGATCGCCGACAGAAATTGTGGCCGCCTCGTTCTGGCTCAGCACAAAGCCGATCACGACGGCCGTGCCGGCGAGGCTGACGAGCCAGAAAGCCGCGCTCGGGCGCTCGTTCGCGACGATGGTCGCCGCGGCAGCGGTGGCGAGCGGAATGATGCCCAGCACCACGCCGCCATGCGCTGCCGGCACCGTCGTCATGGCGAGCGCCATTAGAATGGGAAAGGCGATAATGGTGCAAAAGGCGGTCAGAGCCAGTTTTCCCCACAGCGCGCGCGGCGGCGGCGGGCGGCGCAGAACGACGAGTAGTGTGAGGCCGGCAAGGCCGGCGATGCTCCAGCGCGCTGCCGTCAGGAACAAAGGATCGAGATAGGCGACCGCCAGCCGCGTTCCCGGCAGTGTGCCGCCGAACAGGAAGACGCCGGCGAAACCGAGTGCGAGACCAAGTTTTTCTTTTGCCGTCATTGCACCCGTGGACGTGCGGCCTGGCGCAGCGTCTGTCAAGCCGGCTCGGCGGCCACCGCGGCGTGAATGTCGATCAGCCTGTGCACCAGATCTGGCTTGCGCGCGCGAGCGAAGCCGCACTCGGTCGCGACCCCGAAGTCCGCAACGTATTTGCGCGCCAGCGCGATGCGCTTGTTGGTGCCCTCAGTGCCGTCGGCGGCGTGGATGAGCCCGAGATAGAGTTCGGTGCCGGGTGTCAGCTTGAGGTCCTTCAGCGGCGCCAGGAATTCGTCGGTGGCGCGCGGCAACGGCACCGGCATGTGGATATAGGCGACCTTGTGGACGACGGCCTTCACGATGACGTTCGCGATGTCGACGAGATGGCGCGCGGTTACCGGATCGAAGAAGTGCTTGCCGCCGAAATCGCCGTAGCAGAGATGGAAGCCCAACTCGACATCGGCCGGAACGCCGCCGCACAGCCGGGTGAAGCGCGCGGTGATCTCGTCCTTTGAGGCGTTGACCAGCGGGAACTGGTCCTGCGGCTGGCCGTCCCACACGATCATGTCGTGGCAGACGTCCCACTGGATGCACAGGTCGGCGTGCGGAATGTGGCGCGCGATCTCGGCGACCTCGCGCTGCATCGCCTGCTCGTAGGCCGGCTCGATCGCCGCCACGTCGCGCGCGGTGCAGAAGGCGTAGATCACGCTCATCGGCGTCGGCAGGCAGACCTGGAAGCGCACGCCGGCGGGAATGTCGCCGCGTTGGCGCGCCGCCAGGAAGTCCTGATACGAGGCCCGCGCCTCGCGCGCGTAACCGAGCTCGCCGAAGCGCAGGTCGGCGGCATTGACGCCTTCGGCCAGGCACAGCAGCGGAAAGCCCGAGGTCTTGCGCAGCGCGCCGCTCGGATCCGGCCGCAGGAACGGGCTCGAGCGCAGAAAAGGGTACTGGAAGCTGACCCACAGCCGGCGCGGGCCCTGTTCGCCGTCCGGGATGCGCTTCAGGCGGCGGCCGAGCTTCGGCCCGACGGTGCGGAAAACCTCTTCGACATTGTCGAGGCCGATGCTGCCGACGAGATGCACGCGGCAGGGCGGTTGCTGGTTGGTCATGACAAGGCTCCTTGGCGCCCTCCCGGGCGAAACGATCCCCCGCATCCGGGTACGGTCTTTTATTTTGAACATGTTCAAATTTGACCAAGACTGTGTCAAGCTGTTTTGTGACCGCCATGGCCAGACCGAAAA
>CAYJPU010000198.1:4192-6145 GCA_964372105.1 uncultured Undibacter sp.
GACGACACCAGCATGCGCGAGATCGCGCAGCGCGCCGGCGTCGCGCTCGGCACGCCGTTCAGCTACGCCGCCGACAAGCGCGACCTGTTGTTTCTCACCGTCAACGACGAACTGGAGGAAGCGGCCCTGCGCGCCGCCGCGGCCGTCACCGACACGGCGCCGGTGCGGCAGAACCTGCTGGCGGCGTTTCGCGTGGTCTACGCGTTCTTCGGCCGCGAGCCGCGCCTCGCCAGGCTGACGTTACGTGAAATGCAGTTCTATCAGGTCGGGCCGCAGGCCGAGCGCTTCCTGCAAACCCGCAACCGCATGATCGAACTGTCGGTGCGCGCCATCGCGATCGCGCAGCGCAACGGCGAGATCCGCGCGGACGAAGACGCCCGCACCGTCGGCATGGTGGTGTTCTCGTCGTTCCAGATGGCAATCCGGCTCTGGCTGATGCGCAAGCGTGTGCTTGTCGACGACGGCGTCAGTGAGCTCGCGCGTTTCATCGACGTCATCCTCAAGGGCCTGTCGCCGCAGGACCGCTGACGACGCGCGACAAAGGAAAAAGCCCGGTGCTTGCGCGCCGGGCCTTTGTTTTTCTTAAGCCTGACGTTCAGCCGCTCAGCGCCCCGTCTGCTGGTCGATCAGCGGCGTGATGCGGCGGACTGCCACGCGGCGGTTGACGCGCGAGGGCCCGTCGGTCGGGTCCTTGAGGTACTGCTCGCCGTAGCCTTGCGTCACCAGGTTTTCGGCCGGCACCTGGAACTGCTCGGTGAGCGCGACCGCCACCGCCTCGGCCCGCCGGTCGGAGAGCGACAGGTTGTCGTCGTCCGTACCGGTGGCGTCGGTGTGGCCCTCGATCATGAATACCTCGCGCGGATTGCGCGAAATCGCCCGGTTGAGGCCGTCCGCGATGACGCTGAGCTTGTCGATCTGCCCGGGCGTCAACTGCCACGAGCCGCTCTCGAAATTCACGTCGAGGTCGACGCGCGGCATGCGCGCGCGCAACGGCTCGCTGTAACGCACTTCGTCGAGCGTGTAGCGCCGCTCGAGCCGTTCCACCGGCGGCGCGAAGAACACGCCGTAGATGTCGTCCGGCTCCGCGTCCCAGGCGTCGACAATGTAGCGTTCGCGCGGAATGCGCAGGCGCGGCGGCGGCAGGTTGACGAAGAAGCTGTCACGGCGCGCGCCGGCAAAGCTGTTGTCGATGATGATGATCTGGCGGCCGCGCGCGTCGCGGCGCACGCGCCGCAACAGCCGGCCGTCGGTATCGGTGATGTTGACGATGCTGACGCCGTTCGGCCGCGCGATCACCGTCGTGGTTTGGTTGCCGCGCCGCTCGGTGCGCACGTCGCGCGCGCCGATGGCGAAGCGATTGGCCTCGGTGTGGCGGATGAAGGTGCGGTTGTTCTGCCGCACGATGGTGCGGTCGCCTTCGGTGATGACGGTGCGGTTGCCCTGCTGGGTCTGCTGCCGGTCGCGTTTGACGTCTTCCATCACCCGGGCGGGGGCCTGGTTGTTGCGGCGGATGAAGTCGCGCGCGTCGCGCGGCTGCGTCGGCGGCGCCAGCGTGGCGGGCGCTTGCGGGGCAGGCGCTGGCGCACGCTGTGCACCACCAGGAGCGGGTGGCGGCGGCGGCGCGCTCGGTCCGCGCGGCGGCGGTGCCGCGCTTGGGGCTTGCTGCTGAGGCGCAGCGGCCGGGGGCGGCGGCGGTGGCGCAGCCGGACGCTGGAATGTCGCCGGCGGCGGAGGCGCAGCAGGGGTCTGCTGCTGCGGCGCGGCTGCCGGGGGCGGCGGTGTCGCCGGCCGTTGCTGCGGCGGCGTCGTTGCTGCCGGAGGCGGAGGAGGCGGCGGTGCAGCCGGACGTTGGAACGTGGCTGGCGGTGTTGCTGGCGGCGGCGGCGGCGGCGGCGGCGCTTGCGTGCGCGCGGGCGGCTGCGCCGGCGGGGGCGGCGGCGGAGGGGGCGCCTG
>CAYJPU010000199.1:0-6064 GCA_964372105.1 uncultured Undibacter sp.
CCAAAGCGATGCCCTCCGCTCAAGTGAACGCTGAACTTTAACTGAGTCGCGGTCGGGAAAGCGGACGGCGCGGCGATCACGCCTCGTCGGGCACGTCGTGGCCGTTAATGCGCTGCTTGAGGATAGCCGACGGCTTGAACACCATCACCCGCCGCGGCGAGATCGGTACTTCCTTGCCGGTCTTCGGGTTTCGGCCGATCCGCTGGCCTTTTTTGCGCACCACGAAGGAACCGAACGAGGAAAGCTTCACCGTTTCCCCTCGTTCAAGGCAGTCGGTGATCTCTTTGAGCACCAATTCCACCAAAGCGGAGGATTCCGTGCGGGACAGGCCTACCTTTTGGTAGACCGCCTCACACAGGTCCGCACGCGTCACTGTCTTTCCAGTCATCGCCTGCCCTGCCCCCGGCGAAGGTATCTCGCTGAATAATCAACGATATTAGTATGTTCCGGGCAGGTCAACCGCGCCGGTAATATTTCGTGCCTGAGCTTCGGCACCGCACCTGACGGCGCAACCGGAAACCGTCGCGTTTCGCTTACCAACGCAACAGCGCCGAACCCCAGGTAAACCCGCCGCCCATGGCCTCCAGAAGAATGAGATTGCCGCGTTTGATGCGGCGGTCGGCCACCGCATCGGCCAGCGCCAAAGGAATAGAAGCCGCCGACGTATTGCCGTGGCGATCGACCGTCATCACCACCTTCTCGGGCGCGATGCCGAGCTTATGCGCGGAACCGTCGATGATGCGCTTGTTGGCCTGATGCGGCACGAACCAGTCGATGTCGGCCGCCGTGGTGCCGGTGGCCTTGAAGGCGTCGTAGATGACGTCGGTGATCATCGCGACCGCGTGCTTGAATACCTCGCGTCCTTCCATGCGCAGGTGGCCGACCGTCTGGGTCGAGGACGGCCCGCCGTCGACATACAGCTTGGCCTTGTGCCGGCCGTCGGACCGCAGGTGCGTGGTGAGGATGCCGCGGTCGTCCATGGTGCCGGGCTGCTCCTGCGCCTCCAGCACCAGCGCGCCGGCGCCGTCGCCGAACAGCACGCAGGTGGTGCGGTCGTTCCAGTCCAGGATGCGGGAGAAGGTTTCCGCGCCGATCACCAGCGCGCGCTTGTAGGCGCCGGAGCGCAGCAGCGCGTCGGTCACCTGCAGGGCAAAGACGAAGCCGGAGCAGACCGCCTGCAGGTCGAAGGCCACGCCCTGGGTGATGCCGAGCCCGGCCTGCACCGTCACGGCGCTGGCCGGAAAGGTCTGGTCGGGGGTCGAGGTGCCGAGCACGATCAGATCGATCGTGCCGGCGTCGACATGGGCGTTGGCGAGCGCGGCGCGCGCGGCATGGAGCGCGAGATCAGAGGTCATCTCGCCGGGCGCCGCGATATGGCGTTCGTGGATGCCGGTGCGCTGCACGATCCACTCGTCGGTGGTGTCGACCGCGCGGGCCAACTCATCGTTGCTCAGGATCCGGCTGGGGAGATAACTGCCGCAGCCAAGCACAACGGAACGCATAACACTCACGAGACTGCTCCGGTGGCCAGACGCGCGGTCGCGGTCGCTTGCTGCAGGTCGCGCGCGATCGACTGACCGATCTTGGCGAGCAATTCGTATCGAACCATGTCGTAACCCATATCGATAGCGGCGGCCGTGCCTTCGGCATCGGCGCCGCCGTGGCTTTTGATCACAATGCCATTGAGGCCGAGGAACACCCCGCCATTGGCTTTGCGCGGATCCATCTTTTCGCGCAGCGTCTGGAAGGCCTGCCGCGCCAAGAGATAGCCCAGTCGCGTGGCCCAGGTGCGGTTCATCGCCGCGCGCAGATACGACGCGAGCTGGTGGGCGGTGCCCTCGGCGGTCTTGAGCGCGATGTTGCCGGCGAAGCCCTCGGTGACGACCACGTCGACCACGCCTTTGCCGATATCGTCGCCCTCGACGAAGCCGTGATAGGCGAAATGCGGAAACTGCGTCTCGCGCAGAATGCGGCCGGCTTCGCGCACCTGCTCCAGGCCCTTCACTTCCTCAACGCCGATGTTCAAGAGGCCCACGGTCGGCCGTTCGATGTCGAACAGCACCCGGGCCATGGCGCTGCCCATGGCGGCGAGGTTGATGAGGTGGTGCTCGTCGGCGCCGATCGAGGCCCCGACGTCGAGCACGATCGAGTCGCCCTTGAGAGTGGGCCAGACGGCGGCGATGGCGGGGCGCTCGACGCCCTCGATCATCTTGAGATTGAACCGGCTCATGGCCATCAGCGCGCCGGTATTGCCGGCCGACACCATGACGTCGGCCTCGCCCTTCTTGACCGCGTCGAGCGCCATCCACATCGACGACTTCCAGCGGCCATAGCGCAGCGCCTGGCTCGGCTTGTCGTCCATACGGATCGCGACCTCGGTATGGATGACCTTGGACCGGGCCTTGAGGCGCGGCAGCCCGTCCAGCACCGGGTTGATCTGGGCGCTGTCGCCGACCAGCAGGTATTCGATGTCAGGATGGCGGACGAGCGAGATGTCGGCGCCCGGCAGCAGCACCGAGGCGCCATGGTCACCGCCCATGGCGTCAAGCGCGATGCGGACTCTATCGGGCATGGATCGACCTTGGCGGCGTCTGGCTCAGCGCCGACAGAATGGTCATCACAGGGTCAAGCACGGGGCGACCATAACGGCTCAGCCGCCGCAGACAAGCCGGTTGTACGCCGTCCCGCATCGCGGTCCTTAGGCTCAAGGCTGACCGCCGCCCGGCCGTTTTTTCAGCGCTTCCAGCGCGGCAAACGGGTTTTCACCGCCATCCTCAACCTTGGGGGCGGCAAACTCGGCGCCGGGCTTGCGTGGATAGGGGTCGATGCCGAGCACCAGGAACTCGGTCGCGATGGCGCCGAGATCGATTCTGCCGTGGAGCAGCGGCTCGGGCGGCTCCTCGCCGGTTTCAGCGTAGTGACCCTCGGCCGCCGCAGCCGCGGTTTCAGCCGCCGCCGGCGGCGCAAAGCGCAGGTCGATGGCCTCCTCGACATCGGTTTCCATCGGCTCCAGCGACACCACGCAGGTCTGCCCGACCGTGGCGCGGACGGTGCCTTCGACGCGGGCTCCCGCCCCTTTGCGGGTCAGGTCGAAGGCCGCCGACAGCCGGCTGACCTCGCGCACCGACGCCAGCTTGGCGATGGCGGCCAGGACCGACGCCGGCGCTTCGATCTCACGATGCAGGCCGGTTTCCGGGATGTCGTCCACGGCCACCGGGACGCTCCATGGTGGTGTAATTTCTTCCATCGTCTTCAATCTCTTATCGAACGATTTTCAAGTTGTAGCAAAACTTGCCGCCGGGTCCGGCAGATCGACCGTCCCGGCAGTCAAAGCCGATGGGGCCTGACGGTCGAGGCCGGCCATCGTTGCCCGCATATAGGCGGCGAGCCGCGCGCTCACAGCCGGCGCCGGCGGCGTGCCGGCGTAGATGTTGCGGATCACCGCCGCGATCAGGGCCTCATTGCCCTCGGCCGCGAGCGCCGCCTGGTAGGCCTGGGCGCGGCCGTAGAAGGCCTCGCCCATCCGCCGCATCTCCTTGGGCACCTTGAGGTCGGCGATGCCGATTTCCCGTAAGTTGTCGTCCATATCCTGGCAAAACCGGTCGAACAGGCCCTGCCCGAGCTCTTTGAGGGCCGGATCGCGGTTGACCCGCTCGATCAGCAGGACGAGGTGCATGACCAGCAGGTCGAAACGGCCGTTAACCGTGTCCGCCACGGCGTAGTCCTGGTAAAAGCACGGCAATCGCGCCTGCGCCACGATCGTGCCATACAGGGCGGAAATGGTGTCGGTCCGCCGGTTGCGGCGGAACAGGGAAAATTTCATCGTCGGTTCGGGGGCTAGACGCGGCTTTGTCGCCGGGTACGTCAACGCCCCGCCGGATGCAAGGTCGAAATGAGCATGCTGGGTTCCAGAACCGTCCGCCGGCGCACCACGCGCCTAGGCCTCGTGCTTGCCGGCGCGCTCGCGCTCGCCGCCTGCGGCAGCACCACCGAGACCCTCCAGCGCGGCTACGTGCTGCCGGAGGGCGCGCTCGAGCAGATTCCGGTCGGCGCCAGCCAGGACCAGGTCCTGATCGTGCTCGGCACCCCTTCCACGGTCGCGACCGTCAACGGCGAGGCGTTCTATTACATCTCGCAGACCGCGCAGCGCTCGGCCGCCTTCCTGCCGCATGACGTCGTCGACCAGCGCGTGATCTCGGTCTACTTCGGCAAGGACCGCAAGGTCGCGCGGCTGGCCAATTACGGCATGAAGGACGGCAAGGTGTTCGACTTCTACTCGCAGACCACGGCGACCGGCGGCGCGGAGCTGAGCTACCTGCGCAACATGTTCAAGAACATCGGCGTCGGCATGCGCACCGGCGGCTGAGCCGGCGCGCATCGCGCACCCCATAAAAAAAGGGCCCGCGTACCGCGCGGGCCCTTTTCGTTTGGCCGTCGGCCGTTCGCGCTTAGTGCGCGAGGATCGCCAACAGCAGCAGCGCCACGATGTTGGTGATCTTGATCATCGGGTTCACCGCAGGTCCCGCCGTGTCCTTGTAGGGGTCGCCGACGGTGTCGCCGGTCACCGCGGCCTTATGGGCGTCCGAGCCCTTGCCGCCGTAGTGGCCGTCTTCGATGTACTTCTTGGCGTTGTCCCAGGCGCCGCCGCCCGAGGTCATCGAGATGGCGACGAACAGGCCGGTGACGATGACGCCGAGCAGCATGGCGCCGAGCGCCGAGAAGCCGGCCGACTTGCCGGCCGCACCGCCACCCGCGATCAGGAAGATCGCGAAGTAGCAGAAGATCGGCGACAGCACCGGCAACAGCGACGGGATGATCATTTCCTTGATCGCCGCCTTGGTCAGCAGATCGACCGCGCGGCCATAGTTGGGCTTCGAGGTGCCCTTCATGATGCCCGGATCGTCACGGAACTGCTTGCGCACTTCCTCGACGATCGCGCCGGCGGCGCGGCCGACCGCGGTCATGCCCATCGCCGCGAACAGATACGGCAGCATGCCGCCGAACAGCAGGCCGACGACGACGTACGGGTTCGTCAACGAGAAGTCGAGGACGACGCCCGTGAAGTACGGATGCGCCTTGGCATCCTTGGCGAAGAACAGCAGGTCCTGGTTATAGGCGGCAAACAGCACCAGGGCCCCTAAGCCGGCCGAACCGATGGCGTAGCCTTTGGTGATCGCCTTGGTGGTGTTGCCGACGGCGTCGAGCGCGTCGGTGGCTTTGCGCACTTCCTTCGGCAGACCGGCCATTTCGGCAATGCCGCCGGCATTGTCGGTGACCGGGCCGAAGGCGTCGAGCGCAACCACCATGCCGGCCAGCGCCAGCATCGCGGTCACCGCGATGGCGATGCCGAACAGGCCCGCCAGAGCGTAGGACACCAGGATGCCGGCGATGATGATGATCGCCGGCAGCGCCGTCGATTCCATCGAGATCGCCAGACCCTGGATCACGTTGGTGCCGTGGCCGGTGACCGAGGCCGCCGCGATCGACTTCACCGGGCGGAAGTCGGTGCCGGTGTAGTACTCAGTGACCCAGATGATCAGGCCGGTGACGACCAGACCCGCGATGGCGCAGAGGAAGAGATCCTTGCCGGTGAAGCCGACGCCGGCGATCGGGCCGAAGCCGATCATGGCGTAGGTGACGTAGCCGATCGCGAACAGCGAGAGCACCGCCGAGGCGATGAAGCCGCGGTACAGCGCACCCATAATCGACTGGCTGGCCGGCAGCTTCACGAAGAAGGTGCCGATGATCGAGGTGATGATGCAGGCGCCGCCGATGGCGAGCGGATAGGTCATCATCACGACAAGCGAGGGCGTGCCGGCGAAGAAGATCGAGGCCAGCACCATGGTGGCGACGATCGACACCGCATAGGTCTCGAACAGGTCGGCCGCCATGCCGGCGCAGTCGCCGACGTTGTCGCCGACGTTGTCGGCGATGGTCGCCGGGTTGCGCGGATCGTCTTCCGGAATGCCGGCTTCGACCTTGCCGACCAGATCGCCGCCGACGTCCGCACCCTTGGTGAAGATGCCGCCGCCGAGACGGGCGAAGATCGAGATCAGCGAGGCGC
>CAYJPU010000200.1:0-5995 GCA_964372105.1 uncultured Undibacter sp.
CTCGAGCGCGGCAGCGCGAACAGCCGCTGGCGCTCGGCGAAGGCTTTCTTCGGGTCGGGATCGGGGTCGATGAAGATGTCGCGGTGGTCGAACGCCGCCAGCAGCCGTGTCGTGTCCTCGCGCAGCATGCCGTTGCCGAACACGTCGCCCGACATGTCGCCGACGCCGGCCGCGGTGAACGGCGTGTCGTGGATGTTGACGTCCATCTCGCGGAAATGCCGCTTGACGGATTCCCACGCGCCGCGCGCGGTGATGCCCATCACCTTGTGGTCGTAGCCGGCCGAGCCGCCGGAGGCGAAGGCGTCGCCCAGCCAGTAGTCGTGCCCGACCGACAAGCCGTTGGCGATGTCCGAGAAGGTGGCGGTGCCCTTGTCGGCGGCGACCACCAGATAGGGATCGTCGCCCTCGTGACGCACGACGTTGCCGGGCGGAACGATGTTGCCGTCGGCGTCGATGTTGTCGGTGATGTCGAGGAGCGACGAGATGAACAGCTTGTAGGTGGCGATGCCTTCGGCCTGCACCACCTCGCGCGAAGCGCCCTTCGGCATCAGCTTCGGCACGAAGCCGCCTTTGGCGCCGACCGGCACGATCACCGCGTTCTTGACCTGCTGCGCCTTCACCAGCCCGAGAATCTCGGTGCGGAAATCCTGCGGCCGGTCGGACCAGCGGATGCCGCCGCGCGCCACCTTGCCGAAGCGCAAGTGCACGCCTTCGACGCGCGGCGAATAGACGAAAATTTCGTACAGCGGCCGCGGCAGCGGCAGGTCCGCCAGCTTGCGGCTTTCGAACTTGACCGCGATCAGCGGCTTGGGCTGGCCGTCTTTGTCGGTCTGATAGAAGTTGGTGCGGATCGCCGACTGCACCGCGTTGACGAAATGGCGCAGGATGCGGTCCTCGTCGAGGCTGTCGACCTTGTCGAGCGACTGCTCGATGCGCGCCGCGATTTCCTTCTGCTTGTCGGCACGCGCGGCTTCCGCCTCCGGCCGCGGATCGAAGCGCGCGTGGAACAGCTCGACCACGTCGCGCGCGATGCCGGCGTGCTTGACCAGCGTCGCCCACATGTAGTCCTGCGAATAGGCCACGCGGATCTGGCGCAGGAAGCGCGACAGCGCGCGGATCAGCGCGACGTCGCGCCAGCCGAGGCCGCCCAGCATCGTCAGCGCGTTGTAGCCGTCGCTTTCGGCGGCGCCGCGCATCACCATCAGGAAGGCGGCTTCGAGCCGCACCTTCGCTTCGGTCAGGTCGATCGTGCCGCCGTCGAAGCGTTCGAGCAGCATGTCGTGCAGCCAGGCGTCCTCGTGGCCCGCCGGCTTGATGTGATAGGTGCGCTCGTCCACCACCTTGAAGCCCATGTTTTCCAGCACGGGCACGCGGTCCGACAGCGGCAGCGGCTGCGCGTAGCTCCACACTTTCAGGCCGGCGACCTGCTGCTCTTCCTCGAGCCGGTGGTGGAAATCGACGCCGAGCGGACGCTCTCCGGACAGGCCCTCGACCACGCGGACATCGCCCGCCGCCACCGCCGGCGCATAGATGTCCTGGAAACCGGCGGAGAAGGCGTCGCGGTAACGGTGGAACAGGTCGCGCGCCCGGTCCGGCGGATTGGCCAGTGCCAGCGCGTCGTTCAAGCCGTCGGTCCAGTTGCGCACGATGGCCGCGACTTCGCTCTCGAGCTTGCCGCGGCTGACCTCCGCCGACGCGCCGCCGGAGCGGCCGATGATGAAATGCACGCGCACCAGCGGGCCTTCCGGGAAGAACGGATAATAGGCCGAGACGCGCCCGTTGAAGACACCGGCGAGGTAGTCGCCGATCTTGACGCGGATCGCGCTGTCGTAGCGCTCGCGCGACACGTAGACGAGCGCCGACACGAAACGGTCGAAGCGGTCGCGGCGCGCCAGCACGCGCACGCGCGGATGCTCGTCGAGCTGCAGGATCGCCAGCGCGAAATGGTAGAGCGTGTCTTCGTCGGCCTGGAACAGCTCGTCGCGCGGATAGTGCTCCAGCACGTTGGCCAGCGCCTTGCCGGAGTGGCTGCTGGCCTCGAAGCCGGCGCGCGCCTCGACGGCGGCGATCTTGCGCCGCAGATAAGGGATGCTGTGCGCGGTGCGCGTATAGGCCGTCGAGGTGAACAGGCCGACGATCCGGTGCTCGCCGACCAGGTTGCCGCCGTCGTCGAAACGCTTGACGCCGATGTAATCGAGATAGACGCGCCGGTGCACGCGCGCGTGGATGTTGGCCTTGGCGATGATGAGCGGCCGCGGCTCCTTGAGGAACGCCATGATCTCGGGCGTATATTCCAGCAGCTCGTTGCCGCGCTTGAGCACGCGCAGATCGCGCTCGCGCATGATGCCGAGCCCTGATTCGAACTCGGGCTTGAGCGCCTTGCCGTCGAACGTGTAGTCGCGCAGGCCGATGAAGGTGAAATTGTCGGCCAAGAGCCATTGCAGGAATTGCACCGCTTCCGCGATCTCGTCGACCGGCAGCGGCGGCGGATTGGTCTTCAACTCGACGACGATGTCCTGCACGCGCTCCAGCATCGGCCGCCAGTCGGTGACCGACAGCCGCACGTCGGCGAGCACCTGACCGAGCGCCGCGACAAGCGCCGCGCGCGTGTTCTCGTCCTCGATCGGCTCGATGTGAATCTGGATGAAGCTCTCGCGCGCGCCCGCACCGGCCGTGCCGGAGGCCACCCGCTTGCCGTTCTCGCGCCGGATCACGAGCACCGGATGCGCCACCAGCCGCACCGGCAGACGCCGTTCGGCCAGTTCGCCCATCACCGAATCGACCAGGAACGGCATGTCCTCGTTGACGATCTCGATGACCGTGACCGCCTTGCGCTCGCCGCTGTCGGCGAGTGGCACCGTCTCGCAGCGGATTTTCGTTGTGCCGGCGGCGCGCTCGCCGAGGAAATCCCAGGCGCGCGCGGCAAGCGCCGCGAGATCGGCCGGCCCGTACAGCACGACGTCCTCGGGCACCTCGCGGGCGTAAAGCTGCCCGACGAAGCCCGCGGGAATATCGCTGCGCGCTTCGGCAAGCGCCTGGCCGGCCTGTTCGAGCGTGGTGCGGGCGAGGGTTTCTTCCTCGCTGGCGGGGAGTTCAGGGGGCATGAAACCTCGCGCTTTTTTGTCAGAGAATCGGTCGAGGCAGGAGGGGAGTTTTCACGTTCCGGAGCGGGCCGTCGAGAGCTACGCGCCATTTGATGACGGCCGCGCGACGGCGATGGTGACGCAACCTTCCGCCGGCACCCAAGCTCCTGATAATGAAGACGAAAGCGTGATGGCGCGGTCGTATCGCGGCGGCCGCGAACCATGTAGGCTGGCGCCGGGAAAGCGAAACAAGGGGGCGCCGACATGGCGAAGGCGGACAGACCGGGCAAAGGAAGCGACAAGGCAAGCGACAAGGAAGGCAATAAGAGCAAGCCCGCGCTGCAGACGATCAAGGGCGGCAAGGGCCCGGCACGATCGCCGTCGTTCCGCGGCGCGGCTGCAAGCCGCGAACCCGGAACGACGATGAGAAACGCGCCCGACGACGCACCGGCGATCGCGCTCGATCTCGGGCCGGCCAAGCTGTCGCCGGCGATGACCGCCTATTTCCAGAAATGCCAGGACAAGCTCGGCTTCATCCCGAACGTGCTGGTGGCCTACGCCTTCGACACGGTGAAGCTGGAAGCCTTCGCCGCCATGTACAACGACCTGATGCTGGGCGCGAGCGGCCTCTCCAAGCTCGAGCGCGAGATGATCGCCGTCGCGGTGTCGTCGCACAACCGCTGCTACTACTGTCTGACCGCGCACGGCGCCGCCGTGCGGCAATATTCCGGCGAGCCGCTGCTCGGCGAGCAGATCGTGATGAACTACCGCGCCGCGCGCCTGAGCAAGCGTCAGCGCGCCATGCTCGACTTCGCGGTCAAATTGACGGCGCAGCCGTGGGCCGTCGAAGAAGGCGACCGCGAGCGCCTGCGCCGCGCCGGTTTCAGCGCGCGCGACATCTGGGACGTTTCGGCCATCGTCGGCTTCTTCAACATGTCGAACCGCGTTGCCTCGGCCACCGACATGCGCCCGAACATCGAGTATCACGGGCAGGCGCGGTGAGACCGCGTCAGCCCATCACCGCCTCATCCTGAGGAGCATCGCGTAAGCGATGCGTCTCGAAGGATGGGGCGGCCCCCATGGTTCGAGACGCGCTGCTACGCAGCGCTCCTCACCATGAGGGCCGGGAGCCGCTGCGGTGTAGTGGGTCCCCGCCTTCGCGGGGACGACCGGCTGTAGTGTCTGACAAGAAACATGCACCGCCTCGCCCAATTCCTCTCCCTCACCGTCGCCCTCCTCTTCAGCGCCTTCGCGCTGGCGCAGTCGCAGCCGCAGCTGGCGTCGACGCAGCGCACGGTGCCGGCGGCGCAAGGCGTGCGCGCGCACAACGGCATGGTGGTGGCGCAGGAGAAGCGCGCCGCCCGCATCGGCGTCGAGATCCTCGAACGCGGCGGCAACGCGGTCGATGCCGCCGTGGCGACTGGTTTCGCGCTTGCGGTGACTTATCCGCGCGCCGGCAATCTCGGCGGCGGCGGCTTCATGGTGATCCACCGCGCCAAAGAGAACGGCGCGATCGCCATCGACTACCGCGAGAGCGCGCCTGCGGCAGCGAGCGAAGCCATGTTCCTCGACGCGCAGGGCGCGCCCGACCCGAAGAAGTCGCGCGATTCCGGCCTCGCCATCGGCGTGCCCGGCACCGTCGCCGGCCTGGCGCTGGCGCATGAGAAATACGGCTCCGGCAGACTGACGCTCGCCGAACTGATCGCGCCGGCGATTGCGCTGGCGCAGAGCGGCTTTCCGGTCGAGGACGACACCGCCGATTCGCTGCCCACTGTGCGCGAGCGGCTGGCCCGCTGGCCGTCGGCGAAGGCGATCTTCTTTGCCGGCGACGCGCCGTTGCGCGAAGGCGAGCAACTCATTCAGACCGACCTCGCCGCCACGCTGCAAGCCATCGCCACCGAAGGCCCGCGCGCCTTCTACCAGGGCCGCACCGCGGAGCGCATCGCCAACGCCGTGCAGGCGGCCGGCGGCATCATGACCACGGACGACCTCGCCGGCTATCGCGCGATCGAGCGGCCGGTAGTGCGCGGCAGCTATCGTGGCTACGACGTCGTCTCGATGCCGCCGCCGTCGTCCGGCGGCGTGCACCTGATCGAGATGCTGAACATTCTCGAAGGCTACGACCTCGCCCAGCTCGGCCGCGGCGAGCAGTCGCTGCATCTGATGATCGAGGCGATGAAGCGCGCCTATGCCGACCGCGCCGTCTACATGGGCGACCCGGACGCCGTGACGATGCCGATCGCCGGGCTGATCGCCAAGCCCTACGCGGCCTCGTTACGCTCAAGCATCGGCGAACGCGCCACGCCGTCCGCCGACATCCGCGCCGGCAAGCCGGCCGGGCACGAAGGCCGCAACACCACGCACTACTCGGTCATCGACCGCGACGGCAACGCGGTGTCGAACACCTACACGCTGAATTTCTCCTACGGCCTCGGGCTGGTCGCCGACGGCACCGGCGTGCTGCTCAACAACGAGCTCGACGATTTCACCGCCAAGCCCGGCGCCGCCAACGCCTTCGGCCTGGTCGGCTTTTCCGCCAATCTGCCGGGGCCGAACAAGCGGCCGCTGTCGTCGATGACGCCGACCATCGTGCTCAAGGACGGCAAGCCGTTCCTCGTCACCGGCTCGCCCGGCGGCAGCCGCATCATCACGGCGGTGCTGCAGGTCGTCACCAACGTGATCGATTTCGGCATGCCGATCGAAGACGCCGTCACTGCGCCGCGCCTGCATCAGCAATGGCAGCCGGAGGAAACCATCTACGAGAGCGGCTTTGCGCCGGCGCTGATCGACGCCTTGAAGGCGCGCGGCCACACCGTCGTGGCGAGCCGGCCGGCGACCGCGGCCAATTCCATCGCCGTCACGCCGGACGGCCTCGTCGGCGCCGCCGACACCCGCACGCGCGGCGCGCTGGC
>CAYJPU010000201.1:0-3773 GCA_964372105.1 uncultured Undibacter sp.
TCCGGCGCGCAAGGCTCGATCCGGGAAGACTGGCCTGACCTCCGTTTCCGGCTGCTTTTTTCTGTTGCCCTTCACGCAAATCCGCGCCGGCCGTAACGCTCGCAAAGCAGCGGCGGAGCGCCTATGTCGCTCCGGCTGTTGTGACGAACCGGACGACAATTCGCATGAGCAAGGACGATACTGAAGTCGTGATCGTGGGCGGCCGCAGCTGGACCGTGCCCGGCCCGGCCGGCGAGGCCTGTTCGGAGCACGATTTTTTCACCGCGCACGGCGCTTACCATTCCGGCATTGCCGCCGCCGAACAGGCGATCGCCGCGCGCCGCAAGCCGGCGTAAGGGCGCAAAGCGGTATTGGGTTCTTGCGGCTGGCAACAGGCTGCCTTACCGCCGCCAAGTTCCTATTGAATTAAATGATCGCCGTGACGATATTTTTCGCAACGTTTCGAACGATTGCCGGGGGGCTGCGAAATGCCGACGACACGATCGATCGTAAATGCGTGTGCTGTGCTGGCCGCGCTCAGCGCCGTGCCGGCCGAGGCCGAACCGGCCGCACGGCCTGACAAGGTCTCGTTCTATTTCGCCGCCCACCAGGACGACTGGCAACTGTTCATGAATCCGTCCGCCTTCCAGGACGTGAGTGCGGACGCCGCCAAGACCGTGTTCGTGCATGTGACGGCCGGCGATGCCGGGCTCGGCGTCGGTCGCGGCGGGCGCAAGCATCCATTCTATCTGGCGCGCGAGAACGGCGCCGAGATGGCAGTGCGCTTCATGGCCGACGTCAACGACAAACCTTCCGAGAAGATCTCCGGACTCAAGACGTTCAACGGCCACGCGATTTATCGCGTCGCCTATCGCAACACCGTGAGTTATTTCCTGCGCGTGCCGGACGGCCACTGGTCGGGGAGCGGCTACTCCGACACCGGCTTCCAATCGTTGCAGCGGCTGAACACCGGCGCGAACAACACGCTGAGCGCGGTCGATGGCACGGCGACCTATCACGGCTGGGACGACCTCACCAAGACGTTGCGGGCGCTGGTGGACTTCGAGCGCGACCGCGCCGTGCAAGTTCAGATCAACACCGCCGACACCGACACGCGGGTGAACGTCAACGACCACTCCGATCATCTGATGACGGCCAAGGCCGCGCTCGACGCCGTGAAAGACCTCGCCTGCGTGCGGCGGGTCTATTACGTCGACTACGCGAGCTCGAAGCTGCCGGAGAACCTCAGTTCGCACCAGCGCGACATGGAAAGCTCGGTGTTCGCGGTAACGCTCGCCGGTGTCACCGCGCTCGATCATCCGACCAACTGGCAGCACTACGACAAGTCGTTCGTCGGCCGGAACTACTTCCGCGTCCGCGAGGGCAGTGGTAATTGCAACGCCCCGCACGGGGAAATGATCGCCGCGCGCACTAAGCGCCCGTAATCGCTGACGCATTCGGCCCGCGCCCAGGCGCGGCCGCGCTTGACGCAGGTCAATGGCGCGGCCGATGCTGTGCCTAGACTTATTGTCGCAACCAATTGGGCGTTGCTCCGTTTTCTTCCGAACAGATCGCGCAAGCCCGCGAACCGGCGGTTCCATGCGTTACGCTGAAGTCCCGCTCGACCTGCAGAACCGCCGCGTCGTGTCGGTCGACGCGTTGCGCGGGTTCAATTTCATTTGGATTCTCGGCGGCGAGGGTATGGTGTTGGCGCTCGCCGAGATGTTTCACGACAAAGGCCCGGCGCTCGAACGCGTCGGTGATTTTCTCCATACGCAAATCAGCCACGCCGCGTGGGAGGGATTCACGTTCTACGATCTCATCTTCCCGCTGTTCATCTTCATCACCGGCGTCGCCATCACGCTGTCGCTGCCGCGGCTGGTCGAGCGTGACGGAAAGCCGAAGGCGCATCTGCGCGTGCTGCGGCGCGCGCTGCTGCTCTTTGCGCTGGGCGTGGTGTTCTACGGCGGCTTCAGCGAGCATTGGAGCAACGTGCGGCTCGCCGGCGTGCTGCAGCGGATCGCGATCTGCTATCTCGTGGCCTCGCTGCTGTTCCTGAATCTCGATTGGCGCGGCCTGGCCGTCGCGCTGGTGGTCTCGCTCGGCGGCTATTGGGCGCTGATGACCTTCGTGCCGGTGCCCGGCATCGGCGCCGGATCGTTCGCGCCCGACGCCAATCTCGCCAACTGGATCGACGCGCATTATCTGCCCGGCCGCCTGTGGGACCGCACCCGCGATCCGGAAGGACTGCTGAGCACGCTGCCGGCGATCGGCACCTGTCTGATCGGCGTGTTCTGCGGCTTGCTGCTGAAGGACGAGCGGCTGCCGGCGACGCGCAAGTCGCTGGCGCTGATCGGCGGCGGCGTGGTGATGATCGGCGCCGGCTATCTGTGGGCGCTGCAATTCCCGATCATCAAGGCGATATGGACGTCGTCCTTCGTGCTGGTCGCCGGCGGCTACAGCGCGATCCTGCTCGGCGTCTTCTATCAGATCGTCGACGGCTGGGGCTACAAGACCTGGGCGACGATGTTCGGCTGGATCGGCGCCAACGCGATCCTGCTTTACTTCATCAACGGCGTCGCCGGCTTCGAGCCGCTGGCGCGCCGTTTCGTCGGTGGCGAAATCGGACTTTTGCTCGACGACCTGGTGACGCCGGGCACCGGCCGCCTGGTGTCGCATATGCTCGGTCTCGTCTTCGTCGTGGCGCTGGCCGGCTATCTCTACCGGCACAAGGTTTTCCTGAGAGTGTGAGTGCGACGAAAAAGTCTGTCGGAGGTGCAGCGTTTTTGGAGGTGCAGCTATGGATTTTGCCATCATCGAAATACTGGACGACAGCGACGCCATCGATATTTCAAGGCTCGACGAGGCGAGGGAGGCGGCCGCGCACCGTGACCGCAAGGCCTCGCAGCGCCGCGAATTCGCGACGCTGATGCGCTCGATCAAGACGATGGTGCGGGAAACGGCCTGACGGCCGCGCCGTCCGTCAACTGCCCACTTTGAGCTCGGACACCAGCCCACGCAGCGCCGCAATGGTGGAGGGCGCCACGCTCTTGCCGGTGCGCGGATTGGCCGACGGCACGTTCTCGATCGTCATCGTGAAGCGCATGGTGTCGGCGTCGACGGTGATGGTGTGGGTGTTGCGCGTGACGGTGGGGTCGGCCCAGATCTCGAGCGTGGTGCGGTCCGGCCCGATGCCGGCAAGGCTCAGGGCGGCTGCGACGTTGACATTGGTCGGGAAACCGCGCGCGCCTTCGCGGGCGCTGCCGTCGAACACCTTGAGCGGCTTATCCAAGTTCGCGACCGAGATGTTATGCTCTCGCAGATAGGGCGCGCCTTCCAGGCCGGCCGGCGGCTTGCGCGTCACCATTTTGACCGAGTGAATGGTGCCTTCGGCGGCGGCGCGCACGGCATCGAGCCCGATCAGCGCGCCGGTCGGCACCAGAATGCGCGCGCCTTTCTCCTTGGCGCGCTCGACCAGATCGCCGTTCTCCAAGAGTTGCGCCACCGACAGCGGCATGAACAGCCGGCCTTTGTCGATCGCCGCGACCGCGGTCTCGCGAAACAGCGCCGGCGGCAGGCATTCGACCACCACGTCGCAGTCGTCGGCGAGCGCGCTCGCCGTGCGCAGCGCAACCAGGTCGCCGATCTGCGGCAGCAGGCGCCGCGCCTTGTCGGCATCGCGCACCGCGACGGCGGTCAACGTCAGGCCGGGCACGTCGCCGTCGATCAGCCGCTTCGCCACTTCGAGGCCGACCGCGCCGAGGCCGGCAATGCCGACGCGCAAAGGTTTTTTC
>CAYJPU010000201.1:3873-5988 GCA_964372105.1 uncultured Undibacter sp.
CACTTCGAGGCCGACCGCGCCGAGGCCGGCAATGCCGACGCGCAAAGGTTTTTTCTGTGTGTTTGCCAAAGCTGCACGTCCTTCCTTCTTTTTGCCTCCCCCTGCAAGTGGGAGGTCGGCACGCGGAGCGTGCCGGGTGGGGGTCGCTTTCTATATCAGATCCCCTCCCAGGCCCTCTCCCTTTCAGGGGGAGGGAACACTGAGTCAATGCTCAGTCTTCTTCCGTCCGGTGAAGTTCGGCTTACGCTTTTCCATGAAGGCGCGCACGCCCTCGCCGTAATCGGGCGTGAGGCTGGCCGCGCGCTGGGAGTCGCGTTCGAGATCGAGCTGGGCGTCGAGCGTATTGGTTGCGGACGCGTTGAGCGCGCGCTTGATTAGCGCCAAGCCTTGCGTCGGCGCAACGGCAAACCGCTCGCACAGTTTGGCCGCCTCCGGCATCAGCGCGTCGTCATCGACGCATTTGTAAATCATGCCCCAGGCTTCCGCCGTTTCTGCCGGCAGCGCCTCGCCGGTGAGCGCCAGCGCCCGCGCGCGCGCGTCGCCGATCAGCCGCGGCAGGAACCAGGTGCCGCCCGAATCCGGCACCAGGCCGATGCGCGCGAAGGCCTGCACGAAGCTCGCCGAACGCGCCGCCAGCACGATGTCGCAGGCGAGCGCGACGTTGCAGCCGGCGCCGGCGGCGGCGCCGTTGACGGCGGCGACCACGGGAAACGGCAGGCTGCGCAGCTTGCGGATCAGCGGATTGTAGTGCTGCTCGAGCGTGCCGCCGAGCACCATCGACTCGCCCGGCTTGGCGAGGCGGTCGGCGAGGTCCTGCCCGGTGCAGAAGCCGCGGCCGCTGCCGGTGATCATGAGCGCGCGACAGCCCTCGTCGGCTTCCGCCTCGGCTATGGCGGCGCGCAGCGCCAGATGCATCGCCTCGTTGAAGGCGTTGAGCCGCTCGGGGCGGTTGAGCGTGATGACGCGGTAGCCGGCGCGCAGTTCGGTGAGGACGGGTTGGTCGGTCATGAAAAGTCCCAGCTGTGTCGGCGTCACCGCTCGATGAACTTGTTCAGCGTGGCGGTGTCGATGTTGTCGCCGTCGACGTCCTTCGCGAACTCCTCATAGAAGCGCGCGGCGGCTTCGAACAGGGCGTGTTCGGGCCGGTCCTCGCCGACGAAGCCTGAAATCTCGTCGAGCTCGGCGACCCAGCGATAGGCCTTGGAATACATCGTCGGCACCTGCCGCGACAGCCAGGCCAGCAGCGGCTGCTGGCTCTCTTCCAGTTCGGCCTTGAGCGCGTCGGCCGAGCCGCCGCGCGTGGCGGCCAGCAGCATCGCGGCGCCCAACGCGGTGAAGCCCTTGGTAATGCCGGCGTAGGACATCTTCAGCGCCGAGGCGGCGGTGAGCGGGCCGTCGAGCACGCGCACGATCAGTCCATAATCGTTGAAGCGTGCAAAATCGTGCGCGGCCGGGCCGGAGGCGTAGAACTTGGTGTTGCGGCTGCCGGGCTTGGGCGGCGGACCGATAATGGCCGCGCCGATGAACAGGCAGCCGGTGGTTGCGATCACCTCGGCGATTTCCGTCATGGTGTTCGGATTGACCGCGTTGCAGTCGACATAGACGGTCTTCCTGTTGGCGGCGCGCAGCGTCGGCGCCAGCCGCCGCGCCAGCGCCAGCGCTTCGCCCGGCGGCACGATCGACAGTACGAAATCGGCTTCGGTCAATTGCGCGTCGCCGACGCCGATCATGCCGGCCTCATGCGCGCGCGCGGCGCTCGCCGCGCTGCGGCCGGCGAGCGAGGTCAGCACCGTCACCTTGTTCTCCGACAGGCGGCGGCCGACGCCGCTGCCCATGGCGCCCGGTGCGATGATGGCGACGGTCGGGGTCATCAGCCGGTCACTCCGCCGTCGAGATTAATGCTCTGGCCGGTGACGAACGCGGCGGCGTCGGAGGCGAGGAACAGCGCCGCGCCGACCAGGTCGTCCGGCACTTCCGGCCGCGGGATGCACTGCATGGCCACGATGCGTTCCTTCTGCTGCGGCGTCACCGTCTTGCGCTCGATCTCGGTGAAGGTCGCAGCGTCCTTCTTGGAGAAGCGCGCGATGTTGGCGACCGACTCTTCCAGGTCGCGGC
>CAYJPU010000202.1:0-5901 GCA_964372105.1 uncultured Undibacter sp.
GGTCGCGCGGGTAACCAATCCGCGGGGGCCGCGCTATCGGCGGCGGCGTAGTGGGCCCCCGCTTTCGCGGGGACGACACTTCGGTGTGTGGCCACGCTCTTCATCACCACTTCCCCAACGGCTTCGTCAGCTCCTCGGGGAAGTATTTCAGCACGCACAACAGCGGATTGGGCGCCGCCTGGCCGAGGCCGCAAATGGAGGCATCGCGCATGGCGCCGGAGAGTTCCTCCAGTAACGCGACGTTCCACGGGCCCTGCGCCATCAACGCGGCGGCCTTCTCGGTGCCGACGCGGCAGGGCGTGCACTGGCCGCAGCTTTCGTCCTCGAAGAAACGCATCAGGTTCAGCGCCGCGGCCTTGATGTCGTCCTTGTCGGACAGGATGACGACCGCGTGCGAGCCGACGAAGCAGCCGTATTTTTCCAGCGTGCCGAAATCGAGCGGGATGTCGGCCATCGATGCCGGCAGGATGCCGCCGGACGGGCCGCCCGGCAGATAGGCCTTGAACGTGTGGCCGTCTTCCATGCCGCCGCAGAATTCATCGATCAGTTCGCGCATGGTGATGCCGGCGGGCGCCAGCTTGACGCCCGGGTTCTTGACGCGGCCGGACACCGAGAAGCTGCGGAAGCCCTTGCGCTCGTGGCGGCCTTGCGCCGTCATCCATTCCGCGCCCTTCTCGACGATGTCGCGGATCCAGAACATCGTTTCGACGTTCTGCTCCAACGTCGGGCGGCCGAACAGGCCGACCTGCGCGACATAAGGCGGGCGATGGCGCGGCAGGCCGCGCTTGCCTTCGATCGACTCGATCATCGCCGACTCTTCGCCGCAGATATAGGCGCCGGCGCCGCGGCGCAGGTGCAGCTTGGTGTGCGGCATAAGGCCGGCCTTCTCGATGCGCGCGATCTCGTCGAGCAGCATCAGCCGGATCTCGGGATATTCGTCGCGAATGTAGATGTAGGTGTCGCGCGCCTCTACCACCCAGGCGGCGATCAGCACACCTTCGAGGAAGCGGTGCGGGTCGCGCTCGAGATAGGCGCGGTCCTTGAAGGTGCCGGGCTCGCCTTCGTCGGCGTTGACCGCAAACAGCCGCGGCGCGGCTTCCGCGCGCACCAGCGACCACTTGCGGCCGGTCGGAAAGCCAGCGCCGCCGAGGCCGCGCAGGCCGGCGTCGCTGACGATCTTGATGAGGTCTTCCGGCGTGCGCTTGGCGGCGAGGCAATCCTTGAGCAGCGCGTAACCGCCGTCTTTTTGGTACGCCGCGAAATCGGTGGCCGGATGCCAGGCGTGCGCATGCGGCTTGGCGGCAACCGCGGCGGCGACATTGTCGGTCGTGGCGTTGAAGGTCTGCGCATGGCCGACGGCGGCGACCGGCGCGTGGTCGCAGGCGCCCATGCAGGGCGCGCGCACGACGCGCACGTTCGCGCCGAGCTTATCCGGCAACTCGGCGAGCAGCTTCTCCGCGCCGCGCATGGCGCAGGACAGCGAGTCGCAGACGCGCACGGTGACGGCCGGCGGCGGCGTCTCGCCTTCCTTCACGACATCGAAATGGGCGTAGAAGGTCGCGACCTCGTAGACCTCGGTCAGCGCCATCTTCATCTCGGCCGCAAGCGCAGCCAGATGCGCGGCCGACAGGTGGCCGTAGTGATCCTGGATCAGATGGAGGTGCTCGATCAGCAGATCGCGCCGGCGCGGCCGGTCGGTCAGCAGGGCGCGCACTTCGTCCAGCGCCTGCAAATCGATCTGGCGGCCCTTCGGGGTGCGTGGCGGCTTACGACCCCTGCGCATGCCGTCGGGGACGGGCAGGCCTTTTTCTGGCGCGTTCATTCAGAGTCTCCTCCAACGCGCAAAAAAGACTTTTGAAGTCATTCAAACAAGAGCGCCCATCCAATCGAATGATAGATATTTTCTATCAAGATCGATTGCAAGGAACGTATTTTCCGATTAACGTTCAAGATGTCGGCGCCGCTGGATCTGGATCTTTGATACTATTTTTTAAGCGATTACAACGAGATAGTGCAGGCGGGATACGGCCGTGATCGATAAACTCGAATTCTTGCTCGCCTTGGCCCGCGAAAAGCATTTCGGCCACGCCGCCGAGACCTGCGGGGTCACACAGCCGACTTTGTCGGCCGGCGTAAAACAGATCGAGGAATCCTTCGGCGTCCTGCTGGTCAACCGCGGCTCCCGCTTCCAGGGCTTCACGCCGGAAGGCGAGCGCGTGCTCGACTGGGCCCGGCGCATCGTCGGCGACACCCGCGCCATGCGCGAGGAGGTCCACGCCCTCAAGCACGGCCTCGCCGGCCGGCTGCGGCTGGCCGCGATCCCGACCGCGCTGGCGATGGTCGAAACCCTCACCTCGCCGATGCGCGCCCGCCACCCGGCGGTGCAGTTCACCATCCTGTCGCGCACCTCGACCGAGATCCTGGCGCTCCTGGAAAACCTCGAGATCGACGCCGGCCTCACCTACCTGGACAACGAGCCGCTCGGCCGCGTCACCGCCGTGCCGCTCTATCAGGAGCGCTATCGCCTGCTGGTGGCCGCCGACGCGCCGCTCAGCGACCGTAAATCGGTGACATGGGCCGAAGTGGCGCAAGTGCCGCTCTGCCTGCTGACGCCCGACATGCAGAACCGCCGCATCATCGAGCGCATGCTGCGCGAAACCGGCACGGAACCCAACATCACGCTCGAATCGGATTCCATGGTGCTGCTCTATTCGCACGTGCGCACCGGCCGCTGGGCGAGCGTGATGCCGGCGCGTCTCGCGGCGACCCTCGGCCTGACCGACTCCGAAAAGCTGCGCGCCATTCCGATCGCAGGCCCGCAAGTCACGCACATGATCGGCCTGGTGGCGCCGGCGCGCGAGCCGATGACGCCCTTGACCGCGGCGCTGGTCGTACAGGCCCGCCGCATCGCGCCTTTGTTGAACGACTAGACCAAGCGACGAGACCAGCGCGTTAACCTTTGGCGCGCGCGATGCCTTCGAGGATGATGCGCTCGGCGCCTTCGCTGTCGAGCCACTTCACGATCGTGACCCACTTGCCTTTTTCCAGATCCTTGTAGTGCTGGAAGAAGTGCGCGATCTGCTCGGTCATCACCGCCGGCAGATCCTTGTAGCTGTTCACGCCGGTGTAGAACGGATGCAGCGCATCGACAGGCACGGCCAGGATCTTCTCGTCCTTGCCGGCCTCGTCTTCCATCAGCAGCGCGCCGACCGGCCGGCAGCGGATGACCGCGCCCGGCACCACCGGCACCTGGCTGATGACGAGAATGTCGCAAGGGTCGCCGTCGTCCGACAGCGTGTGCGGGATGAAACCGTAATTGCCGGGATAGAACATCGCGGTGTGCAGGAAGCGATCGACGAAGATCGCGCCCGACACCTTGTCGAACTCGTATTTCACCGGCACGCCGCCGAGCGGTATCTCGACGACCGCGTGCACGTCCTTGGGCGGATTGCGGCCGGCGGGAATAAGCTTGAGGTCCATAGGCGTACCGATCCGGTGTGGGGAACGGTACGCCTTCTAGCACTTTGTGCGACGGGGGTCCCGCCCGAAAACTACGACGAGGCGCCCGCCATCAACGGCGCCGCCGCCTCCGGCACCAGCGGGGATTCGTCCGCGGCAAGACTTTCCGGGGCCGCACCTTCGGCTTGCACACGCGGCGTGACGTAGCGCTCGTGGAAGCTGACGATGTTCTGCGCGGTGGCGCGGCTGAGCTTCTTATACCGCTCGAAGGCGCGGGTGATGTCGTCCGGCGCCAGGTTGCGGTTGGCCGCGTACATCAGCAGCAGTTCTCTGGTCGTCGTCCAGGAGCAGCCGGCGGCCTTGGCGAGCAGCAGGATCATGTCCTCGCCTTGGTCGACCAGCGCGCGCTCGACCAGATCGACCGAGAAGCGACCGAGCCGCGCCAGAGCGATGACGGTCTTCTCGAACTCCTGCGCACGCGCCGGGGCGTGGACGCTGGCCTCGGTGATGCCGCGCACGCTGAAGCGGCGCTTGGCCTCGCGCGTGGCGACGGCATGTTCCTGCGACGCCTCGCGCACCTCGCGTTGCATGCCGGTGGCGACGTCGTCGATGGTGTCGCGGATGGCCGCCGCCGCTTCCGGATTGGCCGCCTCGAGCCTGGCGCGCACGGACGAGGACGCCGCCTCCAGCAGCTTGAGAAAGTATTGCCGTGGAATATCGCTGCGCCGGCCCAACGCCAGCGTCAGCCGGCGGTCGGTTCGGGCGCGGGTCGTCAGCTTGTCGTAGCCGGCGAGCGAAAAGCGCGCGCCCATGTTGCGCACCACTTTGTGCACGACCCGCTGATTGCCGCGCTCGACCAGGACGTCGGTCACCGCCTCGCTCAGCTTCAGGCGCTCGGCGATGGCCAGAAGATGCTCCTGGCTCTTGGTCGTGGCGTTCTCGACCAGATCGTCGTCGCTCAACTGCTGGGAAAGAACCAGCACCGGACCCGCCACCTCGATGGCGTCGTCGAAGGCGAGCGCACGCATCACCTTGGGCGGCGCGTTGTCCATCGCGGCGAGCCGGTGCGCGAGCTTGGCGCGCGCCTTGACCTCGATGTCGGCCGCCAGTTGCTGCAGCACATCGTCGAACAGCGCGATGTGGCCGCCGGAATAGTTGCGCGACCCGGCCGCGAACAGATCCGTGATCCGATCAAGTATCTTAACGCGTCTTTTCACGTCGCCGGCCGCGACCGCAAGGTTCAGCTCGTCGAGCAACGAATGGCTTTCGGCGAGGTCGTCGGCGCCTTGAGAGGGAGCACTGTTGGTCATGGGGATACGGTTACCGAGGAATGAATAATCCGGCGCCGTCCGGCCGAAGGATTTCGGACGGGGCGTAACGCCATACCGATTACAGGAAAGTTCCGAAAATCGGCTCTATCGGAACAACGCAAACAAGCGAAAATTTTAGCGACTTTTGCCGCTGCCCGATGAAAAAGGGCCCGCTTGCGGCGGGCCCTTGAACATCCGGTCGGCAAGCGGACTTGGCTTTAGAACAATCCGACGATCTTGCCGTCCTTGACGTCGATCGAGTCGGCCGATGGCGCTTTCGGCAGGCCTGGCATGGTCATGATCTCACCGCAGATCGCCACCACGAACTCTGCGCCGGCCGAAAGCCGCACTTCGCGCACCGGGATCAAGAAGCCGGTGGGGGCGCCCTTGGCGTCCGGGTTGGTCGAGAACGAGTACTGCGTCTTGGCGATGCAGACCGGCAGCTTGCCGAAGCCCATCTCTTCCCACTGCTTGAGCTGATCCCTCACCGACCTGTCGGCGGTGGCGTCATCGGCGCGGTAGATCTCCTTGGCGATGGTGCGGATCTTCTCGAACAGCGGCATGTCGTCGGGATACAAGAGCTTCAGGTTGGCCTTGCCTTCGTCGATGGTCTTGACCACCGCCTTGGCGACATCGGCCGCGCCCTCGCCGCCCATGGCCCAGTGATCGGCCATCAACGCCTCGACGCCGAGCGCCTTGCACTTTTCCTTGACCAGCGCGATCTCGGCGCCGGTGTCGGCCGAGAAGCGGTTGATCGAGACCACCGCCGGCAGGCCGAACTTCTTGATGTTCTCGACATGGCGCTGCAGGTTGGCCATGCCGGCTTCCAGCGCCTTGAGGTCTTCCTTCTTCAGGTCGTCCTTCTTGACGCCGCCGTGCATCTTGAGCGCGCGGATGGTGGCGACGATGACGACGCAGTCCGGCTTGAGGCCCGCCTTGCGGCACTTGATATCGAGGAACTTCTCGGCGCCCAGGTCGGCGCCGAAGCCGGCTTCCGTCACCACGTAATCGGCGAGCTTGAGCGCGGTCGCGGTGGCCGACACCGAGTTGCAGCCGTGCGCGATGTTGGCGAAGGGGCCGCCGTGGATGAAGGCGGGCGTGCCTTCCAGCGTCTGCACCAGATTGGGCGCGA
>CAYJPU010000203.1:0-5898 GCA_964372105.1 uncultured Undibacter sp.
TGCCGTTGGGCAAGGCCAAGCCAGGGCCAAGCCAGGGTCAAGCCAGGGTCAAGCCCGCAAATCACATGACCGGCGAGGTCTCGCGGTCGCACGGCACCAGCGTTACCATTTCGTCGGCGTCGGCGTCGGCGTCGGCGGCCGACAGGTCGATCCAGGCCATCGATTTGTAGTCGAAGCCGCGCACCAGGGTCGGCTTCACCACCTCGAAATAGGGTGAGATGTCGAAGTCGCGCGGCGCGTACAGCGACGAGTGGCGGATCTCCAGGATCTCCTCCCGCGCCGACTCGCTCTCGACCCGCGTCACCTTGGGCAGGATCGGATAGCGCACGGTGTCGAAGGCCTGCGCGATCAGCGCCGAGCAGATGATGCGCGTCGGATGCCCGGAGCCGAGCGCCATCATGCGCCGCCGCCAGCGCTGCGGCACCGGCATCGGAAACAGATAGCGCAGCAGGTCGATGATGTTCTTTAGGTCGTAGTCGAAGCCGATGCGCTCGGCCGCATAGGTGCAGACGCGCGCGCGGTCGTCGTCGGTCAGTCCGGTCGGCCGGCAGATGCGGGTGTGAAAGCGTGCGTATTTCGACAGCGGCGCGGCGACCACGCCCTGGCCGATATTGGCTTCCACCAGCACCAGCGGCTCGCCCTCGTGCGTCTCGCGGTCGCCGATCGGCCCGACATAGAGCGCGGCGTGCGACCAGGTCGACTGCGTAAGATACTTGATGACGCCGGAAATGTGATTGTTGCCTTCGACCAGCAGCACGTCGCCAGGCCGCAGGGTTGCGCGCAAGGATTCGGGATCGCTCGGCGTGAAAGGCTCATAGCCCTGCGCCGGTTTCTCCAGATAGCGGGCGAGAACGCGCCCGACCCCGTCTACGATCTTTCCCATGACCGCCCCTCGCGCCATTTCTTGGCGACTTTGGCGCGCCGACTTGACGCGTTCCCCTCGAATTCGTGTGCGCGTTGTCTTGCCGCTGCTTGACCGCGCGTCTTGTTGCTGCCCAATTTAATGAGGAGTCATTGCAAATTGGTTCATTGCTTGCGGCTGTAACTTACGAAGCGTTAGCCATGAAATTTGCGGCAGCACGCGCATTCGGGCATTGTAGCACCTCGCTTTGGAAAGCTTTCGGATACCATGACGCGACTTAGCCGCCGCTCGTTCCTCGCCGCGTCCGCTGCCCTCGTGGCGGCGCCCGCCGTGCGGGTGGAGGCGGCCGCGGCCGACGTCGATGTCGCGATCATCGGGGCGGGTGCCGCCGGCATCGCCGCCGCGCGCCGCGTCGCCGCCGCCAAGCGCAGCTTTCGGCTGATCGAGGCGTCAAGCCGCGTCGGCGGCCGCTGCGCCACCGACAGCAAGCTCTTCGGCGTGCCGTTCGACCTCGGCGCGCACTGGATCCACAATCCCGACAGCAATCCGCTGATCGCCGCCGCGCCGAAGGCCGGCCTCGACATCTATCCCGCCCCGCGAGCCCAGGCTTTGCGGGTCGGCCCGCGCCGCGCGCGCGATTCCGAGCTGGAAACCTTCCTCGCCGCCCAGGTGCGCACGCAGCGCGCCATCGTCGATGCCGGCAAGGCCAAGGCCGACTTTCCGGCCGTGCGTGCGCTGCCCAAGGATCTGCTCGACTGGCAGGCGACCATCGAGTTCATGTTCGGGCCTTACGCCTTCGGCAAGGATTTGAACGCGGTGTCGGCCTTCGACATGGCGCGCGTTGCCGAGCGCGACGGCGACGCGTTCTGCCGCCAGGGCTATGGCGCGCTGCTGGCGCGGCTCGCCGCCGACCTGACGGTGCAACTGTCCAATCCGGTGAGCATGATCTCCTGGTCGCTTGGCCAGAACGCGATGATCGAGACGCCGCGTGGCGATCTTTCCGCGCGCGCCGTCATTCTGACGGTGCCGACCAATGTGCTGGCCTCGGACAAGATCGAGTTCATCCCGCCGTTGCCGAAACGTCAGTTAGATGCCGCCGGCAAGCTGTCGCTCGGCAGCATGGACCACATCGCGCTCGAGATTCCCGGCAATCCGCTCGGGCTGCAGCGCGACGACATCGTGTTCGAGCAGGCCAACGGCACGCGCACCGCGGCGCTGCTCGCCAACATCGGCGGCACCAGCCTGCATGTGGTCGAGGTCGGCGGCAGCTTCGGCCGTGAGCTCTCCGCCAAGGGTGAGGCGGCGATGACCGATTTCGCCGGCGAGTGGCTGGCGAGCGTGTTCGGCACCGACATCAAGCGCGCGATCAAGCGCAAGCACGCCACCCGCTGGGACGCCGATCCGTTCGCGCTCGGCGCCATGTCGGCGGCCGCACCCGGCGCCGCCGACGCGCGCAAGGTTTTGATGGAGCCGCTCGGCGGCCGGCTGTGGTTTGCCGGCGAGGCCGTGCACGAGACGCAATGGGGCACGGTCAACGGCGCCTGGGAATCCGGCACGCGGGTGGCGGAAGCGGTCTTGCGCAAGCTCGGCGCCTTGAAGGAAACCGGCGAGGACAAGCCGTCCCGCAGTTCGCGGCAAAAAAGTTCGCGTCGCCGGCGCGGCGAGGAAGAGTAATGCAACGCCCCAAAGCGCTGATCGCCTGGTCGAGCGGCAAGGACAGCGCCTGGGCGCTGCACGAGGCGCGCCGGGCGGGCGACTACGACATCGTCGGCGCGCTCACGACGGTCACCGATACATTCGAACGCGTCAGCATGCATGGCGTGCGCGAGGAATTGCTGCGTGCCCAGCTCGATTCCGCAGGGCTGCCGTCGATCACGGTGCGGATTCCGTTTCCATGCACCAACGACATCTACGAACAGAAGATGGCGGCGGCCATGCAGGATGCCGTTGCGGCGGGTGTGACGCATGTCATCTTCGGCGATCTGTTCCTGGCTGACCTGCGCGCCTGGCGCGAGGCCAAGCTCGCCGCGATTGGCGTCACCGCGGTGTTTCCGATCTGGATGCGGCCGACAGATGCGCTAGCACGCGAGATGATCGCGGCCGGCGTCGAGGCCCACCTGGCGGTGGTTGATCTGAAAAAATTATCGGCGGACTTCGCCGGGCGGCGTTTCGACGCCGCGTTGCTGGACGGATTACCGTCCGGCGTCGATCCGTGCGGCGAGAACGGCGAATTCCATTCCTTCGTGTCCGGCGGCCCGATGCTGTCGCGCAAGATTCCGCTCCGCGTCGGTGAGACGGTGGAGCGCGAAGGATTTGCCTTCGCGGACCTGCTGCCGGCATAACACTCGACCGTCGTCCCGGCCAAGCGAGCGAAGCGAGCGCGAGCCGGGACCCAGTACCCCGTGCCCTCTCGATAGATTGCGGCGACCTGGGTCCCCGCTGGAGCCTGTGCTCGGGCCGACCGAAGGTCGGACCCGAGTGCGGGGACGACACCAACTCACGCTCTCAATACGCCACCGGTCTTCCTGGTGACCTCGGCGACGATTTTCTGCCCGAGCGCGTCGATCTCGGCGTCCGTCATCGTCTTCTCGCGCGGCTGCAACGTGACCGCGATGGCGATCGACTTCTTGCCAGGCTCGATGCCCTTGCCCTCGTAGAGGTCGAACACGCTGACGTTGACGATCAGCTTCTTGTCGACGCCCTGCGCGGCGCGCACGACGTCGGCGGCCTTCACGCCGGTGTCCACCATGAAAGCGAAGTCGCGCTCGACCGGCTGGAACGGCGACAAATCGAGCACGGCCTTGGCGCGCGTCGCCTTGGCCTTGGGCTCGGGGATCGTCTCCAGCAACACTTCGAAGCCGACCAGCGGCCCTTCCGCCTTCAACGCGGCCAGGAGGCGCGGGTGCAGCTCGCCGAAATGGCCGATGATGTTCTTCGGGCCGATTTGGATGGTGCCGCTGCGGCCCGGGTGAAACCAGGCCGGTCCGCCGGGCACGACAGCCAAGGCCTGCATCGGGCTGCCCGCGGCGGCCAGTACGGCAAAGGCATCGGCCTTGGCGTCGAACGCGTCGACCGGCTTGGCGGCGGTCGACCAATGGCGGCCGTTGCCCTCCGGCTTCGCCAGCGCGCGGCGCAGGCCGCTCGCGGCGGTGAACTGGTCCTGCGGCTGGTCGCCCTTGAACACCTGTCCGACTTCGAACAGCGCCACGTCGGCGAGGCCGCGGTCGGCGTTGCGCTGCGCCGCCATCAGCAGGCCGGGCAGCAGGCTCGGCCGCATGTCGGACAGTTCGGCCGCGATCGGATTGGCGAGCGCCAGCTCAGGCTTGCCGCCGCCGAACAGTTCGGCCTCGCGCTTGGACACGAACGACCAGGTGACGGCTTCGGTCAGGCCGCGCGCGGCCAGCGTGCGCTTGGCCTTGCGGGTGCGGACCTGGATCGGCGTCAGCACCGGCTTGCGCGCGTCGCCGCCGCGCGGGAACGGCGTCGGCGGCACGCGGTCGACGCCGGCGATGCGCACCACTTCCTCGACGATGTCGGCGCGGCCGTGCACGTCCGGGCGCCACGACGGCACCGCGACCTTGAGGCGCTCGCCCTGGCCGGCGGCGAAGAAGCCGAGCTTCTCCAGGATGCGGCGCACCTCGGACAGCGGCAGCTTGAGGCCCGCCAGCCGCGGCACCTCGCTCAGCGGGAAGTCGACGACCTTTTCCTTCGGCGTCGGATCGCCGGCGACGACGATCTCGGACGGCTCGCCGCCGCACAGGTCCATCACCATCTTGGTCGCCAGCTCGAGGCCGGGCAGCATGAAATTCGGATCGACGCCGCGCTCGAAGCGATAGCGCGCGTCGGTGTTGATGCCGAGCTTGCGGCCGGTTTGGGCGATGTTGAACTCGTCCCACAGCGCCGACTCGATCAGCACGTCGGTGGTGTTGGCGTCGCAGCCCGATTCCTCGCCGCCCATGACGCCGGCGAGCGATTCCACGGCGCGCTCGTCGGCGATCACGCACATGGCTTCGTCGAGCGTGTAGCTGCGGCCGTCGAGCGCCAGCAACTGTTCGCCGTTCTTGGCGCGCCGCACGGTGATGTTGCCCTTCACCTTGGCGGCGTCGAACACGTGCAGCGGGCGGCCGCGGTCGAAGGTGATGAAGTTGGTGATGTCGACCAGCGCGTTGATGGGCCGAAGGCCGATGGCGGCGAGCCGCTTCTGCAGCCATTCGGGCGACGGGCCGTTCTTGACGCCTTTCACCAGCCGCAGGCCGAAGGCCGGGCAGAGTTGCGGCGCCTCGATCGTCACCGACACCGGGCAGGGGAAGCGGCCTTCGATGCGCCTCGGCGCGTTTTCTTTGTAGTCGCCGATCAGCGTCGCGCCGAGATCGCGCGCGATGCCGTTGACGCCGGTGCAGTCGGAGCGGTTCGGCGTGAGGTTGATCTCGATCACCGGGTCGCTGAGGCCGGCCCATTCGACATAAGGTTGGCCGACCGGCGCATCGGCCGGCAGTTCGATGATGCCGTCGTGGTCGTCGGAGATTTCCAGCTCCGCTGCCGAGCACAGCATGCCGCGGCTTTCGACGCCGCGAATGGTGCCGACCGTGAGCGTGATGTTCTTGCCCGGGATGAAGGTGCCGGGGGGCGAAAACACACCCTTCATGCCGCCGCGCGCGTTCGGCGCGCCGCACACGACCTGGATCGGCTTGCCGTCGCCGATATCGACCATGCACACGCGCAGGCGATCGGCGTTCGGATGCTTCTCGGCCGAGATGACATTGGCGATGATGAAGGGCTTGAGCAGGCTCGCCTTGTCCTCGACCGTCTCGACCTCGATGCCGATCATGGTGAGCTTCTCGACGATCTCGGCGAGAGACGCGACGGTGTCGAGATGGTCTTTCAGCCAGGGCAGGGTGAATTTCATGAGCTCAATCCCCCGGCGAGCGTCGGGAAGTCGAGCGGGCGGAAGCCGTAATGCGCCAGCCAGCGCACGTCGGCCTCGAAGAAGGCGCGCAGGTCCGGCATGCCGTATTTCAGCATGGCGATGCGGTCGA
>CAYJPU010000204.1:0-5588 GCA_964372105.1 uncultured Undibacter sp.
CGCGCCGAACGCGACGAACGCGGCGCCTGCGACGTGATCGGCGCGGAGTGTCATGCTGTTCCCCTCCCCCGCGAAGCGCGGGGAGGGGTCAGGGGTGGGGGGCTTTTCGTCCCTCGCGCCGCTATCGCCTCCAGAATGACGGTCATTACACCTTCAATATTGCTCATGACGTCATGATTCCAGAAACGAAGAACGGAATAGCCCTGCATTCGAAGGTACCCTGTCCGCGACTCATCGTTTGCTACCGCGATCGAAGAAGTATGCGTTTCGCCATCTATCTCGATCGCCAAGCGGACTTGATGACACGCAAAGTCTGCAAAGTAAGGACCGATCGGTGCTTGCCGACGGAAATGCGAAGGCGCCGGAATTTCTCTCAAGTGCCGCCATAGCCTTCGTTCCGGTTCGGTCATTGCTCTGCGCAAGCTGCGCGCTCGCACGACGCGTCGATGGCGCTTCTGCTCATGGGTGACTTGCACAGCAGCACCCCCACCCCCGACCCCTCCCCACGCTCGCAAGCGCTCGCGGGGGAGGGGAGCAGGTCAGCTCACCTTGCCGATTTCGCGCACGGCGGCCTCGATGCGGGCAGCGTCCGCGTCCCAGAACTTCTGGAACTCGGGCTGGTCGAGGTATTCGACCTCCTGGCCGAGGTTGTTCATCGCGGTCTTGAACTGCGGGGCCATCGCCGCCTGCTTGAGCGCATTGCGGAGATAGGCGACCGCCGGCTGCGGCGTGGCCTTGGGCGCGAACATGCCGACCCAGAGATAGTATTCGACGTTGTAGCCGAGCTCCTTCATGGTCGGCACGTCGGGCAACGCCTTCGAGCGCTTGTCGCCGAACATGGCGAGCGGCCTGGCCTTGCCGGCCTTGATCTGCGGCAGCGAGGCCGAGATCGACGACACCAGCACCTGCGCGTTGTTGCCGAGGAAGGCGGTGAGCGCCGGGCCGCCGCCATTGGTCGGTAGGTGACGCATCTTCAGGCCGCCGGCCGCCTTCATGTAGAGCGCCATCGGGATGTGCAGCGCGCCGTAAAGTCCGGACGACGAGAAGATGATCGCGTCCGGCCGCTTCTGGGCGTCGTCGGCGAGCTCCTTGAGCGTCTTGTAAGGCTGCTGGTCGTTGACGATCAGCACGCAAGGGTCGGCGACGAAGCGCGCGAGCGGGATGAAGTCGGCGCGCGTGAATTTCGGCGTGCGGCCGAACAGCTTGTCGACTTCGGAATGCGCGGAAATGGAGGTGATGTGAGAGAGGAGGGTGTAGCCGTCCGGTTTGGCGTTGGCAGCGACCTGCGTGCCGACGGCGCCGGCGGCGCCGGCCTTGGTTTCGATCACCACCGGCTGCTTGACGATCGGCTCGAGCACGGCCGCGAGCGGACGTGTGACGATTTCGGTGGCGCCGCCCGGCGGGAACGGGCTGATGATGGTGATCGCGCGGGACGGATAGGCGTCCTGCGCGAAAGCCGGCCGGACGGTGAGCGCGGCAGCGGCAGCGGCGCTACCGGCGATGAAATGACGGCGATCCATGTGTGCTCCTCCCTGACGAAGCGTATGTCCGGCGTTGGGCCGGCACTTTTAGTTATGAGTGTGATGCTATCGCCCGCCGCGGTGGGCGAGCAAGCGCCATTCGTTGAAATACCGGCCGCTCGTCCCCGCGAAAGAGGGGACTCAGCGCAAAATGAACTGCCGTTCCTATGGCCCTGGATTCCTGCTTGCGCGGGAATGAGCGGCGTAAGGGGCGAGCAAATCCTTTAGTCGATGATCGCCACCGCCCGCGTCCAGCCGGCGGAACCGCCGCGCACTTTCACCGGAAAGCAGCTTACCATGAAGCCGTTGGCCGGCAGCGCTTCGAGATTGTGCAGCTTCTCGATATGGCAGTAGCCGATCTCGCGGCCGGCGCGATGGCCCTCCCAGACGATCTTGGGGTCGTGCGTCTCGGCGTATTTCTGCTTGGTGAAAACGAACGGCGCGTCCCAGCTCCAGCCGTCGATGCCGGTGACGCGCACGCCGCGCTCGAGCAGGTACATGGTGGCTTCGCGGCCCATGCCGCAGCCTTTGGCGACATAGTCGGGCTGGCCATAGGCAAGTCCGGCGCTGGTGTTCACGATCACAATTTCAAGCGGTGAAAGCGTGTGGCCGATGCGCTTGAGCTCGGCTTCGACATCGGCGGCGGTCGCGACGTAGCCGTCCGGGAAATGGCGGAAGTCGAGTTTCACGCCCGGCTGGAAGCACCAGTCCAGCGGCACCTCGTCGATGGTGAGGGCGCGCTTGCCGTGGTCCATGGTGGAGGCGAAGTGGTAGGGCGCGTCGAGATGCGTTGAGCAGTGCGTCGACAGCCGCACCCATTCGATGCCCCAGCCTTCGCCGTCCGGCAGGTCTTCCTTTTTCAGGCCGGGAAAGAACTTCAGCAGGTCGGGCGCGGTCGCCTGGTGGTCGAAATACTCGATGGTCGGTCCATAGCCCGGCGGATCGGCAGCCACGTCGTTTTCGAGTGGCACCGAGATGTCGATGATCGTGCGCGGCATGGGGACTTGTAACCGGATTGTTGGCAGGTCTTGTGCAGTTTGTTGCACGGCGGCGGGTCTGTCCAGGACGCCGCGTTGATCGCGCGTCGCCGCAGGGGGAAAGGGCCTACTGTTTGACCCGCGACGCGGTACGCCCCTCTAGCGTGGGCACACTTGGCATCTTAGAATTCACCAAAATCAAAACAACGGGGAGGACGACGATGCTGCGTTATCTGACAAGGAAGTGTTCGGCCAAGCTGGCCGTCGCGGCCGGCGCTTTGGCGCTGTGTGCCGCGCTGGCCGCGCCCGCACAGGCGCAAGACAAGAACCCGATCAGGATCGGCTTCGGCATTGCGGAAACCGGGCCGCTCGGCCCCAACGGCAAGTCGGCGCTACTGGCGATGCAGATCTGGGTCGAGCAGACCAATGCCAAAGGCGGCCTGCTCGGCCGGCCGGTCGCACTCGTGCACTATGACGACCAGAGCAACCCGTCGACCGTGCCCGGCATCTACACCAAGCTGCTCGACGTCGACAAAGTCGACCTGATCGTCGGCGGCTACGGCACCAACCTGCTGGCGCCGGCGATGCCGATCGTCATGCAGAAGAAGAAGGTGTTCCTCGGCTTGTACGGCCTCGGCGTCAATCACGACTTCAAGTACGACCGCTACTTCGCCATGATCCCGTCCGGGCCGGAGCCGACGACCTCCTTCACCAAAGGGTTCTTCGACACGGCGATGGCGCAGAACCCGAAGCCGACTTCGGTCGCGCTGGTGGCGGCGGATGCCGAGTTCTCCAAGAACGCCTGCGACGGCGCGCGCACGAACGCCAAGGCGGCCAAGCTGAAGATCACCTACGACAAGAGCTATCCGCCGTCGACCGCCGACTTCGCGCCGATCGTGCGCGCGATCCAGGCCGGCAATCCCGATCTGGTGGTGATCTGCTCCTACCCGCTCGACTCGGTCGGCATGGTGCAGGCGGTGAACGAAGCCGGCCTCAAGCCGAAGATGATTGGCGGCGCCATGGTCGGCCTGCAGTCGACCGTGTTCAAGACCAAGCTCGGGCCGCTGCTGAACGGCTTCATGAACTATGATTTCTGGCTGCCGGCCAAGTCGTTGATGTTCCCCGGCACTGAGGAATTCCTGAAGACCTATCAGGAGCGCGCGGCCAAAGCGGGTGTCGATCCGCTCGGCTACTACATGGCGCCGTTCGGCTACGCCTATCTCGACGTGCTGGGGCAGGCGGTCACGGCGACCAAGAGCCTGGACGATACCAAGCTCGCCGAGCATTTCCGCAAGACGACGTTCAAGACCATCGTCGGCGACGTCGCCTTCGGCAAGAATGGTGAATGGGCGAAGTCGCGGGTGTTCCAGGCGCAGTTCCGCGGCATCAAGGGCAACGGTGTCGACCAGTTCAAGAACCCCGACACCTTGGCGATCATCACGCCGGCCGAATACAAGTCCGGGAACGTGATCTACCCCTATGAAAAGGCCCGCCAATAGGGCGTCCCACCGCTTGCCCACCGGCGAGTCGCATCGGCGCGGCGCGGTCCTTCGGCGGCGCCGCTTTTTTGTGCGCCGGTCCGGCCCGCGGGCCCTCCGGCCCGGCAGAATCCCCGGTAGACCGGTGCACGTCGCGCTGTCATGATCGGCCACTAAACAAAAACAAGGCTTCGACTGAAGCTGATTCCACGGGGAGGAAACGACATGATTCATAACCTAAAGACGAGACTTGCTGCCTGGACCGCGGGCACCGCGGTTGCCCTGGCGGCGACCGCCATGGTCACGGGTCCGGCCGCGGCCCAGAGCAAGGAGCCGATCAAGATCGGCTTCAGCATGGCGCTGACCGGTCCGCTTGCCGCCAACGGCAAGCAGGCGTTGCTCGGCATGAAGATCTGGGAAGAAGAGACCAACGCCAAAGGCGGGTTGCTCGGCCGTCCGGTGAAGCTGATCTATTACGATGACCAGACCAATCCTTCCACGGTGCCCGGCATCTACACCAAACTGCTGGACGTGGACAAAGTCGATCTGGTGGTCGGCGGCTACGCGACCAACATGGTGGCGCCGGCCATGCCGGTCGTCATGCAGAAGAAGAAGACCTTCGTCAGCCTGTTCGCGCTCGACGTGAACCACGAGTTCAAATATCCGAAATACTTTTCGGTGCTGCCGACCGGCCCGAAGACCAAGCCATCGTTCACCGAAGGTTTCTTCCAGGTGGCGATGGCGCAGAACCCGAAGCCGACAACCGTGGCGCTGACCGCCGAGGACGCGGAGTTCTCGCGCAACGCCTGCGAGGGCGCGCGTGAGAACGCCAAGACCTTCGGCGTCAAGGTCGTCTACGACAAGACCTTCCCGCCGGCCACGACCGACTTCTCGCCGATCGTGCGCGCGCTGCAGGCCTCGAACGCCGACCTCGTGATCGTTTGTTCTTATCCGCTCTCGTCGGTCGGCATCACGCTCGCCGTCAACGAGATGAACTACAAGCCGAAGATGATCGGCGGCGCCATGGTCGGCCTGCAAGCCACCGTGTTCAAGAGCAAGCTGGGCGCGAAGCTCAACGGTATCGTGAACTATGAAACATGGGTGCCGTCGGACAAGATGATGGCGCCGGCCGCCGAATTCTTCAAAAAGTATCAGGCGAAGGCCGGTGCCGAGGGCGTCGATCCGCTCGGCTATTATCTCGGCGGCTGGGGCCACGCCTATATCAGCATCCTGGGCAACGCGATCGCCGCAACCAAGAGCGTCGACGACGACAAGATCGCCGACTATCTCCGCAAGACCACCCATAAGACCATCATGGGTGACTGGAACTACGGCCCCGGCGGCGAATGGACCAAGTCGGGCATGATGCAGGTGCAGTATCACGGCATCAAGGAAGGCGCCGGCCTCGAGACCTGGCGGGGCATGTCCTACCAGACCGTGCTGACGCCGTCCGAACTGTCCACCGGCAAGGTGATCTACCCATACGAGAAGGCGAAGTAAGCCTCATCCGCCAAGAACGACTGACGGCGCGGGAGCAATCCCGCGCCGTTTTTATTTATTTAATTACGGGGGGCGATCGTAAGCGAGCGAACCCGGTATCCAGGGTTAAATGT
>CAYJPU010000204.1:5598-5879 GCA_964372105.1 uncultured Undibacter sp.
TTTGCGCCCGACTCCGGCCCCCCCCGCCACCGCCCCCCAACCCGGAATCCAGGGTAAAATGAGAAGCTGCCGTGTTGGGTTCTGGATTCCGGGTTCGCCGCCTTCGGCGGCGCCCCGGAATGACGGCCTCAATCACATCCCCAGATAGAACTGGCGGATCAAGTCGTTGTTGTTGAGCTCGTCGGTGGAGTTGCCTTCGAAGGCGATCTTGCCGTGCACGATCACGTAGCCGCGGTCGGCGATGCGGATGGCCTGCGTGAAGTTCTGCTCCGCCATCAGCA
>CAYJPU010000205.1:0-5861 GCA_964372105.1 uncultured Undibacter sp.
TCGACCACCCGCCGGCGCAGGTCGTGCAGATGCTCGGCGTCCGCCTGCTGCCAGTTCTCGGGCACCAGTTGGCGCGCCCGGCGGTACGTGGCGGTCAGGCCCCCGGTCACCGTTTCGAAATCGATCGCGTCAAGCGGCCAGCGTTCGAGCGACAGCGTGGCGAAGTCGAGATAGCGCGACAGCCGGTCGCGCATCTCCTGCGTGAAGCTCGTCGCCTCGGCGGCGTCGCGCAGCGCCGTCAGGCGGGTCTTCATCGTCTCCAGCGAGGTCGCTGAAAGCGGCGATTCCGCCTTGCGCAGGTCGGCCAGCGCATCGAGCGCGCCCTGCGCATCGCGCGCGCCGGCGAGCGCCCGCATCAATTCGCGCGCCTCGGCCCGCATCTGGTCAGCCTGGTCGCCCAGCGGCCGGGCCAGCAGCCGCATCAGCGCACGCCAGCGCTTGAGCGCCTTGCGCAGCTCGTGCACCGTTTCAGGGTCGGAAAGCTCGGGATCGGCGAGGGCGCGGCGCGCGTCGGCAATGATGGAAAGTGCGGCGCCGGCCAAGCCGTCGCCGAAACTACCGCCCCGCTGGCTCGGCCCCCCGACCATTTGAGTTTTTTCCCGCCTTTTCATGACATGTTCATGAAAAAGGTGCGCTTTTCGCCCTTCCCATCGGGGTCCACCATTGCTACATAGCCCTCGCAAGCGCGGGCATTGCCCCGCGTTTCGCTTTTTGACGCGGGGTGGAGCAGCCCGGTAGCTCGTCAGGCTCATAACCTGAAGGTCGTAGGTTCAAATCCTACCCCCGCAACCAATTTTCCATTTGGGCACGCCGGCCTGTCACAAACAAATCCAGCTGCTGGTTGCCGCGGCCGCGCCGGGTGCGTAGTCCGCGCCGGTCATGACGCGTGCCGCTGCGCGCCGAAAACCGGTGCGCGCGTCAGCACATATGCCATCCTGCCGTGGCCTTCCCCTCGGAATAGAAGCAAGCGCTGAACGCGTCGTCGCGTGGCCGACCGCACTTCGCGGCGGCAGTGCGCGGCATGATGACGCCGCGACGCCTGCGCCGCGCACATCATCGGCGGACCTAAGTCAGCGCGATCGAAGCCGTGGCGACTTCTCACTCAAAAAAATTTAGCGTTCGATCGCCATTCACGATCTGCGGCATTGCACCATTGTTATTGCGCTGAAGTCACCGCGAAATCTTCGCTTGTGCTGCATCGCGAAGCGTTCGCATTGCGATGCAAACTGCGCCGCTCCGTCAGCCCATCGATATTTTCGATGTACGAACCTCTGGTATTATGCATTATGTATGTTGTACTCACGCGCGGCTGTTTTACGCGCGCGGGCGCTGGCGAGCCGACGTAAGATTGGCCGCGCAAGGGAAAACGAACAGTAAGGGAGGACCTATGTCAGCACTTAGAAGCCTCAAGATCAGCGCCGCCTGTCTCGGCGGACTGCTCGCTCTCGCGTCGACCCCGGCCATTGCTTGGGAGCCGACGCATCCGATCGAAATCATCGTGCCGGCCGGCACGGGCGGCGGTGCCGACCAGATGGCCCGCACGATGCAAGGCATCATCACCAAGCATTCGCTCACGAAGCAGCCGGTGGTGGTCATCAACAAGTCCGGCGGCGCCGGCGGCGAGGGCTTCCTCGACGTCAAGAACGCCAAGGGCAACGATCATAAGCTGATCATCACCCTGTCGAACCTGTTCACCACCCCGATGGCGACCGGCATTCCGGTCAATTGGAAAGACTTGACCCCGGTCGCCATGATGGCGCTCGACGAGTTCGTGCTCTGGGTCAACGCTGAAAAGCCTTACAAGACTGCTAAGGATTACGTCGACGCCATCAAGGCCGCGCCCGACAATACGTTCAAGATGGGCGGCACCGGCTCCAAGCAGGAAGACCAGATCATCACGGTCGCGCTGCAAAAGGCGACCGGCAAGAAGATGATCTACATTCCGCAGAAAGGCGGCGGTGCGGTCGCCGTGCAGCTGGTCGGCAACCACGTCGACTCGTCGGTCAACAACCCGATCGAAGCGGTAGCCCACTGGCGCGCCGGCAAACTGAAGCCGCTCTGCGTGTTCGACTCCAAGAAGCTCGACTACAAAGAAAAGATCGCCGGCGACATGTCGTGGAACGACATCCCGACTTGCAAGTCGGCGGGGCTCGACGTCGAGTATGTGATGCTGCGCGGTTACTTCATGCCGCCCGGCGTCAGTAAGGATGCGGTCGCCTATTATATCGACCTCTTCAAGAAGGTGCGTGAGACGCCCGAGTGGAAGGATCTGATGAAGAACGGTGCGTTCAATCAGAGCTTCATGGTGGGCGCCGAATACACCAAGTGGGTCGCCGAGGCCGAGAAGCTGCATGAAGGCCTGATGAAAGAGGCCGGCTTCCTCGCCAAGACCAACTAGACAAGACCAACTAGACCTGCGGCCAACCGCGGCGATACGAGGACTTCAATGAACGAAACCGCAAATGAAACCGGTGGGGCTGGTCCGTCCCACCGGAGCGTCGAAGCCGGTGTGGCCGTCGTCATCGCCGCCGTCGGACTGATCTGCGTCCTCGGCAGCTTGAAGGTTGGCATCGGCTGGGGTGACGAGGGACCGAGGGCGGGCTTCTTTCCGTTCTATATCGGCCTCATCATCATCGTCTCGTCTGTCGCAAATCTGTACGCGCTGTTCACCAGTGGCAAAGAGTACGGGCTGTTCGCGAGTTGGGGCCAGATTCTCAAGGTGCTGTCGGTGGTGATACCGACTGCCATCTATGTTTCGGTTCTTCCTTTTATCGGGATTTACGTGGCGTCCGCGCTGCTGATCGGCACCTTCATGATGTGGCTCGGCAAGTATCGCTGGACCGTCGCCATCCCGGTCGCGGTCTTGGTGCCGGTGCTCACTTTCGTATTTTTCGAGCGCTGGTTCCTTGTGCCCTTGCCGAAGGGGCCGATCGAGAGACTGCTGGGATTCTAGCGCGTGACGTTCGAAACGTGAGGATCGGCTTCTTGACGGTTCTCACGCGTGATCAAAACGCCAGGTAGGGCAACGATCCGCTGAACGGATCGCACTCCAGGGGCAAGTCCCGCCGACGCGGGTAACGCCTGCGGTTCAGGGAAGTACGAAAATGTTCGATGATCTCGGAATGCTAATGCACGGCTTCGCGGTCGTGCTGCAACCGCATAATCTGCTTCTGATGGTCGTCGGCATCGTGCTTGGCGTCATCGTCGGCGTCCTGCCGGGGCTCGGCGGCGCGAACGGCGTTGCCATCCTGCTGCCGCTCACATTTTCGATGTCGCCGACTTCGGCGATCATCATGCTGTCCTGTATCTACTGGGGCGCGCTGTTCGGCGGCGCCATCACATCTATTCTGTTCAACATACCGGGCGAGCCATGGTCGGTCGCGACCACGTTCGACGGCTATCCGATGGCGCAGCAGGGCAAAGCCGGCGAGGCGCTCACGGCGGCCTTCACGTCGTCGTTCGTCGGCGCGCTGTTTGCCGTCATCATGATCACTCTGGTCGCGCCGCTGGTGGCGAGCTTCGCTTTGCGCTTCGGGCCGCCGGAGATTTTCTCCGTTTACTTTCTTGCCTTCTGCAGCTTCGTCGGCTTGAGCAAGGAGCCGCCGTTCAAGACGATCGCAGCGATGATGCTTGGTTTCGGGCTCGGCGCAGTCGGCCTCGATCAGATGACCGGGCAATTGCGGTTGACCTTCGGGTTCGAGACGCTCCTCAGCGGGTTTGATTTCCTGATCGCCGTTATCGGCCTGTTCGGAATCGGCGAGATCCTGCTGACGATGGAGGAGGGGCTGAGCTTCCGCGGCAAGTCGGCCAAGATCAATCTCAGGATCGTGTGGCAGACTTGGAAGGAACTGCCGCAGTACTGGTTCCTGTCGCTGCGGTCCTGCCTGATCGGCTGCTGGATGGGCATCAGCCCGGCCGGCGCGACGCCCGCCTCGTTCATGAGCTACGGCATCGCCAAACGCATTTCAAAACGCGGGCAACATTTCGGCAAAGGTGAAATCGAAGGCGTGGTGGCGCCGGAAACCGCGGCGCATGCCGCCGGCACGGCCGCGTTGTTGCCGATGCTCGCGCTCGGTGTGCCCGGTTCGCCGACCGCCGCCGTGCTGCTCGGCGGCCTGCTGATCTGGGGCTTGCAGCCCGGTCCACTGCTGTTCGTCGAGCAGTCGGAATTCGTCTGGGGCCTGATCGCCAGCATGTATATGGGCAATATCGTCGGTTTGATCGTCGTGCTGACCTGCGTGCCGCTGTTCGCCGCCATCCTGCGGATTCCGTTCAGCGTCATTGCGCCGATCATCCTGGTGCTCTGCGCCATCGGCGCCTACACCGTGCACAACAACACGTTCGACGTGGTGATGATGCTGGTGTTCGGCATCGTCGGCTACTTCATGAAGAAGACCAATTACCCGCTGGCGCCGCTGGTGCTGGCTATCGTCCTCGGCGACAAGGCGGAAGAAGGCTTCCGTCAATCGCTGCTTGCCTCGCAGGGCAGCCTGGGCGTGTTCTTTTCGAACGGGCTGGTCTCCACGATCATGACGCTCGGCCTCGTCGCGCTGTTCTGGCCGATCATCAGCGCCGGTTGGGCCCGCCTGCGCGGTTCCGCGGGCGTGCGGACGGCGCAATAGGCCTGTGTTTAGGGAGCAGTTGCGCCCCCGGGCGTAGCTGGTATATTGTATACCAGAATGAGCCGAGACCGCACCCCCCGCCGCAGCACTGCGCGCTCCGCCCCCGTGCCGGGGCCGGCGCCGCGCGCCGTGCAGCCGCTGCTCGCGCCGATCGACACCACGCCGAGCTTCAAGCACAAGGCCTATACCGCCCTGAAGAGCGCCATCGTGGCGATGGACGTCTACCGCAGCCGCGACGACATTCGGCTCGACGAACGCAAGCTCGCGCAGGACTTCGGTATCAGTCGTACCCCGGTGCGCGAGGCCATGGCGCAGCTCGAGAGCGAGGGCTTCGTGCGTTCGGTGCCGCGCCGCGGCATCTATGTCGTGCGCAAGACCAAGACCGAGGTGATCGAGCTGATCACCGCCTGGGCCGCGCTCGAGAGCATGGCGGCGCGCCTGCTCACCAAGACCGCGACCGACGAAGAGATCGCGGGCCTGCGCAAGATGTTCGCCACCTTCGAAAACGGCAAACTGCGCGCCCATCTCGACGAATATTCCGACGTCAACATCGAGTTCCACCAGACCATCATCAAGCTCAGCCATAACCGGGTGCTGATCGATCTGGCCGAGAACCTGTTCACCCATATGCGGATGATCCGCCGCACGACCATCGGCGAGAAAGATCGCGCCGATAAGTCGATCCAGGACCACATGAACATCATCGAAGCCTTGGAGGCCCGCGCCACCGATCGCGCGGAAGACCTCGTGCGCAACCACGCACTCGGCCTGGCCGATCACGTGGCGCGCTACGCCGACTATCTGGACTAGATCGGTTATTGGGGAGACAGCGGAATGTCCGCAACTGTACAGAGCGTTGACGCAAATGCCGCCGCCGAGCGGGAGCTGACGGACGGCTTCAACCTCATCATCGATGCGCTCAAGCTCAACGGCCTCACCACCATCTACGGCGTGCCCGGCATCCCGATCACTGACTTCGGCCGCATGGCGCAGGCCGCGGGCATCCGAGTCCTGTCGTTCCGTCATGAACAGAACGCCGGCTACGCCGCCTCGATCGCCGGCTTCCTGACCAAGAAGCCCGGCGTCTGCCTCACCGTCTCGGCGCCCGGCTTCCTCAACGGCCTGACCGCGCTCGCCCACGCCACGACCAACTGCTTCCCGATGATCCTGATCTCGGGCTCGTCCGAGCGCGAGATCGTCGACCTGCAGCAGGGCGACTACGAAGAGATGGACCAGCTC
>CAYJPU010000206.1:0-5827 GCA_964372105.1 uncultured Undibacter sp.
ACCTGGATGCCGACGCCGGCGGCGTTGAGCCGAATTGCGTCGTCCATGTCCATGGCGATCTGTTCGTCGGACAGCTCGTCGCGCAGGATCGAGGGGCCGCCGCTGGCGCGCAGCACCATCGGCTTTTGCGACTCGGCCGGGATCATCGAGCGCAAGGTCCCGCGGGTGCAGAACAGCGCGTCGCATTGCGGCAAGAGCGGCACGATCGACAGGTCGATGCGCTCCAGACCGGTGGTCGGGCCCTGGAAGTAGCCGTGGTCGACAGCCAGCATCACCGTGCGGCCCGACGCCGGATTGAAGGTGCGCGCCAGCCGATTTTTCATGCCCCAGTCGAGCTGGTGCGAGCCTTTCAGAAAAAAGCCGGGCGTCAGCTGCGGCTTGTCGGCCTGGTAGCGCGTACCTTCTTTGTCGGGTTCCGGCATAACGATCTCACGTCACGTGCAGGGGGCGGGGAGAGTGGCGGGTCAAGCGCTTACTGCGGCTTCGGGGCTGCTGCTGCGGGCTTCTTCTTCAGGGCGTCCTTGCGCGCGGCCGGCTCGTAGTTGCCGGCGGCCATGCAGCGCTTGACGAAGGCGTCGCGCTTGGTGCCGGTGAGGTTCTGGCTCTCGGCGCCGACTTTGCAGGTTTCCATCTTCTCTTCTTTGGTCGCGGCGGAGACCGGCGTGGCGAGCAGCAAGAGCGGCAGCGCGCCGACGAGGCAGATACGTCCCAGCATGGTGTGGCTCCTTGGGCGAAGGGTCGGAATCAGGTTAGCACGCTTTCTGGCGGATTTAGCGCCAGCGCGCCAGCACCCTCATGCCGGCTTTATGTCGCGCATGACAAAGCGCGTCAGCGCAGCGCCGCGGCGATGTTGCCGCCGTCGACGGTGGTGACGTCGGCGGTGGTCTTGAGCGCCAGCGCCTGGGCGAGAAAGGCCTGGGCGACGTCCTGCGCCGTGACCTCGCGGCCGAGCAGGTTGCCGCTCATGTAGTCTTTCTCGGAGAGCCCGCGCGCCTGCGAGCGCTCCTTGATGAAATCCTCGGTCAAGAGCCCCGAGCGGATGCGGTCGGCGTTGACTGCGTTGGCGCGGATGCCGTCGGCGCCGTAATCGAGCGCGTACTGCCGCACCAGGAATAGCGTGGCGGCTTTCGGCAGGCCGTAGGGCCCGAAGTTCGGGCCCGGATTGACCGCCTGCTTGGAGACGTTGAACAACAGGCAGCCGCCGGTCGCCTGCGCGCGCATGATGCGTACCGCGCCTTGCGCCATCTTCTGGTGCGCGAAGAAGTTCAACTCGAAGCTCTTGCGCAAGACGGCCTCGTCGACCTCGCCGATCTTGCCCTGCCAGGCCGCACCCGCGTTCGATACCAGGATATCGACGCCGCCGAAGCGGGCGACGACGGCATCATAGGCCGCGGCCACCGAAGCGGCGTCGGTGACGTCGCAGCCGAGCGCAAGCGCCGCGCCGCCGATGGCTTTCGCCTTGGCTTGCGCGGCGGCGAGATCCAGATCGAGCAGCGCCACTGCCGCGCCGGCAGTGGCGAAAGCCTGCGCGGTCGCGGCGCCGATCGCGCCGCCGGCGCCGGTCACCACCGCCACCTGGCCTTCGAGCGGCAGCGGCTGGCGCGCGCCCAATTTGGCGAGCTCGATCGGCCAGTATTCGCAATCGAACAGATCGGCGTCCGAGATCGTCGTGAAGGTGCCGAGCGCCTGCGCGTCGGTGATGCCGTCGACGGTCGCCTCGGCGATGTCGGCGGCGATCGTCGCGGCCTTGGCGCTGTCGCCGAGACCGAACAGCCCCAAGCCCGGCACCAGCACGACGCGGGGCAGGAGATCGTGCATCGCCGCGCCCGGCGCGCGCGCTTTGTGGCGCTCGTAATAGGCTTGGTATTCGGCGGCGAACGCTGCGGCCGCCGTCTGCGCGGCTTGCCTGAACGCGTCGAGCTTGTCCGGTTCGGGCGCGGGCACGATCAGCGGCCATGGCTTGACGCGGATGACATGATCCGGCGTCAGCAGGCCGCGGCGCGCATAATCCGCGACGTCCTTGCCGTTCACAAAATTGAGGATGGCGTCGCTGGTGCGGAACGCCGCGACCTGCCGCTTGTGCGCGCCTTCACCGTAAACGTCGCGCTGCGCGCAGACGCCGCGCAAAATCGGCGCAACCTCGGCGACCGGCGCCAGCCTCGCCGGCAGCTTGGCAGCCGCGGCAACCGGCTTGCGGTTGGTCTGCAGGCGCGCCTCGGCCAGCGTCACGAATTCGATCATGCGCTCGTAGGCGTCGCGCGCCGTGTCACCGAAGGTGAAGATGCCGTGCTTGTCGAGGATCAGCCCTTCGACCTTGGGGTTCTTGTCGAACGCTTCGGCCGCCAGCCGCGCCAGGCCGAAGCCCGGCCGGTGATAGGGCACGAAGCCGAGCCGCCCACCGAACACCTCGGCGCACAGCGCCGCGGCGTCGGGCTGGTCGACCAGGCTGAGCACCGCGGTGGCGTGGGTGTGGTCAATGTATTTCGCCGGCATGAAGGCGTGCAGCAGCATCTCGACCGACGGTGCCGGCGCCGACGGGTCGAGCCGGTAAGCTTTCTGCACGCGGGCGAAGTCGGCGTCGCTCATCGCGGTGAGCGAACGCAAAGCCTGCAACGGGGCAAGCCGCACGGCGGGCAGCCCTTCGGGCGCTATTGCGGCCATGTCCCAGCCGGAGCCTTTGACATGCATGACCGCGATCGCGTCGCCGGTGAGGTCGCGCGCGGTGGTTTTCAGCGAGGTGTTGCCGCCGCCGTGCAGCACCAGCCTGGCGTCGCGGCCGAGCAACTGCGTCGTGTAGACGCGCAGCGCCAAATCGGCCGCAATGCCGGCTTGGCCGTAACGGTCGACCGCGTCCTTGGCATCGCGCTCATTCCAGGCGGATTTCATGGCCGCGCAGTCCCGGTTCGTCGTCTCACTTCAGCTTGCAGCGATTCAAGCGCCGCTTTGAGGCGCGCCAGATCGCCCCGCAAGCTATTTCTCAATTTCGCCTGTGCTGCATCGTCGCGGAGGGCCTCGATCCAATCGAAAAATCCGACGACCGCTACGACCGCGGAAATCGGATCGAGGGCAAGACCGAAAAAGCCGGCGGCGGTCAGGAACGTTCCCCGCGCAAGTCGGCGCGTGCGCCTGAGTTCATCGGCATCAGTGTCGATGCGAGCGCTACACGCCGCGATCTCCAGTTCCAAAAGTCGAATCCGGTCGCGGAGTTCAATGTCCGACAAGGAGCCAAGCTCGGACTTGTCGGCAAGCATCAGCGTCCCGGCGGCTGCTTGCGCTTGACGTGTTCGTCCATTTCGGCGCTCAAGGCCTGCGCGCGCGCGGAGAGTTCGGCGTAGTCCTGGCGCAGGGATGCGGCGTCGGCGCGCTGTCTGCGCTGGTAGAAAAGCATGCCTGCGCCAAACCCGAGGCAAAGCATCCCAAGGCCGACTGACACTGCGGTCCAACTTTGTGACAAAGTCTGTCCGCTGCTTTGCCGCAAGAAGAACATGGCTGCAATGAAAATGCCCATGAGCGCGAGCTGCTCCAACACGTAGCCCCACGTGTCAGCCGCCGACACCTTGCCGGTCCGGCTGCTTTCCTGGGTCACGTGCTGGCTCAGTTGCGCCATGGTGCGTCACTTTCTATGGCAGCGGCAATCTAGGTCACTCATTGCCGCCGAGCAAACGCTTGCCCCACCAGCCGCGCTTGGGCGTGGCGGGTTCCTCGCTGGCGGTGCTGGAGACGACCGGCGTCGGAGCAGGAACGGGCGCAACGGGCGCCGGGGTCTCGCTTTCGGCGCCGATCGGCGCGCGCTCGCGGATGGTCGAGCGGCGGCGCGGCGCCCGTTCCGGCGCTGCGGCTTGGCTTTGCGCCGCGCTTGGCGCCGCGTGGACCGGATGCACCGGCGCTTCGAAGCGCGGCGCGACGGCGGATGCGTCCTCGTCGCTGACCGCGACGGGCGTTGCGGCGGCGTGGACCGGATGCACGGGCGTCTCGAAGCGCGGCGCGACGGCGGATGCGTCCTCGTCGCTCACCGCCATGTGCGGCGGCGGCGCTTGTTGGGCTTCATCGGCGTATTGCGGCGCGCCCTCCGCCTGGTCGAACCCGTTGCCGTTCTCGTTGCCGTTCTCTTGGCCGCTATCCTGGCCGTTGCCCGGCGCGCCCTCGCGGGTGCGATTGCGGCGGCCGCCACGGCGGCCGCGCCGGCGGCGGCGGCGGACGTCGCCGCTTTCGCCGGCGGCGCCTTCCTCGCGCGGCGCGCCTGCGCCGAAGCCTTCTTCCTCCGGCGAACCGGCGTCGTGGTCTTCATGCGCGACGGCATGTTCGGCCACGGTCTCGGACGTGAACGGCTGGCCGCCTTCGGACGTTGCCCGCGGCTCGCGCGGTCCGCGTGCCTCGCGCGGCTCGCCTTCGCGGCCACGGCCACGACCGCGTCCACGCCGGCGGCGCCGGCGGCGCAGGTCACCGTCCCGCTCTTCGCCTTCGGCCTCGCGTTCGCCGCCTTCGGCATCGAGGCCGGCTTCGCCGCGCGCTTCCACCGGCTCGCCGGCTTCGCGCTGCTCAGCGATTGTTTCTTCTTCCTCCTCGGGGAAGACCTCGAGGTCTTCCTCTTCGACCGGGGCCGGCTCGGACACGATCTGCGCCGCCAGCGCCTTGGCGGCTTCGGCGGTGTGCACCTGCTCGCCGCGGTCGACGACGTAGGAAACCTGCGCGTTCACCGTCGCGTCGGCGGAGATCGTGATGGTGATGCGGTAGCGCTCTTCCAGCGCGCGCAGATGGGCGCGCTTGTGGTTGAGCACGTAGAGCGCGACCTCGGAGCGGGTGCGCACGATCAGGTTGTGCGTCGCGCCTTTGTTCAGCGTCTCCTCGACGGCGCGCAGCAGCTGCAGCGCCACCGACGACACCGAGCGGACGTGGCCGGAGCCGCCGCACACCGGGCACTTCTCGGTCGAAGACTCCAGCACCGAGGTGCGGATGCGCTGGCGCGACATCTCCAAGAGGCCGAAATGCGAGATGCGGCCGACCTGGATGCGCGCGCGGTCGTGCTTGAGCGCGTCCTTCATGCGCCGCTCGACCGTGCGGTTGTTGCGGGTCTCGTCCATGTCGATGAAATCGATGACGATCAGGCCGGCGAGGTCGCGCAGGCGCAGTTGGCGCGCGACTTCCTCGGCCGCCTCGCAATTGGTCTTGAGCGCGGTGTCCTCGATGTGATGCTCGCGCGTCGCTCTACCCGAGTTCACGTCGATCGCGACCAGCGCTTCGGTCTGGTTGATGACGATGTAGCCGCCGGAGCGCAACTGCACGACCGGTGTGAACATGGCATCTAACTGGCTTTCGATGCCGTAGCGCGTGAACAGCGGCGTGCTGTCGGCGTACAGCTTCACGTTCCTGGCGTGGCTCGGCATCAGCATGCGCATGAACTCGCGCGCTTCCTTGTAGCCTTCTTCGCCGGCGACGATGACTTCGTCGATGTCCTTGGAGTAGAGGTCGCGGATCGAGCGTTTGATCAGCGAGCCTTCCTCGTAGACGAGCTTCGGCGCCATCGACTTCAGCGTCAGGTCGCGCACCGTCTCCCACAGACGGAGGAGATATTCGAAGTCGCGCTTGACCTCCATCTTGGTGCGGGCCGCGCCGGCGGTGCGCAGGATCACGCCCATGCCTTCCGGCACTTCCAGTTCCTGCGCGATTTCCTTCAGCCGGCTGCGGTCTTCGCCCGAGGTGATCTTGCGCGAGATGCCGCCGCCGCGCGCGGTGTTCGGCATCAGCACCGAATAGCGGCCGGCGAGCGACAGGTAGGTGGTCAGCGCCGCGCCCTTGGTGCCGCGCTCCTCCTTGACGACCTGCACCA
>CAYJPU010000207.1:0-5793 GCA_964372105.1 uncultured Undibacter sp.
TCATCGGAGGAAATGGTAATGCAGCGGCTCTCGGATTGGTACGGCCGGCTGCTCGACGGCATGCTGGCAATGGCCTGCTTGCTGTTGCTGGGTATGACCTTCCTGATCGGCCTCGATGTGCTCTTGCGCAACATCGGGGCCGGCGGGATTCCGCCGAGCACCGAACTGTCCGAATACGGGCTCTACCTCATCACCATCCTGGCCGCGCCGGGCCTGTTGCGGCGCGGACAGCACATCCGCGTCGATATCTTTCTGCGGACAATGCCGCCGCGGCTGGCGTGGTGTCTGGAGTGGGTGGGCGACGTCGTCGGCATCGTCTGCAGCGTCTACTTCGTCTGGTACGGCGTGCGCGTGACGCTTGCGAGTTACGCCGCAGGCTCCGTGTCGATCAAGACGCTGGTGCTGCCCGAATGGTGGATCTTCGCGCCCATGCCGGTGTGCTTCCTCATGGTCGCGCTCGAGTTCCTGTTCCGCATGCGGCATCTGGCGCTGGCCGAGCGGGCGCCGCGCGCAGACGCCGTCTCGGCCTCGTGACGTCCGGAACAACAAGATGATGTCGTGGCAGGCTGCGGCCCTGTTGTTGCTCGGAGGCTCGACCGTCCTCCTGTTCATGGGCATTCCGGTCGCCTTTACGTTTCTGGCCGTCAATCTGGTCGGCGCGACGCTCTATCTCGGCGGCGCTGTCGGCATCGACCAGATCGTGCGCAACAGCGTCGTCGCCGTCTCCAATTTCTCGCTGACGCCGATCCCGCTGTTCGTGTTGATGGGGGAAATCCTCTTCCATACCGGGCTGGCGCTGAAGGTGATCGAGGGCATCGAGCGGCTGATCCGGCAGGTGCCGGGACGGCTGGCCGTGGTCGCCGTCGTCGCCGGCACGGTGTTTTCCGCGATTTCCGGCTCGACCATCGCCACCACCGCCATGCTCGGCTCGCTGATGCTGCCGGTAATGTTGTCGCGCGGCTACAACCCGGTCATGGCGACCGGACCGATCATGGCGATCGGCGCCGTCGATATGCTGATCCCGCCATCGGCGCTGACGGTGCTGCTCGGCAGCCTGTCCGGGATCTCGATTTCCAAGCTGCTGATCGGCGGCGTCGTGCCGGGGCTGATCCTGAGCGTTGCCTTCGTAGCTTACATCGTCGTCCGGGTGCTGATCGATCCGAAGCTGGCGCCGGCAGCAGCGGTCAAGGAACGCACCGGTTGGGCCAAATACGAGTTGCTCGTCCTCTATGTGATCCCGCTGATCTCGATCTTCGTCGTCGTCATCGGCGCCATGTCGGGCGGGCTGGCGACGCCGACCGAATCCGCCGCCCTTGGCGCCATCGCCACCATGGGGCTGGCGGCGGTTTATCGCGTGCTGTCGGTGCGGGCGCTCATGGACTCGCTCAAGGGCACCGTCATCATCTCCGCGATGATATTGTTCATCATCCTCGGCGCCACAACATTTTCCCAGATTTTGAGCTTCTCCGGCGCCACCGAAGGCATTGTGGCGACGATCTTCAGCCAGGGCCTGTCGCCGGGGGCGATCCTGGCCGGCATGCTGCTGTTGCTGATTTTTCTGGGCGTCTTCGTCGACCAGGTCAGCATGATGCTGATCACGTTGCCGGTGTTCATGCCGATCGTGCAGCGGCTCGACATCGATCTGGTCTGGTTCGGCGTGCTCTACCTGATCTGCATGCAGCTCGGCCTGCTGCTGCCGCCGCACGGTCTGCTGCTGATGACCATGCGGGGCGTGGCGCCGCCGCAAGTGACCATGGCCGACATCTTCCGCGCCGTGGTGCCGTATATCGTCATGAGCTTGTTGTTGTTGGTGTTGTTGATCGCCTTTCCCGTGATCGCAACATGGCTGCCGGCTTTGCTGGGCTAGGGCGCTGGCGCGCCGCTTACTTTGCTTTCGCCGCCAGCTTCGCCTCGATGTAGGCATAGGCGCCGTCGAGCGTCACGAGCTTCGGATAATCGATCTCGGGGATGTCGATGCCGAGCCGATGGTGAACGGCGGTGATGAAGTTCAGGAAGTCCATCGAGTCGATGTCGACGGCCTCGCGCAAATCCGCTTTGGGATTGACGCTTGCGATATCGGCTTCCGGCGCGATGTTGTTGATCTCTTCCTGCACCACTTTGCGAATGTCGACGTCGCTCATAACTTGTCGGGCTCCTGCAGCAGCTTGCCGATTTCGGCCAAGAACAATGCGCCGGCGTGTCCGTCGCTCACCCGATGGTCGGCCGCGAGCGTCATGGTGACGATAGACCGCGGACCGATGGCGCCGTCGATAACCCACGGCCGCGGCGCCACCTTGCCGAAGCCGACGATCGCCACCTGCGGCGGATAGATGATGCCGTACACCGTATCGACGCCGCGCTCGCCGAGGCTCGTGACTGTGATGGTCGGATCGGACATCTCGGAACCGCGGATGCGGCCGGCGCGGGTGCGTTGCACCAGGTCGCGCAGGCCGCTCATCAACGCGTCGAGCGGCAGTTGATCGGCGTCGTGCAGCGCCGGCGCCGCCAATCCGCCGCCGCGGATGGCGATCGCCACGCCGACATGCACCGCCTGCGACGGCTCGAACTTGTCGTCGCGATAGAAGCCGTTGAAGGCGGGAAAGCGGCGCGCCGCCAGGGCGGCGGCCTTGAGTGCGAGCGCCCCGATCAGCAGCCGGTTGTCGGGCGGCAGGGCCGCGTTCTTCGCGCTGAGCCAGTGCTCGCAGGCCGTGACGTCGACCTGGTGCGCGAGATAATAGTGCGGGATTTCGCGCTTCGACCGCGCCATCGCGGCGGCGATGGCCGTTCGCATCCAGTCGAGATTGAGCGAGGGCGCGCGTTTGCGTTCCGGTGGCGGGGCGGCCGCGGCGGCGAATCGCGCAACGTCGGCATAAGTGATCGCGCCGCCGGGCCCGCTGCCGGTGACTGTTGCAAGATCGACGCCGCGGGTGTCGGCCAGCCGCCGCGCGGCCGGCGACACGCGCGCGCGCGCGGTGACCGGTGGCGCAACGGGCGGCGGTGGCGGCGGAGCTGCGGCGGGTGCAGGCACCGCAGGCGGCGCAGCGGGAGACGGCGCCGGCGGAGCGACGGCAGCGGACGCTGCTTCGCCTTCGGCTCGAATGCGCGCCAGCGGCGTGCCGACCGGCACCTTGCTGTTGAGTTCGACCAGGATCTGCTCGATCTCGCCGGGCTGGAACGTCTCGATCTCGATCGCGCCCTTCTGGGTCTCGACCACGGCGACAATGTCGCCGCGCTTGACCCGGTCGCCCGGCTTGACCAGCCATTCCACCAGCGTGCCGGCTTCCATGTCGGCGCCGAGCGAGGGCATGCGGAAGTCGACCACGGCGCCTCCTTATGCTCGCCCGAGCGCGGCCTTGGCGGCGGCGACGATCTTGGGCGCTTGCGGCAGCGCGGCGTTTTCGAGGTGGCGCGGATAGGGGATCGGCACCTCCTCGCTGCAGACGCGGCCGATCGGCGCGTCGAGCTCCCAGAACGCCTGCTCGACGATCCGCATGGCGACTTCCGCCGCCAGGCTGCCGCTGCGCCAGCCTTCGTCGATAATGACCGCGCGCCGGGTCTTGGCGACCGAGGCCATGATGGTGGCGTCATCGAGCGGCCGCAGGCTGCGCAGGTCGATCACTTCCGCCTCGATGCCATCGGCCGCCAGCGCGGTTGCCGCCTCCAGCGTCTTCCACAGCGAGCCGCCATAGGTGATGAGCGAAACATCGCGGCCGGGCCGGCGGACCGCCGCCTTGCTGATGTCGACCGGCCCGGCGTCGGCGGCCAGCTGGCCGGTCAAATTGTACAGCATGACGTTTTCGAAAATCAGCACCGGGTCGGGGTCCTGCAACGCGGTCCACAGCATGCCGCGGGCATCCTCGAGCGTGGCCGGCGCCAGCACCTTGATGCCGGGGATGTGCGCGTACCAGCCTTCGAGGCTGTGCGAATGCTGCGCGGCTAGCTGGCGGCCGGCGCCGGTCGCCATGCGGATCACCACCGGCGCGCCGAACTGGTTGCCGGACATGTGGCGCACGGTCGCCGCGGTATTGAGGATCTGGTCGAGCGCCAGCAGGCTGAAATTCACCGTCATCACTTCGACGATGGGGCGCAGGCCCGCCATCGCCGCGCCGATGCCGGCGCCGGTGAAGCCGGACTCGGACAACGGCGTGTCGCGGATCCGCTCCGGGCCGAATTCGGCGAGCAGGCCGTGACTGACCGCGTAGCAGCCGCCGTAGCGGCCGACGTCCTCGCCCATCAGGAAGACGCGCGCGTCGCGCGTGAGCGCGTCGCGCAGCGCTTCACGCACCGCCTCGCGGTAGGTGGTCTCTTTCGCTGCGGATTGGGTGGTCTGGTCCTGCATGACACCTTAAGCCGGCGATCCGCTGTCCGCGTAGGTGAAGCGGGTCAGTTGCTCGACCGGCTCCCAGGTCCCGGCCTCGGCGAAGACGACCGCCGCGGCGATCTCGGCGTCGACTTCGGCCTCGATGCGGGACACTTCGTCCGGATGGATCATGTGATTGGTCTGCAGCCATTCTTTAAAGCGCACGATCGGCTCGTGCGGACGCCACTTTTCGACCTCGGCCTTGTCGCGATAGAGCTGCGGGTCGAACATCGAATGCGGGCGCAGCCGGTAGGTGCGGCATTCCAGGAAATAGGGCTTGCGGCTTTCGCGCACGGTGTGAACGGCCCGGCGGGCGGCGGCCTCGACCGCCACCACGTCCATGCCGTCGACCGCCTCGGCAGCAATGCGATAGCAGGCGGCCTTGCGCTGAATATCCATTTCGGATTCCGACAGCGCCAAAGCCGTGCCCATAGCATAGAGGTTGTTCTCGCACACGAACAGCACCGGCAGGCCCCACAACGCCGCCAGATTCAGGCTTTCGTGAAACTCGCCTTCGGCGACGGCGCCTTCGCCGAAAAAGCAGACGGTGACGACATCGTTGCCCTGCATTTTCTCGGCGAGCGCCAGGCCGACCGCCAACGGCAAGCCGCCGCCGACGATGGCGTTGCCGCCGTGGAAGTTGGTGGCCTTGTCGAACAGGTGCATCGAGCCGCCGCGGCCGCGGCTGCAGCCTTCCTGCTTGCCGTACATCTCGGCCATCACCGTCGTCATCGGCACGCCGCGCACCAGCGCATGGCCGTGCTCGCGATAGGTCGCGACCACCCGGTCGCGTTTCTCCAGCACCGGGATGACGCCGACGGCGATCGCTTCCTCGCCGTCGTAGAGGTGCAGGAAGCCGCGGATCTTCTCCTGGGTGTAGAGCTCGGCGCACTTGTCCTCGAAGCGGCGGATGCGGATCATCTGCCGCAGCAGGTCCAGCATGTGCTCGCGCGACAGACGCGGTTTGTCGGCTGACGCGGTCATCGCTCCTCGCTTTCGAGCGTCGAGATGTCGCCCTCCGGCAGCCCGAGTTCGCGGGCCTTGAGCAGGCGGCGCATGATCTTGCCGCTGCGCGTCTTCGGCAAGTTCTGGCGGAACGCGATGTCCTTCGGCGCCACGGCCGGTCCGAGACGCTGCCGGGCATGGCCGAGCAGTTCCTTGCGCAGCGCTTCGCTCGGCTGGAAGCCGTTCTTGAGCGCCACGTAGGCCTTGACGATTTCGCCCGCCGTCGGCTCCGGAATGCCGATCACGCCGGCCTCGGCGACCGCCGGATGCTCCATCAACGCGCTCTCGACTTCGAACGGACCGATGAGGTGGCCGGAACTCTTGATCACGTCGTCGGAGCGGCCGACGAACCAATAGTAGCCGTCGCTGTCGCGCATCGCGAGGTCGCCGGTGAGATACCAGCCGTCCACGAAGCACTTCTTGTAGCG
>CAYJPU010000208.1:0-5735 GCA_964372105.1 uncultured Undibacter sp.
GAGAAGCATCCCCCGGGCTCGACGGTCGAAGGCGAAGTCAAGAACAAGACCGAGTTCGGTCTGTTCCTTGGCCTCGACGGCGACGTCGACGGCATGGTCCACCTGTCGGATCTGGACTGGAAGCGTCCGGGCGAGCAGGTGATCGACGAGTACAAGAAGGGCGACATGGTGTCGGCGCAGGTTCTCGACGTCGACGTCGAGAAGGAACGCATCTCGCTCGGCGTCAAGCAGCTGCAGGGCGATCCGATGTCGTCGGGCGCTGCCGGCGAGCTCAAGAAGGGCTCGGTGGTCACGTGCGAAGTCACCGCGGTCACCGAAGGCGGCCTCGAGGTCAAGATCGTCGATACCGACCTCGTGTCCTTCATCAAGCGCAACGAGCTTGCGCGCGATCGCGGCGAACAGCGCCCCGAGCGCTTCGCCGTCGGCCAGAAGGTGGACGTCCGCGTCACCCAGTTCGACCGCAAGACCCACAAGGTCGCCGTCTCCATCAAGGCGCTCGAAGTCGCCGAGGAGAAGGAAGCGCTCGCACAGTACGGCTCCGCCGATTCGGGCGCCTCGCTGGGCGACATCCTGGGCGCCGCGCTCAAGCAGCGCGAAACCGAGAAGACGGAAGACTAATCGTCGCCGGTTACCGGCTCGAAACCAAAGAACCCCCGGGCTCACCCCCGGGGGTTTTTCATTGCGACATGATCGTGCCAAAGATGGCAGAATAGATACGCGTCCTTCCGGGACGCCACGAGGTGGCGGGCCCGGAATCCATACTCCGCAGCGTTGAGGATTATGGATTCCGGGCTCACGGGCTAAAGCCCGCGCCCCGGAATGACGGATCAAAAAGGATACCGCCATGTCGCTCGATGCCGATGCCATCGTCGATCGCCGCCGCCTGCGGCGCAAACTCACCTTCTGGCGCGTCGGCGCCGTTATTGTCGCGCTGATCGCCGTCGTCGGCACCGCCGTCCTCGTGATGCCGGGTAGCCGCTTCGCGCCGACCGGCGACTACGTCGCGCGCGTCAAGATCCAGGGCCTGATCCGCAACAACCAGGACCGCGTCGAGGCCTTGGCGCGGCTGTCGCGCTCGCGCGCCCGCGCCGTCATCGTGCACATCGACAGCCCCGGCGGCACCACCGCCGGCTCCGAGCAACTGTACGAGTCGCTGCGCGAGCTGCAGGCCAAGAAGCCGATGGTGGTGGTGGTTGATGGCCTGGCCGCCTCGGGCGCCTATATCGCCGCGCTCTCGGCCGAGCATATCGTGGCGCAGGACACCTCGCTGGTCGGCTCGATCGGCGTGCTGTTCCAGTACCCGAATTTCACCGACGTCTTGAAGACAATTGGCATCAAAGTGGAGGAGGTCAAATCCTCGCCGCTCAAGGCCGCGCCCAACGGTTTCGAGCCGACCAGCCCGGAGGCGCGGGCGGCCATCGAGGCGATCGTACTGGATTCCTATGCCTGGTTCAAAGAGCTCGTGAAGAACCGCCGCAATCTCGACGACGCCCAGCTCGCCCGCGTCGCCGACGGCCGCGTCTTCACCGGCCGCCAGGCCGTCGGCCTCAAGCTGGTGGACGGTCTCGGCAACGAAAAGACCGCGCAGGCCTGGCTGGAGCAGGCCAAGAAGGTACCGGCCACGACCCCGGTGCGGGACTATTCGCTGCAGCCGCGCTTCAGCGAGTTCTCGTTCCTGCATCTCGCCGCCCGGACCTTCGACGCCATGGGCCTCACGGTGGTGGCGCGCGGCATCGAGCAATGGGGCGGCGCGGAAGCCATCGAGCGGCTTAATCTTGACGGTCTGCTGGCGCTTTGGCACCCTCCGGCCACCAATTGAGCGGGGTGAGCGCGTGCCTATGATCAAATCAGAACTTGTGCAGCGGATCGCGGCGCAGAACCCGCATCTCTACCAGCGCGACGTCGAGAACATCGTCAACGCCATCCTCAACGAGATCACCAGCGCCATGGCGCGCGGCGACCGCGTCGAGCTGCGCGGCTTCGGCGCTTTCTCGGTCAAGCACCGGCCGGCGCGCACCGGCCGCAACCCGCGCACCGGCGCGCATGTGTCGGTCGAGCAGAAGTCGGTCCCGTTCTTCAAGACCGGCAAGGAAATGCGCGAGCGGCTGAACAAACTCGACGGCCCGACGGCGGGCTAGGTGTCCCCGAACGGGGAGGGTGCTATTGTCATGGCCGGGGCCCGCCCCGGCCAAATCTTTTTGCGAGGCGTCCGTGTTCCGTAAAATTGTCACCGCCGTGATCGTCGTGCCGCTGGCGGTGATCATTATCGCCTTCGCGGTGGCCAACCGGCAGCTGGTGACGGTGTCGTTCGACCCGTTCTCGTCGGCGAACCCGGCCTACGCGGCGACGCTGCCGTTGTTCGTCATGGTCTTCATCCTCGTCATCCTGGGCGTCGTCATCGGCGGCGTCGCCGCCTGGCTCCGCCAGGCCAAATGGCGGCGCACCGCCCACCGGCTCGATGACGACGTGCGCGCGCTGCACCAGGAACTGGAGGCGCTGCGCCGCCGCTCCGCCGCCGCCGAGGCCGCGTCCGGCCGGACGCCGGGCCAATACCCGGCTATTTCGCCCCCGGCGCCCTGACCGGCCCCGCTTGGGTCCGGCTTTGCGGTGGCCCGCATTAGGCGCTAGAAACCGCAGTCATGGCTTTATCGATCAAAATCTGTGGCCTGAAGACCCCGGAAGCCCTTGATGCGGCCCTGGAATCCGGGGCGGACATGGTCGGCTTCGTGTTCTTCGCCCCGAGCCCGCGGCACATCGGTTCCGAGCTCGCGCGCACCTTGAGCGCGCGGGTGAACGGGCGCGCCATCAAGGTGGCGCTGACGGTCGACGCCAGCAACGAAGCGCTCGCTGCCATCGTCGAATCGCTCAAGCCGGACATCCTCCAGCTGCACGGCAAGGAGACGCCCGAACGCGTGGTCGTCGTCCGCTCGCGCTTTGGATTGCCCGTCATGAAGGCGCTGCCGATCGCCGAGCGCGCCGACCTGTCGCCGATCCGGCTCTACGCCAACGTCGCCGACCGGCTGATCTTCGACGCCCGGCCGCCGCAGGAGGCGACCCGTCCCGGCGGTCTCGGCAAGCCGTTCGACTGGACGCTGCTCAAGGGCGTCGATCTGAAAATTCCCTACATGCTGTCGGGCGGGCTCGATGCCGGCAACGTCGCCGAGGCGTTGCGCATCACGCGCGCGCCGGGCGTCGATGTCTCCTCCGGCGTCGAGCGCGCGCCCGGCGAGAAAGACGTCGACAAGATCCGCGCCTTCATCCGCGTCGCGCGCGCGGCCGATGCTGAACTGTCCGCGCCGCCGCTTCTCCTGTCGGAGGAATCGATCGTGCGCGGTTCGGCCAAATGAGCGGAAAAGGCGAGCGAATTGTGAGAGAGTTATTCGCATGACCGTGCAACAGCCCAATTCCTTCCGCACCGGCCCCGACGAGCGCGGGCATTTCGGCATCTATGGCGGCCGCTTTGTCGCCGAGACGCTGATGCCGCTGATTCTCGAACTGGAGAAGGCCTACGGCGAGGCCAAGGCCGATCCGGCGTTCCAGAAGGAAATGGACGGCCATCTCGCGACCTTCGTCGGCCGGCCGTCGCCGCTCTATTACGCCGAGCGCCTGACCGAGCATTTACGAAAGACGGCCTCCGGCCTTTCGGGTGGCGGCGCCAAGATTTACTTCAAGCGCGAAGAGCTCAACCACACCGGCGCGCACAAGGTGAACAACGTGCTCGGCCAGATCATGCTGGCGCGGCGCATGGGCAAGACGCGCATCATCGCCGAGACCGGCGCCGGCATGCACGGCGTCGCTACCGCCACGCTGTGCGCCAAGTTCGGCCTGCCGTGCGTCGTCTACATGGGCGCGGTCGACGTCGAGCGGCAGAAGCCGAACGTGCTGCGCATGAAGATGCTGGGCGCCGAAGTGCGCCCTGTCACCTCCGGCTCGCACACGCTCAAGGACGCCATGAACGAGGCGCTGCGTGACTGGGTGACCAACGTCAGTGACACGTTCTACTGCATCGGTACGGTCGCCGGCCCGCATCCTTATCCGGCGATGGTGCGTGACTTCCAGTGCATCATCGGCCACGAGACGCGCGAGCAGATGCAGGCCGCCGAAGGCCGCCTGCCGGATTCGCTTGTCGCCTGCATCGGCGGCGGCTCCAACGCCATGGGCCTGTTTCACCCGTTCCTCGACGACCGCGGCATTGAAATCTTCGGCGTCGAAGCGGCCGGCCACGGCCTTCCGAGCGGCCGGCACGCCGCCTCCGTCGCCGGCGGCCGTCCTGGCGTGCTGCATGGCAACCGCACCTATCTCCTGATGGACGACGACGGCCAGATCATCGAAGCGCATTCGATCTCCGCCGGCCTCGACTATCCCGGCATCGGGCCCGAGCACGCCTGGCTCAACGACATGGGCCGGGTGACGTTCTTGTCCGCGACCGACGACGAGGCGGTGGCGGCGTTCCAGCTTTGCAGCAAGCTCGAGGGCATCATCCCGGCGCTGGAGCCGGCGCACGCGCTGGCGCGCGTGTTCGACCTCGCGCCGCAAAAGCCGAAGGATCATTTGATGGTGGTCAATCTGTCCGGCCGCGGCGACAAGGATTTGGCGAGCGTCGAAGAATATCTGGCAGGCAAGGTACGATGAGAAAGTTTGCCATTATCGCCGTTCTTGCCTCGCTGGTGTTACCAGTCCGGCTGGTCATGCTTAGTTGGTCGAAGTATGCCAGTGCGCGCGACGACGTTGCATCTAGTGCTGTTACCGCTTGCAGTGGCGACAAGACTTGCATCGCCCAGCTTGTGCATGAGCATTACCTTGATTTTGCCATCCCGGCCTACTTTCTCGCACCTGCATTGGTCCTCCTTTGCCTTGCGATTTGTGGTACCGCGCTTTTTATCCTCAATCGCTTCCTGAAAAATAAAACCAAGTTGGCGGACGTATGACCACCACCCGCATCGAACGCCGCTTCGCCGCGCTGAAGCAGGAACGCCGCGCCGCTTTGGTGACTTTCACCATGGCCGGCGATCCGGATTACGACACCTCGGTCGCGCTCGTGAAGGCGCTGCCGCAGGCCGGCGCCGACCTGATCGAGATCGGCATGCCGTTCACCGATCCGATGGCGGACGGGCCCGCCATTCAGGCGGCCGGCGTGCGCGCGCTCAAGGGCGGCCAGCGCATGACCAAGACGCTCGCTTTGGTGCGCGCGTTCCGCAAAGACGACGACGAAACGCCGATCGTGCTGATGGGCTACTACAATCCGATCTACATCTATGGCGTCGACAAGTTTCTCGTCGATGCCAAGGCGGCCGGCGTCGACGGTCTCATCATCGTCGACCTGCCGCCGGAGGAAGACGAAGAGCTGTGCCTGCCGGCGCTGAAGGCGGGGCTCAACTTCATCCGCCTCGCCACGCCCACCACCGACGACAAGCGGCTGCCGACGGTGCTGAACAACACCTCGGGCTTCGTCTATTACGTGTCGATCACCGGCATCACCGGTTCGGCCGCGCCCGATGCCGGCAAGGTGTCGAGCGCCGTGGCGCGCATCAAGCGCCATAGCGGGCTTCCGGTCGCGGTCGGTTTCGGTGTGCGGACGGCGGAGCAGGCGCGCGCCATCGCCGCAGGCGCCGATGGCGTGGTGGTCGGTTCGGCGCTGGTCGAGGCGCTGCGCGACACGCTCGACAAAGACGGCAAGGCGACCGCCGGCAGCGTGAAGGCGGTGGCCGATCTGGTGGCGCAATTGGCGCAGGGCG